>JASJCP010000251.1 GCA_030065935.1 Xenococcaceae cyanobacterium MO_167.B27
GTATCGATCGCACCTTTGGAAGCAGCATAATCTACATACTCCCCAGGAGAACCAAGGCGAGAAGCAACCGATGAAACATTAACGATCGCTCCTCCTGCACCACCATGTTTGGTAGACATTCGTTTTATAGCTTCTCTAGCACACAGAAAGCTGCCAATGATGTTGGTAGCAAAAATACGATGCAAACGAGCAGCATCCATATTCTCAACTCGCATTTGTTGCTCTAAAATACCCGCGTTGTTAACTAATGCTGTTACCGTTCCAAGTTGTTCTTCTACCCTATTAAATAGACCAATTACATCAGCTTCAGAAGCCACATTAGCAGCAACAGCGATTGCTTTACCTCCCATTTGTTCGATCTCATTAACAACCTTTTGGGCAGCCTTTTGGTTATTAAGATAATTGACGCAAACGGCATAACCCCGCTCGGCAGATAAATAGGCAGTGGCAGCCCCAATGCCACGACTAGCACCTGTAATTATGATGACTTTTTCCATCTTTTTAATTGTGTTATCAATGCACGACGCTAGAATGGGCAGTGACTATCTGCCAAGTCCCATTAGAAGAGAGATTCCAAATACGAGTAAATCGCAAATCATTATCAAAACCAGCACCAGCGTAGCTGCCGACTAAATGGACTTTAACGGTAACGCTCGCCACATTTCCTATCACTTGAATACGGCGATCTGAAGGTGTCAAAGTTTCTATCTTAAACTTTCCAGATTGATGAGCAGCAAGATCGTCCTGTTTGCCTAACACTTGACCGAGATGATTGGTAAAAACAAGTTCGAGTGCCAACAATTCATCGAGAACTCTTACATCGGAATCAAGCATTGCCAGTCTAAGCCGTTCTTCCGCTTCGAGAATCTGTGTTTCAATTGAATTACTCATATATCTTCTATAGATTGTCTAACTTTTTACGATCGAGTAGCAAATAGCAAGTTTTTCACATCTATTCCCAGCTATTTCATCGATACTTACTGTATTTAAGGTAATTATCCGAACTCGATCTTAGGTTGTCTATCGCTGTTGTTCGACACAATTTTGTCCCCACAGTTTGTAGGCATCCTCAGCATTGGAGACATCAGGAAAGTAACGAGTCATGCTATCGGCACACATTGAGTTCACCACCTCGCTTAAGTAGTTAGTATTGACCAGCGAGTCAAGCCGACCATTCCACTTACTCTTGTTGAGATGTCCCCTCTCGCGCTCAAGCGTTCGCCAAGGAATCTGCAAGAAATCAGCAAGTTGCTGATGGGAAGAGTTTAGTTCGTGAGTTTTCAGAACCAGACATCGCTCTGGAGGAAGAAGCTGCGTGCAAGTCTGAACGTGATGATTCCAGGCATTTACCAAAGCCGTAATCGAATAAACCCCCTGAGCTTCGAGTAAGCGATCATGACTGGTATGAGAGTATTTTTTGGGCTTAAACCACCAGTTTAGAAACGGGGGAACATCAGGTGGAATCTGCCGACTAATCAAATGTCCCACTGTTGATTGTAGCCAGGTATAGGGATCTCGAATGAGAACGATATACCTGGCTTCAGGGAAAACTGTTAGTAAGTGGTCGATGATGAATTGATTTGCCCAGGCAATATCATATTCCAAATTCAGTCTCTGGTCGCGTTGGCGAAGATAGGCTTTAAATGACTGTGCATCAACTTCTCCCTCAGAATGTCGCAAAATCATCTTCAGGGTTTTGGCGCGCTCAGGTTCGTGTGCCACACGATAGGAGTGTGATAGCAAAGCATACAGCGATGCTGTTCCCGACTTTGCTTGTCCCACACAGAATGCCTTAGTTATTCTCTGTAAGCTTCCGCGATCACTTGTAAGTATCTCATCCATAAAAATACCTGATAATGTCCTCGTTGGAAATGACAAGTACACTAACTCCTAATTTATGAATCTAAATAAATGCTAATTAGTTCATGCCAATGTATTTTGGTTCTGAAGCAATCCTATCAAGCCATGACTGAATTGCTGGGTATTTTGTCAGGTCAAAACCACCTTCTCCTGCTACATGGGTATAACTGTATAAGGAAATATCGGCAGTGGTTAGATTCTCCCCTGTTAAGTATTTAGATTTTTTAAGCTGTTCTTCCATGACATTTAGTGCCTTATAACCGCCAACTTGTTTAGACTCATATTCTGCTCTCCGTTCAACTGGCAACCCTAAATATTTAGCAATAAATCGAGCAACTGCTATATAGGGTTCGTGACTGTATTGCTCAAAGAACTGCCATTGCTGAACTTTAGCCAGAGCGAAAGCATTTTTAGGTAAAAGTTTGCTGCCAGCAGCCAAAAAATTTATAATCGCATTAGACTCAGAAAGGTATCGACCATCAGATAACTCTAATAAAGGGATTTTTCCATTGGGGTTTTTCTTTAAAAATTCAGGTTTTTTAGTGTCCCCTGCTAAGATATCAACTTCTATCCAGTCATAATTGATATCTAATAAAGCACAGATAAGCTTAACTTTGTAACAATTACCTGATTGAATATCTCCGTATATTTTCATTGTCTCTCCTGATTGATATTTAAAAACTTTATTCCGATGTAATACACTTGTTAGTCTAGTTATTCTGAAACCAGATATTTTCAAGCTTCTTGCATCTATTCATCACTATCTACTACAGCCTCAGCATCGACTTCTACAAGAAATCTATCTTCTGCTAAAGCTTGTACACCAATCAAAGACATTGGAGGGAGTTGACCCATCCTAAAGTGTTTTCGTATCACTTCTCCGATCATTTCGGCATCTGAGGGCTGATAATTCACCACATAGATATTCATCTTGACAATATTTGCCATAGAAGCATTAACGCTTTCCAACGCAGTTTGAAGATTACTGAATGTTTGTTGCAGTTGCTCTCTTAATTCACTATTACCAAATAAATTCTTTTGGCGATCAACTCCAACTTGCCCAGCTATATAGATAGTTTTGATTCCATTTTTTTCAATTACAGCAACTTGGGAAAAATAGTCACTCCAATCTGGCAAAGTTGCAGGAGTAAGATAGTATTTCTTCACAACACGACCCTCATTTTACAAATTTTCTCAAATAAACTATCTTTGATGGCATACAGCAACTATCATTTCGGAGATTGGTACTCGCTTAATTTATTACAGTTTGTAGTTGCCAATCGTATTCCATATAAATTGCTGTTTTACGCGCAATTTCTTGACCTAAAAGTTTATCGACAACATACAAAGAGCCATCAATACCAGCCGATATCCCGCCAGTGGTCAGAATTTTATCTTGGTCGATATAGCGTTTTCGTTCGTTGACGGAAGCAGTAGGGACTAATTGACGTAACTCATCGTATGCCTCATGATGAGTAGTTATTTCTAAGTGATCGAGTAAACCTGCCTTGGCAAGAAGACGCGCCCCCGTACAGACTGACATTAATAACTCTGCTTCCTCCGAAATCTTTTTAATCCAAGCAATTAACTTCTGGTTATTCATTTGAGTGCGAGTGCCCACGCCCCCTGGTAAGACTAAAATATCGGGACTGGGACAGTTGGAGATTTCATAATCAGAAACTAGCTGTAAGCCATTAACTGCTTTATATTTTTTTTGGGTTTCTGCCACCAAGAAAACGTTAAACGGTTCATAATTGTTTAACTCAGAAGTTACGCCAAAGACTTCAAATGGTGCTGCGAAATCGAGTACTTCTACATCATCAAAAATTAAAATTGCCAGATTGCGTTTATTCATGAGATACCTCGACTATGTTCCTCAAATTTGAAACTGATATCAGCTAGGAGCCAGATTGAATACTAAATTCTTCAAAGACAGTCACAAAACCTTGTCCCTCTGGCGAGGCACACATTATTCCCACATCTAATTCTTCAGTCAAAGTCAAATAAGCTATTCTCAGCAGGGTATATTGTTGGCGGTCTAAAGAGTAATATATTTTTATAGCAGACCCTTTACGACTTATTTTCATCCAAATCTCAGCAGGATTATTTGGCATCGGCACTATAGACCAATCAGAGTAATCACGAGTAACTACAGCACTGATTTGTTGCATCCCTTCAATTAATTCAATACCGCATTTTAGCCAGTTTGCCTCATCCAAACGTACCATTAAACCTGCTTGATCGTATAAATTTTGGTATTGACCGCTAACTTTTACTTCTGCTATAAAATCACCCGTTAACTGTTGATAGTAAAAATGCCCCGTATCTCTTATATATCCATAGCAAGTCTTACGCCAAAAATCTGTATTCTGAGTTGAGGTGACTTCAATTGTGTTATTTTGAATATTCCAATTGATGGGTTCATTGAGCCATTTCATAATTTAATTGTTGTTAATTAATTTGTTTGTGTACTGCTTTAAATTATCTAGATTGATCCTTGCCCAATACCCAAATCATAAAAGGGCTGGTTTCTTTTTGAAATTCAGAATAAGAATAATCTCCATACAAATTAATCAGATGAAAATTTTGGGATTCAGCTAACTTCTGAAATTCTGACTGCTGATGAAGATAAAACTGAATATCAAGAAAGCTTTTACGCTGCATCTCTCCATTGCGAGTGTATACTTCCCAGAATTGAGTACCTTTGACCAGAGAATTTTGCAGCGTACATTCTTCTACACTCCATAAAAACATAGTATTTTCATGAGGAAGAGAATATTTTCCTCGAAACATCAACTGTTTGTTAACTGACTTAAGCCTAATTGAAGGATTGTGCAGCGTACAAATAAAACGTCCTGTTTCTGTTAGGCAATTCCTAATTCCTTTTAATGCTTGACGTTGTTCATCAATCCTCAAAATCTCGGAAAAAGAGTTAAAGGGGATAATTATCAGCTCAAATTTTTCTTGAAGAGTAAGGTTGCACATATCCATTTCATAGATATTGGCAGATAGACCTTTAGCTGCTACTTTCTGATGTAGGATGGCTAGCATCTCAGGAGAATTATCAACGCAAGTTAAAGATACACCTGCTTCGAGTAGTGGAATTGACAAGCGACCAGTACCAGAAGTTAATTCCAGTACACGCTTGCTATTTTGTGCCTCATTTAAAAAGAATGGTACATCTAGCTCAGTATTAACGTAGATATCATACCAGTGGGCTACTTGAGAATAATCCATTGCTGCCATGACAAAATACTCCTTTCCATACTCTAATTGTTGTCGTTTTTTTAGATCATTGGTGAAGACTGCAACTTCTGCCATTGAATCGCTTTTCTTTCTATTCTTTTGATAAATTCATCTTTTCCATCCATATAACCTTCAATATCTTCAGGATATTTTTGGGCTAGTTCTTGTTTTAATTGACTATATTGTTGTGCGTCAACCAGATGAGCAATCATATAGTCTCGAAATGCTAAATGACGTTCTATTTCTGGAGAATAAATCTCGTATATGTGAACATTATGAGTTCTAATACCTGGTGGATTCTCTTTGCGGAAGTAACGACGACCAATAAGTCCATACTCTCCCATTGCTTCATAGCCCAATGCAACCATTGCTGGAGTTTGTTCTGTTACTAAATCTATATCCTTAACTTCTATTAGAAAATCTATAACTGGTTTGGCGTAAATGTGGGGGATAGCAGTACTACCAATATGATGAATAACTACTAGATTTGTGGCTAGAGCTTTTGCTATGTGGTGAGACTCAGTTTCAAATGCTGTTTTCCATTGAGAATCGTAGGGAACAACTTGTACTAACATCTTGAGTAAGTTTAATTTGATTAGGTTCAAGGGAAATTTGATTTAGCGCGAGCAGAATCTAACTGTAGTCTGTTGGCAAATTCCTAAAGCAGTTTTGTAGAAGGTTTAGATTGCAGCCGATGCCTTTTTACTCCTCGACCAGAATACGTTCTTCTTTCCCCTCTATATGAACTCGGAAAACGATAGCTCTCGCGCCATCATCTCCACCCCTTGGTGCGTGTTCCGCTTCAGGCGGTATTACATAGGTATCACCTGCTCTTAGTATTCGGTCTGGTTTATCCTCTTCAATATGTACGGCAGAGCCTTCGATAACATAGATAAACTCTTCTCCTGGGTGATAGTGACGCGGTACTGCCCCATTTGGGGGAATCACCACATCGGAAATGATTACTTCCAGTCCATCAGCGATGGTAATAGGGGCCCGCAACATCTGATTCGAGCCTGGTGGTGGTGTGTAGCTGCTTTTGGAATCTGGACTCGAAGCATTAGAAGAATGTTGTTGATTCGATATAGCATATAGTCCCACTAGTAAAGCAGTGAGAGTAATTATGTATAGTTTCATGTTTTTTCTTTTAGGTCTAGAAATCATCGCTGTTTATCCAAAATTTAGGTAATATTTTGTTCGTTAGCTTTAACCCAGATAGAATACATTTAGCACTCTTCATCATTATTCATACTTCCCTATCCACAATATTGAATGAGATCTCTTTTCAAGATGCTGGACTTTGCCCAATCACCAATGTTTAAGTGTTCCTCAATAGCTTTTACTGCATTACCTACACCGTCTTCAGCCTTAATTTGTTGGCTTAAATCTCTGGCACGCTTGGCGAAGGCTCGATCTCGAACTACAGTTGCAACCGCCTTAGCTAATTTATCCAAGGAACTTGCTCTTGGCTCATGGGAATTGTCGGAAGGAGCGACCCAAAACAGTGAGATCGCTTTAAGGTATTCTGTGCAAGCATTTGAGCCAAATAAGTGGACAGCAGGTACAAGAGGACAAACAGCCATCAAGTTATCTCAAAAACCAATTTGACTTGAATCGGCATTAAAC
>JASJCP010000068.1 GCA_030065935.1 Xenococcaceae cyanobacterium MO_167.B27
CAAACGCCAGTTCCTTCAAGTCGGGAAACCCGCCCAACGGACTGGCTTGGGAACGCGCACCAAGACACTTGTTATTAGTGATAGTAATGAGACGGGTTCTCCCCTCTCTCCTGCCAGTAGCCAGTCAAATCGTATTGATGGGAATTCACCGTGTCCCAACCCTAAACATAGCCCTACTTATGTACAACGCGCGTTTAGGTTTTTAGTAGGTGAAGGAATTACCCCGATAGCTTTAACTTTAGCAGGAGCAGAAATAGATTATCTCAGATTATAAACAGAATGTGACTCGACTCAGAAGTTATTAAATATTTCTTTGTTGTATCAATGTCGCGCTTTAGAACTACCTAGATTATCTTTACAGTTACAAGATAATAGAGTGAGGGGAATATATTTGTTTGTTCCTTTTAGTAGCATTTTATTTAGTCGCGAGAGTATGAACCGCCTTGAACTTCCTATTCTATGGAGTGCTAGCGATCGAGACTTAAGAGACTTAATTACTCCATTGTTATTAGAACAATTACCTGCTTTTGAACAATTAGAAGCTAACAATAAAAATAAATATGCCATCGTCTTTCAGAAGTTACCTCATACTTTTATAACTCGTTCCGAAAACGACAACGTATCTGTAGAACAATTAAAGCAGATTACCAAAAATTACTACAGTATTCTGAGTTTGGCGTTTTTTGGCTGGTATATACAACAAAATCCTTATTATCTCCCCTATCTTACTCCCCAAGGGATGGAAACTTGGGGAACAGAAGGATATAAGCCGATCCTTCTTAAGTAAAACCAATCACTAATTAAAATATGTCTGAATCTATAGATAACTTAATAGATTTACTACTAGACTTAGAAGCTTCCAATAATATCAACAAGCCTAATAATAAGAAGCAATCCTCTCCCAAGAAGCAGCAAACCCCATCTGTTGAAACATTAGCCAATCCTACTGTTGAAAAAGCAGCTGTACCTTTAAATAGTACTGAAACTAAAACTCTGGAGCAGATAGAATCAAATCAAGAATTACTGGTTGCTAAAGTCATAGAGATTATACAAGATGACCCGATTGAAAGCCTATCTTCTGCTATCTCGAATTTAACTGAGGAAAAACATCGCAATGACCAGGATTTTTCTGCCAATTCCGATAAAAAAGCACCTGTACCTTCAACTAATTCTGAAACTAAAACTCTGGAGCAGATAGAATCAAATCCAGAACTACTGGTTGCTAAAGTCACAGAGATTATACAAGATGACCCGATTAAAAGCCTATCTTCTGCTATCTCGAATTTAACTGAGGAAAAACATCGCAACGACCAGGATTTTTCTTCCCATTCCGAGAAAATTGTCCTAGAGGATTGGATTGCTAAAAAAGAAGAGCAACTTAATGAGTTAGCAGAATCAGTAAATAATTTGATTCCTTTGATGATCGAACTCCTAAGTGTTAAGGTGAGCGATTCTCAAGAACTAATTTTACAAACTATGATTCCTGTGATAGATAGGGCGATTGAAGAAAGAAGCGGACAAGATTTACAAAAAATGGCTCATGCGATCGCAAAAGTTCTCCCTGATGCAATTACTCAAGAAATTAAAATTCAACCCCAATCCCTAGGTAAAGCACTCGCTCCTGAAATGGCTTTATCTATTGAAGAACAAATCCGTTTAGATGAAGATGCGATTTCTTGCGCTTTGGGTTCAGAAATGGGAAAGGCGATCAAAGCTCAAATTGAATTAGAAAAGGATGCAATGGTGGATGCACTGTATCCTGTGATTGGAAGTACTATATCTAAATATTTAGCAGAAGAAATACAACGGATTAATGATAAGGTGGAAAAAACTCTGAGTCCTGAAGGTATTTCTCGTAAAATCCGCGCCAAAATGCAAGGGGTATCTGAAGCGGAATTAATTTTACAAGAGTCTCTAGTCTGTAGTGTTCGAGCAATTTTTTTAATCCACAAAGATTCAGGTTTAGTTATTCGCGATATTCAACCCGATCAAGAACATCCTCTAGAGTCAGACATGGTAGCAGGAATGTTAACCGCGATTCGTAGCTTTGCTAACGATTGTATTACTTCTGATTCGGAGTTGAATGAAATTGACTATGGTCATTTCCAGATTCTTCTAGAAGCAGCAGGTTATTGCTATATCGCAGTGGTAGTTAATGGTATACCTCCTCAGCAATTTCGCGATCGCATTCGAGAGACTCTAAGTACAATTGTGATGAAATACGGCAATTATATGGAAGAGTATGAGGGAGATCCCAGCACTATTCCTCAGTCTGTTAATCTGCTACTCAAAAATTTAACTATTATAGAAACCGACTCTAGTTCAGATTCACAGAGTAGTAAAAAATCTTTCGCAAGTTTATTGTGGTTAGTGGGAATTTTATTATCTGGTATTTTAATTCCTTGGGGTATTGTTAAATATCGCACCGCTAAAGCAGAAAGGATTACTCAAGAAGTTGCAATTCAACTAGATAGTAATCCCGAGTTATCGGTGTATGATCTTGAACCGAAAGTGCATAAAGGGAATATTATCGTAACAGGGAAAGTTCCTAGCGACTATCACCGTAACGTAGCACAAGAAATTGTAGGTAATATTGCTACCTCAGAAAATCTCAATCTTGATAATCAAATTATTGCAGTTAATGTCCCTCCCGATCCTACTGTAACCGCCCAAGAAGTCAAGAGAGCCACCAATCTTCTCAACCTACTTAAAGGAGTAGCCATTGCTGCTAACTATCAAAATTACATCGTTACAATTACAGGATTTGTCTTAGATACTACCTCCACTCAAACCGTTACTACCGCTTTTTCTAATATCCCTGGAGTTAAACAAGTAGTATTTACCCTAGAAACAGAATTACCCACTCTTGATACTCGCATTTATTTTGACTCTGGAGAATCAGAGTTTAAAAAGATAGCAGATTCTAGTAAGATTGAGTCTATAAAGCAATTTTTAGACCAATATCCCTCTTTGAATTTAAAGGTAATTGGTCACAGCGATCGCCAAGGTTCGACTAGTGTTAACCAAAAGTTAGCATTAGAAAGGGCAAATAGTGTCTATAAACAGGCGATATCACAAGGAGTAAATCCTGATAGGTTAGAAGTTATAGGTAGTCTTCAACTTCCTCCTGATATAACTTATGAGCAACCTCTGCATTTAAGTCGTTGTGTCAGATTTGAATCTTTTATACCATAAAAAACTTGCCCTAAAAAATGTCAGTAATATCCAAAAAAATTTGTTTAGTAGGTGATTTTAGTGTCGGTAAAACTAGCTTAATCAGGCGTTTTATTGAAGATGTATTTAGTGAGAAATATCTCACAACCATAGGTATTAAAGTATCTCGCAAATTACTTTATCTCAAATCGTCCTCCCAAGAGATAGATTTAGTAATTTGGGATATTGAAGGAAATACTAGATTCAAGTCCATAACACCAACTTATCTTAAAGGAGCAACAGGTGCAATTATTGTAGGGGATTTGAGTCGTCAAGAAACTTTAAATCACCTTAGAGATCATATCAATTTATTTCTCGAAGTAAACCCTAAAGGAATGGCTATTGTTGCTCTTAATAAAAAAGATTTAATTGAAGAAAATAAACTAAAAAAACTTATACAATTAAATAATTTCCAAAATCATTCTCACATAATAAATACTATTGTTACTTCAGCTAAAGATAATACTAATGTAAATCAGGCTTTTTATGAGCTAGCAGAAAATATTATTAGTAAATAATTGCTTTATCTTATTATTAATGATTTATTAATAATCTCAGCAAATATAAGTAATTATTATTTATAATGGCTTGGGAGATGCCAAATCCTGAAAAACTGAATATATTGGAATTCAAGTAGTGAAACTGCTAGGCAATAGGAAATAGTAACTTGTTGAGAATCTCTTTATATTCCTCTTCAACTCTTCCCCCTTGAGAGGGAAAAGCCTGTACTTAAGAAGGGGGAAGGGATCAGAACATTCTTTTGCCTTCAAAGGCTTACGCCTTTAGTAACCCATCAGTAACTAGTAATCATCATAATTGAGATGACAACAACTGTTAGTGTAATTATCCCTGCGTATAATGGCGCAGTCTATATCAGAGAAGCAATAGATAGTGTTTTAGCTCAAGACTATAGTAACTATGAAATCATAGTAGTAGATGACGGTTCAACTGATAATACCCAAGAAGTAGTTAGCCAGTACCGCGATCGCGTAAGCTATATTTATCAAGATAATCAAGGGGTAGCTCAAGCTCGTAATCGAGGCTTAGAATGTGCAGAAGGTAAATATATTGCTTTTTTAGACCAGGATGACTTTTTTTTACCCAAGAAGCTTTCTGAGCAAGTAGCAATGTTAGAGCAAGATGACTCTATCGGATTAGTGAATAGCGGATGGGATATTGTGGATCAACAAGGGGTAAAACTCTCAGCAGTTGAACCTTGGCACAATTTACCCCAACTAGATTTAATGAGTCTCATCGTCTGGAAACCTGTATTTTTAGGAGCGATGTTGTTTCGTCGCTCTTGGTTAGATAGATGTGGTAAATTTGATGCCACATTAGAACAAACTCCTGATGTAGATTTGGTATTGCGTTTAGCAGGTATTGGCTGTCCTGCAACTTGGGTTAAAAGAGCTACGGTAGCTTATCGACAGCACGAAAAAAATGCCTCGAAAAACACTTCTTTACAAGCTCAAGAACTAGATCAAATTCTGGGAAATTTTTTCCATGATTCTAGTATCTCACCCGAAGTAAAAGCCTTAGAAGCAGAATCCCGTTATCAAAGCTTAGTTTGGAGTGCTTGGCGACTCTACGATACGGGAAATTTAGTGGAAATGACCGATTATCTGGCTAAGTCTCTGATTTACAGTAATAAATATCCCACAGAGACTGTCATGCACTGGATTGAATCATTTAACCAATATGCTTCCGAATACGGCGATCGCATTGATATTTGTCGCCTTTGTAGCACTCAAGAATGGCAAACTCTCATTAGAAAGCGTATCTTGTCACCTACATTGAACCCAAACAATATTTTACATATTTAAGATTGGGAGACATCACCTAGCTTCTTTAACTTCTACTCCAATAATAGTACCGTTAAAGTCGTAGGTTTTCCCCTCCAAACGAATTCCCGTACCAATTTTGACTTTTTTCGTACCTTCTAACACTACACCATTATTAGTAACTTCTGCCTCACCATTCAAGGTAATTATTAAATCTCGAATTAACTCTACTTCAGGACGAGGATCGGGTAAGGCTTTTACTGTACCATCGGGCTGAGGAACAGGAGTTGTTCTAGGTAAAGTTTTTGTTGAAACAATCTCGATTGTACCTGCTGGTTGATTGCGAATCACAATATCTATTTTGTTATCTTGCTCAAAATTTTGCAGTAACTTTTCATAATGACTTACACCCAAACCCCTGACTAACACATCAATCTCAATAGGTTGTAATTTACTTTGAGCCACAATTCCCTGAGTCACTGGTGTCCCAGGAAAAAACAGGATTCCTGCGATCGCTATAAAAATCACTGCACCAGCACCCAAGTCTAAAATACTAATCTTCCCGAAGAGCTTTCCTTGAGAATCGATAATTTTCATTTTCCGTAATTCCTGCCTCAATTGAACACCAGCAATATACAACAGGATCATAATAAAGCATTCAATTGAAACGAATTTATGCTTTTATAAATGTTCAGGGAATGGGGAATGGGCGGGAAGGAGACTTCATTACAAAGTCGATCTATTTTGGGTTCAATCCCTAGATATATTAAGTCTCCTCTCGGGACTGGGAGAGGAGGGGAAATAATACTTATTACTTATTACTTATTACTTCATCCTTCATCCCTCATCCTTCACCCTTCATATTACTGTTCTAGGGAGTGTACATCAACGCACACTCCGCTCTAGCCTAGCTACTAGTTATTGCACAGAAGAAAGGGCTTCATTTGTTTCCCCCACAATATCTTTTAAAACATCCTTGATGATCCGAGCGATAGTATCTATATCCTCTGTCGTAAACGAGGGAGATAATCTTAAATCACAAGCACAAGAAATAATCTCTTCGGTTTGCTTGAGTTCTGGCATTTCTGTAAAAGAATACTGCCAATTTTTAAAATAGCGAGCGTTATCAAACCGCCCAAAGATTTGTATTTTCAATCCCCTTACTGCGGTGTCTTTGACAAATTGATCTACTTGTGACTTAGTTAAGTTCAGGAGATTAAATTGCATACTGTCGGGAGCGCGTTCTACTTTGTCTAGTGATGGGGGGATATGAATCCCCTCCACTTGCTCCAAAAAGTCTTTTAATTGGTTGTACAATCGCTTGTAGTTCTGTATTTTCGCTTCTAAAATCCCGATCTGGGGTCTAAGAACTGCTGCGGTTAGGTTATTCATTCTCAGACTATAATTGGGAACATGGGGTTTTAGTTCTTCAAATATTGCGTCATTGAAAGGGCGAGCCAAATGTTTTTTGTAGAGCTTTTCGTAACAACCAGCAGCTAAGATACAGTAGGCTGCAACTCTATCGTCAGAAGTAGCAATAAATCCTCCTTCGCCAGAGTTTAACATTTTATAACTTTGGCTACTGAAACAAGCGATTTTGGCTGTATGTCCTACGTGCTTCCCGTCACTCCACTTAGCACCCAAACTATGGGCGCAGTCTTCAATTAAATAAATTCCTTGTTCGTCGCAAATTGCTTTAATGGCTTCCATATCCGATATGTGTCCCCGCATATGAGATACGATGAAGTATTTGGCATCAGGATGTTCTTTGACTTTACGTTGAAAGTCTTCAACATCAATTAGATACTGAGAGTTGCATTCTATGTATATGGGAACACCACCAGCATGAACAATACTACTGGGAACTGCTGTAAAGGTAAAAGCGTTGGTAAAGACTTTATCTTGATATTCTAATCCAGCAGCCTTTAGGCTCATAAAAAGCGCACTACCACAGGAGTTTACGGCGATCGCATATTTGTGTTCTACATAGCGACTAAATTCATATTCCAATTTAGCGACTTCAGTTGCTAGTTCATCATCTAATTCCGAGATTTCTATTTCTTCCTCAAATTCTGCGTGGAAATTGTAGCGATACATTCGCCCCGTTTCCATTAGTTTAACCGCTTGCTCAATACCTGCTTGGGGAACTGGATCGGGAATCTTAAAATCTTTGGTAAACTCCATCATGCTTTTCGCGAATTTCTCACAAGTTAAGTCAGGATAAATGAACTACTAGAATACAATAAACACAAAGCTTCCAGCAGTTGCCAGTAATGATCCCAACTATTTTACATCTATCAAGTTTAACCGATTATCTACAACAAAAATCGCCAAATTCTCCAAATACATCCAATATTACCTCGTATCTACAACTGTAGAGATTTAATCATCAACTATGGCGATCGCTTTTTTTCGTCAAACAGCGATCGCGATTCTCAAAATTTATTGCCATCTTCTTATGAGTACAAGATTCTTCAACTACAGTAAATCCTAATCTTGTATATAATCTTTCAGCAGGATTGCCTTTTATAACTTTTAACCACAATTGTTTAGATTTTTTTTGTGCTTCTTGAATTAGTAATTTTATCAAGCTTGTACCAATTCCTTGTTTTTGATAGTTGCACTTTATTTGAATTTCTGCAAGATAAATTTCAGTATCAGATACAACAACTTTTATAAAGCCAATAATCTTATCTTTCGTTGCAATAATTTGGTAATCTTGTGGCATAAAGCGATCGCGAAATAGAGTAGCATTCCAAGGATAAACTTTGTCCACATATCCTTTCATATTTTCTCTATGAATGCGATCGAGAATAGCGATGTCTTCTGCTGTTGCTTGGCGAATAGTATATTGCATCTTTTCTTTTTCTACAAAAGCTTTTTTAAATAGCTATTTTTAGTAAGAGGTGCGCTTGCGAGGAACGAGGTAACCTCTGGCGAAGCCCCAGCGAACCTCTCTCATTTATTAAACATCTCATCTAATTTTAAATCAAACTCTTTTTTTTAGCTCCATGCCCCACCCATAAACTTCAATTACAGTATTGTTGTTAAAATTAGCTTAACCTTATTTATCTACAACAACATAGCAATGTCATCATCAGCAATTAATAGTGTAATTAAAATGATGGAGTCTTTACCTGAAGACACACAACATAAAATTGTCGAACATTTACAAGAGTATATTCAAGATTTACAAGACGAAGAAAAATGGTATAACTCTTGTAATAAAACTCAAGATAAATTAATAGCTGCTGTAAAACTAGCCAAACAGCAAATAGAATCAGGTAATGCCAATTTAGAAGAAATACAAGAAAAACTAGACCCTATTGTACGAGAAGATTATATCTTTGATATGAAAGAACATTTACTACAGTTTCGTAAGGTTGTGCGTAGAGCGATAGTTCAACTCAAACAAACCGAACAAATGTATAATAAATATCAAACAGAATCCTTAGTTTGGCAGCAAAGAGGGGAATGGGCTATTACTAAAGGTGACGAAATTTTAGCTCATGAAGCATTAGAGCGTAAAAAATCATTGACCTCTCAAATGTTGACTATCAAAATGCCATTAGAACAACAAACTAATATGGTAGAAACTCTCAAACATAATCTAATTGCTTTAGACACTCAAGTCACTAAAATTACCAATGAAAGAGATGTATTGCAGGCAATAGAAAATGCTGAAATAGCCAAAAAGGAACTACAAGAAACTATTAACAGTATCGATACTAGCAGTGCTATAAAAGTCTTAGATTTAAGCAAAGAAATTTTCCTAGAATTAGAAAATATTTAAAATAATATTAACTCATAAAATTAAAGCGATCGCAGTTTTATTTAGTTCTATATCCCATTACTTAAAACATCTTTTTATCGGATAGATAGCAATTAATTTAAAACAAAACCCTTTAATGCTAATACCCAATGTACTTATAAATTTTATCTTTTATTACCTAAGTCAATAACAGAATAGTAGTGTTCTACCAAAGGAAATGGATCGTAAAAGTGATGTAGTAAAGCTTTCCATGTTTGATATTCAGCAGATTGACGAAAGCCAATAGTATGATCTTCGAGACTTTGCCAATAAACAAGTAATAAATATCGATCGCTCTTCTCTATACATTTTTGCAAATCATGAGAAATATATCCAGGCATTGAGGCAATAATAGAGGAAGCTTGTTGAAAGGCAGATTCAAAATCATCACTCATTCCTGCTTTAATATTGAGAGTAGCAATTTCTAAAATCATTATCAATAGTTTTCGCTAATTTTAGTTTCAATTATTTTAGATCATTGTTAAAATTAGCGTAACTTTTTTATATACAAGAACAAAGCAATGTCATCACCAGCAATTAATACTGTCATCAAAATGATGGAGTCTTTACCTGAAGACATACAACATAAAATTGTCGAACATTTACGAGAGTATATTCAAGATTTACAATACGAAGATAAATGGAATAAATCTTTTAATAAATCCCAAGATAAATTAATAGCTGCTGCCAAAATAGCTAAACAACAAATTGCGGAAGGAAAAGCCAAACCAATGGATTATGATAAGTTATGAAATCTCAAACACTTCCTTCTTTTTGGGATAATTATAAATTGCTTACAGAAAAAACTAGACGCAGCGCAAGGAAAGCTTATCGATTATGGAAAGAAAATCCATTTCATCCGTTTTTGCATTTCAAATGTATTAATAGTGAAGAAAATATTTGGTCAGTGAGAATTACTCGCAGTTACAGAGCTATTGGTATCTTAGATGGTGATAGTGTAACTTGGTTTTGGTGATAGCTGATCCCAAATTAGGTAAAAGACAAATTGCTGAAAAAATGTATTGATTACATCCAGATCACTTAATAATTCAAATAAAATTGTTAAAATATAGGTTAACAGGCAAAAGATAGAATATAATTTTTTATTATGGGAATAGAAGCTACTATCGTTAATCTTAGTCAGTCTTTAAGTAAAGCTTTAAAAGATATTAAAAGTATAGAAAGTTATATTTTTGAGCTTCGTCATTCTCTTAATGTGGCTTTGACAAAGCAAAAAGAAACTGAACAAGAATATAATTATACTTTATATGAAATCAAGGGTTGGACAAGAAGAGCAGAATTGGCATTTGTCAACGAAAAAGAAGATTTAGTTCGTGTAGCAATCTTGCGAAAAAAACATTTTATCCATCAAAAACAGAGAATAAAAAAACAAATAGAAGATAATGATAATGCAATAAAGTCATTAATGAAACAAGTATCTGTATGGGAAAATGAAATGAGTAGAAATATAATCAATGAAGATAAAAATACAAATTTAAAAGAGCGTTTATCTAAGCTAGAACTAAAAGTTGGCTATTTACAAAATGAAATAGGCGATATAGTAATCAGACTCAGTCAAACTTATTCTTTTCCATTACATTCAATTGAATACAAAGCACAACTATTAGATGATAATCAATTGTACTCTACAAAGAAAATGTCTGCTTTGGAAAAAATGGAAGCAAAAATTAGAGAAATTGAACAGGAATCAGAATTTATAGTTGAATCTGAAAGTATGAGTTTACAAGAACAACTGTCTGCTTTAGAAGCTAGCAATGATGTTGATGATTAATTAATACTGAAATCTTGCACCAAATCTGTAACTGATTTGTGGTATTAGGTCAAAGGTGAAAGCTTAAAGCGAAAAGGGCAATAAAATAAATTGATTACCAATAGCTAATTATTCAGTTTTTTTGTACTGGTCCAAGATGTGAATAATGCAATTAAGAGCGCGATTAGACCATAATTAATCAGAAAACTTTGCGCCTTTGCGACTTTGCGCGAGAAAAAACAATCCACAGCCTTTACGCAGATAAACACAGATAGATTTATTGATTAGTCTCAGAATTAAAACAAACTATGATACAAACCAATAAACCCTCTCTGCGCCTCTGCGCGAGAATATCTCAAACCCCATATAATAAAACAAATGTAAACCCTAACCTGTTGATCAGCAGTCGCTAGCAATGAACAGTCTCTTCTTAAATCGCCTTAAAAGCTCAGATCGCCCCGTGTTAGTATTTGATGGGGGGATGGGTACAAACCTGCAAACTCAAAACCTCACCCCAGATGATTTTGGTGGTGCGGAATATGAAGGATGTAATGAATATTTAGTTCATACTAAACCAGAGGCGGTGGAGAAGGTACACCGAGGTTTTCTTGAAGCTGGTGCGGATGTCATTGAAACTGATACCTTTGGTGGTACTCCAATGGTATTAGCGGAATATGATTTAGCAGATAAAGCATACTATCTTAATAAAACAGCAGCAGAATTAGCCAAAAGACTTACAGAAGAATATTCTACACCTGAAAAACCCCGTTTCGTTGCTGGTTCGATGGGACCTGGTACAAAATTGCCTACACTAGGACATATAGATTATGACACCCTGCTGACTAACTACGCACAACAGGCAGAGGGTTTATATGATGGTGGTGTCGATTTATTTTTAGTAGAAACTTGTATGGATGTGTTGCAAATTAAAGCAGCACTTAATGGTATAGAAGAAGTATTTAAAAAGAAAGGCGATCGCAGACCTTTAATGGTATCCGTTACTATGGAACAAATGGGTACTATGCTGTCTGGTTCTACTATGGAAGCAGCTTTAGCAATCCTCGAACCCTATCCTATAGATATTTTAGGGCTTAACTGCGCTACAGGACCCGACTTGATGAAGGAACATATTAAACATCTGTCGGAACATTCGCCGTTTATTGTTTCCTGTGTACCCAATGCGGGTTTACCTGAGAATATTGGCGGACAAGCGCACTATAAGCTTACTCCTATAGAACTCCGCATGGCATTAATGCACTTTGTGGAAGATTTAGGAGTACAAATTATTGGTGGTTGTTGCGGTACTCGTTACGAACATATCCAACAACTCGCAGAGATGTCGGGAGACTTGACACCAAAAGAACGTCATCCCCATTATGAACCTTCCGCAGCATCTATATATAGTACGCAACCTTATATTCAAGATAATTCTTTCCTAATTGTGGGAGAGAGATTAAATGCCAGTGGTTCTAAAAAATGTCGTACTCTACTGAATGAGGAAGACTGGGATAGTCTAGTAGCAATGGGAAAAGCCCAAGTAAAAGAAGGCGCGCATATTCTTGATGTTAACGTGGACTATGTGGGAAGAGACGGGGAACAAGATATGCACGAATTAGCATCCCGTCTAGTGAATAATATTACTTTACCCCTCATGCTTGACTCTACTGAATGGACAAAAATGGAAGCGGGGTTAAAGGTAGCTGGTGGTAAATGTATCCTTAACTCTACTAACTACGAAGATGGGGAAGAAAGATTTTTAAAAGTATTAGAATTAGCGAAAACTTACGGTGCAGGGGTAGTTATTGGTACTATCGATGAAGATGGTATGGGACGTACTGCGGATAAAAAGTTTGAAATTGCTAAACGGGCTTATAATGCAGCTATAGATTATGGTATTCCTGCTCATGAAATCTTTTTCGATCCTTTAGCGTTACCTGTATCTACTGGTATCGAAGAAGATAGGGAAAATGGCAAAGCTACAGTAGAAGCGATTAAAAGAATTAGAGAAGAGTTACCAGGTTGTCATATTTTATTAGGGGTTTCTAATGTTTCTTTTGGTTTAAACCTCGCTGCTAGACAAGTATTAAATTCCGTCTTCTTACATGAATGTATGCAGGTAGGATTAGATTCGGCGATTGTTAATGCTAGTAAGATTTTACCTCTTTCTAAAATAGATGAAAAACATCAAAAGATATGTCGGGACTTAATTTATGATAACCGTCAGTTTGATGGTGATGTTTGTACTTATGACCCCTTGGGAGAACTAACCACATTATTTGCTGGTAAGAAAGCCAAGAAATCTGAAGCAGTTGATAAGAATCTTCCCATTGATGAAAGATTGAAACGCCATATTATTGACGGGGAAAGAATTGGTTTAGAGGATGCTTTAAACGAAGCGATGCAATATTATCCTCCTTTATATATTATCAATACTTTCCTTTTAGATGGGATGAAAGTTGTCGGAGAATTATTTGGTTCGGGACAAATGCAGCTACCTTTTGTATTGCAGTCGGCACAAACTATGAAAGCTGCGGTAGCACATTTAGAACCATTTATGGATAAAGAAGAAGCTGATGACAGGGGTAAGGGAACTTTTGTTATTGCTACTGTTAAAGGGGATGTTCATGATATTGGGAAGAATTTAGTAGATATTATCCTTTCTAATAATGGTTACAAGGTAATTAATCTGGGAATTAAGCAACCAGTAGATAATATCATTCAAGCTTACGAGGAACATAATGCAGACTGCATCGCTATGAGTGGGTTGCTAGTAAAATCTACTGCTTTTATGAAGGATAATTTGGAAGTATTTAACGAAAGAGGTATTACTGTTCCTGTTATCTTGGGTGGTGCTGCGTTAACTCCGAAGTTTGTTCATCAAGATTGTCAAAATACTTACAAAGGTAAAGTTATCTATGGTAAAGACGCTTTTGCAGATTTGCATTTTATGGATAAATTAATGCCAGCAAAAGCTAAAGACAATTGGGATGATATTAAGGGATTTTTGGATGAATTAGACCTCGATCCCCCCAAACCCCCCTTTTCTAAGGGGGGAGAAGATGTACCTTTTGAAGGGGAAAATCGGGATACTATTTTTGTAGATGAGGTTAGTAAGAAGGAAGAACCTTTAGTAATAGATACTAGACGTTCTGATGAGGTAAGTTTGGATATTGAACGTCCTACTCCTCCATTTTGGGGAACTAAATTATTACAAGCAAATGAGATTCCTATTGAGGAAGTTTTCCCTTATTTGGATTTGCAAGCTTTGTTTGTGGGACAATGGCAATTTAGAAAACCCAAGGAACAATCTAGGGAAGAATACGACGAGTTTCTCGCTAGAAAAGTTCATCCTATTTTAGAGGAATGGAAAGAAAAGGTTGTCGCAGATAACCTATTACATCCAACAGTAATTTATGGTTATTTCCCCTGCAACGCCGAGGGGAACACATTATATGTTTATGATGTAAACGATACCAGCAAAATAGTAACATCATTTGAATTTCCTAGACAAAAATCTGGTAAACGTTTATGTATTGCAGATTTCTTGGCTACTAAAGAATCAGGAATAATTGATGTTTTCCCAATGCAAGCAGTTACAGTAGGGGAAGTAGCGACAGAATACGCCCAAAAGCTGTTTAAATCTGACCAATACACTGATTATCTTTATTATCATGGTCTAGCAGTGCAAATGGCAGAAGCTTTAGCAGAATGGATACACGCCAGAATTCGTAAAGAGTTAGGCTTTGAAGCAGAAGAATCGGATAATATCCGAGATATCTTACAACAACGCTATCGTGGCTCTCGTTATAGTTTCGGTTATCCTGCTTGTCCTAATATACAAGATCAATACAAACAATTGGATTTATTAGATACTGCCCGTATTAATATGTACATGGATGAGAGTGAGCAATTGTATCCTGAACAATCTACCACTGCGATTATTACTTATCATCCTGTAGCGAGATATTTTAGTGCTTAGGTAATTGAAGAGAGTCTTTATCTGAGGTGGGTGCAATTCCCACCTTTTTTTGTCTCGCGCAGAGAAGTCAGAACCCGCGTCGGCGTAAGACCCAAGGGAATGCTGACTTAGCAGAGGCGCAGAGAAAGATAAAAAGGATTCTGTTTTGGGAAATATAAACATTAAGTAACTAATCTATTATCAAACTCATGCGGATTCCAAATTATCAAGCGATTATGCTTCCTTTACTTAAATTTAAAGAGTTTTTTAGCTAAAGGCGATCGCTTTTATTAGAATTACACACATTGTTACTGCTGTCAGGAATTAGTATAATTATTTATCTTTAAACCAGGTCGCATGACCCACTATTTTCCATTATGAATATAATATCATGTCAAGTGCTTTTAGTTACATTAAATTATCGCCAAATCAATGGGAGTGAGCAATTACATCCTGAACGGTTTACCACCGCGATTATTACTTACCATCCTGTGACAATATACTTTAGTCCTTGATTATTATTAATGTTAATTTTATGGCGAGCGCGTAAAGAGTTTTTTAGCTAACGGCGATCGCTTTTATTGTAATTACACATATTTCTATTGCTGTGAGGAATTAGTGTAATTATTTATCTTTCAAACAGGTCGCATGACCCACTATTTCCCATTATGTATATAGTATCATGTCAAGGGCTTTTAGTTACATTAAATTATCGCGAAATTAATGGGAGTGAGCAATTACATCCTAAACAGTTTACTACCGCGATTATTACTTACCATCCTGTAGCAATATACTTTATTGCTTGATTATTATTAATGTTAATTTTATGGCGAGCGCATCAAGAGTTTTTTAGCTAACGGCGATCGCTTTTATAGCTTTTATTAGAATTACACCTATTTCTATTGCTGTGAGGAATTAGTGTAATTATTTATCTTTCAAACAGGTCGCATGACGCACTATTTTCCATTATGTATATAGTATCATGTCAAGTGCTTTTAGTTACATTAAATTATCTTAAAAATAAAAAAAAGGTGGGAAATACCCACCCTTTTCTCGCGCTCATCTTAAGAAGATTGAGGTTCGATTATTTAACTAACTCTTCCTCTCAACAATTCAGCATCAATGGGTTTGAGTAAATACAAACGCAATAAATCAACAAAAATTCCAGTTAGTAGCGGTAATTTACGGAAAAATTTGACTAGCTTGGGTGCATTACTCGATTCAATTGCTTTTAATTGCTCATTTCGCTCTGCACAACGTTCTAACCGTGGGAAAAACTGAGGATGTTCTACATTCAGAGTAACGGGGAAAGCTCTGGCTGAAGTTTCATTAGTCTTACGAATTACTTGGCGATCATATTCTTGAGCATCTAAGCCCACAGATTGATAAAAATCAGCCCGTTCGTGTACAGTTAAGGTATGGGTAGCAAAGACTGATAAAAGGAAAAACCGCGCCCACAATTTAGCTTTCCAGCCTTGCCACATCTGAGGTTGCGATCGCAGTAAGGCTTTAAAGATATCTCCGTGACGGTTTTCATCTTGACACCAATTTTCAAACATCCGAAAAAGGGGATAAAACTGATATTCGGGATGTTGTTCTAAGTGACGATACATTAAAATATAACGCCAGTAACCAATTTTCTCAGAAAGATAGACTGCATAAATAACCCACTCTGGTTTAAAGAAGGTATAGGTGCGATGTTTGGTTAAATATCCGAGATCGAGAGATATCTTAAAATCATTCATTGCTTTGTTGAGAAAACCCGCATGACGAGCTTCATCTCGCGCCATCAAATGGAAAATCTCTGCCAAAATTGCGTTGCGCCCTTTGAGTTTACGGGATAATTCTTTAAACAGCAGAAAACCTGAAAATTCTGAAGTACAAGAGCGTTCTAGAAAATCGACAAAAACACGGCGAGTTTTTTCATCAATATGATCCCAAGATTGTTTAAACTCTTCGTCCCTTACAAAATGATGGCGATTATAATCTGTCTGCATTTCAGCAATCATCGCCTTAAGCTCTTTTTCTTGGGAAGAAATATCCATATTCGCGATCGCATCAAAGTCTGTGGTGTAAAAGCGAGGGGAAAGTAAAGTTTCTTCTGTAGAGGTTTTGACGGTAGGTTGAAGCGTAGTAGCGACCATATTTAATCTTTATGCAACTAAATGGCTTTATCAATATTAGTCGTAAGAAGAGAACTATTAGATTGCTAGTTATCAATTCGTAATATCAGTAGATTGCAAACTTATCGGTGAAGGTAGGGTGTGGGGTGTGGGGAACAGAAAAAATTGTGTTTCTAGTTCATTTTAAGTTTAATTAGGTTGACTTATTTATCTGCTTATTGGCTCATCCAATGCGCGAAGCGAAGCTGTGTTTCAAGGTAACTGGAGCTTCACAATCCTTACTGTGTCAGGATTTCAATCTGTTTTTCTAACTTCTGAACAATTTGATTAGCAGCTTGTTCAACAGCAGAACTTAATTCCCAACCAAAATCGAGATTAGCTGCCTCGATCAGATAAACGGTTATTTTTTCAGGAAAATCCTCAGCAAAAATTTTTCTTCCTGCTGCTAAGGCATGATGCCAACGAAAATCGTGCAAACTGTAAGTGGGTTCTGGTAATTCTTCTAATTCTTTGCCTGGTACTTGAAAAATCGTACCTGGTTCTGAGCCAGTTGAACAAGCATCAATGATAATTAATTCATCAGCACCCTTAGCTTGGAACATTACTTCCATCCCTGCCGTACCTAAATCATAGACACGCACTTCTGAACTAGGATGTTTGGTTAAAAATTGTTGTAAACGTTGAGAAGCGATCGCACCTACAGCATCGTCACTGCGGTTGAGGTTGCCACAACCAATAATAGTCAGCATCAAAGAATAGGGAGTAGGGGGTGTGGGAGACTAGGGACTGCGGGAGACTAGTGAGTAGCAATTAACAATTAGCAATCATCAATTAACAATTATCAATCATCAATTAACAATTAGCAATCATCAATCAACCATCAACAATCTATTCAGCAACCCCAAACTTTTTACACCATCTATCAAAGCAGGTCCCATAGCTGCAAGAGTGGTTTCTTTCATGGATCGCGTCAATATTTTTTATCAATGATGCTTATTAAGCAGTTACATGCTAATCTTTTAATGATGCTTATTAAGCAGTTACATGCTAATGTATTTTAGTGTAGCAATTAGAATAAAACATTAGTACTTATCAAGATAAGAAATAAAAATCATGGATAAGTTAAAGGAATATTTGCAAAAAACAAGACTACAAAAACTGAAGTATTAGTAACAGCATTAGCAGAGTACTTAGAGTGTAGAGAAGATTTGTCCATAGGAATCACTATCCTTGATTGAATTGATCTTGAAAATTAAAGCTTTCTATCTTGAAAAAGTAACCAACTAGCAAAAGTCATATGATTATAAAATCAGTTGATTGCCAAACTATCTCTAATATTGTTTACGATGTTGTAATCGTAGGATCGGGAGTAGCTGGAGCAATTGTTGCCAAACAATTGAGCGAACAAGGCAAGACCGTTTTAATCCTTGAAGCAGGAACTAGTGAGGGTTTAACCCTTGAAGGCTATCAAAATAATATTGAAACCTTCTATGGTGCGCTGAACAAGAATTCCAACTCTCCCTATCCCTTAAATCCCAATGCCCTCAGCCCCACTGACAATACTTATGGCTATTTTCAAGAAAAAGGCGTTTTGCCCCTTAGCGGTTCCTATACTCGGATCGTGGGTGGGACAACCAGACACTGGGAAGGGAAAACGATACGTATGTTACCAGAAGATTTCAAGTTACGTACTAACTACGGACACGGTCTTGACTGGCCAATTAGTTATGACGATCTCATGCCCTACTACCGAAAAGCAGAGTATGAAATTGGAGTTGCTGGGGACACAGAAGAACAAAAAGAGGCAGGTGCTGAGTTTATAGATGGTTATGTCTTGCCAATGAAAAAACTTCCTCCTTCTTTCTTAGATGGGATAGTTCGCAAAGGAATCGATCAGATTGAAGAAGTTACAATCGGTAAAGAAAATCCCGAGACTATTAAATTAAAACTCAGCACTTTTCCCCAAGGTCGAAATAGTATACCTCATCCTGATTACCAAAGACCTGGTTACACAGACGATCAATTGATTAAGGATAATTTTATTCCTGAAGGAGTTGCCAGCGTTCATCCTGTCGAGTATGGAGAAAGGTGTCAAGGAAACGCCAACTGCGTACCCATCTGTCCAGTTCAAGCGAAATATGATGCCCGAAGAACCCTCAGTACAATAGCTTTCCCAGAGAAGGTACATTTACTTTCTCAAGCTGTAGCTACCCAAGTCGACATCAATCCCGAAAACGGTCGCGTTACTGCTATTAACTACAAGCAATATAAAAATATTAGCTCTTCTGAATATACCGTTGGAACTGCTAGAGGTCGTTTATTTGTCTTAGCAGCTAATGCAGTAGAAAATGCCAAGCTGATGTTGGCTTCTAATCTGCCTAGTACCAGTGGCATGATGGGCTGCAATTTAATGGATCATCCCTATCTCTTATCTTGGGCTTTACTTCCCACAACTAAGATCGCGGGAACTTTGCGCGGTCCTCAAGTTACATCAGGACTCAGTACATTCCGTAAAGGGGATTTTCGTAAAGAACAATGTGCATTTGCGATGTCCATTCACAACGATGGTTGGGGATGGTCTGGTACCGGTGCTACGGATATCTTGCAAGATGCTGTGGATAAGAAACACAAATATGGAGCTGAACTTCGCAACGAACTGATCACTCGGATTTCACAGCAGTTGCTGCTAGACTTCATGTGCGAATTACCAGCTAATTCTAGTAACCGAGTCACTGTCGATCCGCAGTATAAAGATCAATTGGGTAATTATCGTCCAGTAATTCACTATAACGTACCTGATTACTGCAAAAAGACCATGGCTTATGCTCGCAAGTTATCTCTTCAGATTTTTGAGAGTTTGGGAGCAAAAGATTATAGTCACTACGATAAATCAGATCCTGCTTATTTTGAGTATGAAAATGAAGGTTATTTCTTCCGAGGAGGTAATCACTTTGCAGGAACTCACGTAATGGGAACTACTAAAAATAACTCTGTTGTTGATCGGAATTTACGTTCTTGGGATCACGAAAATCTCTACTTAGTTGGTGGAGGAAGTATGCCTTCTATTGGCAGTTCCAATACAACATTGACTCTTGCTGCTCTTTCTTTTCTAGCTTCTGAGCAAATGCTTCGGGATTTAAAAGCTTAACAGTTGTAGTAACAAAATACGCCAATTCCATAACTTTTAAAAATATCGCCAGTAGAGGTATTATTGATGACTAACAATGGTTACAGATTGATTCATACAGTTGAGGACTTGCGTTACTATCTAATCCAGGGCATGAAGATAGAACACGCAACTATTCCTCCTTACCTCACAGCGCTTTACTCCCTCAAGCCAGGTACAAATCTAGAAGCTTTCCACATTATTCGAGCCGTTGTTGTGGAAGAAATGTTACATCTAACCCTAGCAGCTAATGTCTTTAATGCAGTTGGAGGAGATATAAACGGAGTTTTAACAGATCCTGAATTTATTCCCGAATATCCAGCTCACCTACCCACTGGTTCGGTAGATTTCAAAGTTAACATAGAGAAGTTTTCCCCAAATACTGTGGAGACTTTTCTCAATATCGAACGTTCTAAAGAAGTGGATAAAGATGCACCATTAGTGCTACCTCGCCCCGAACTAAATCCATGGTTGCGGATTCTCGGTCTTGAGGAAACGTACACATTTTACAGTATTGGTCTGTTCTATGCAGAAGTTATTCGTGGTTTACAGGAACTGCATCAAGAAATGGGGGATGATCTTTTCTGCGGAGATCCGAATAAGCAAATTACTCCAGAATATTATTACGATGGCGCAGGAGAGATCGTGCCAGTATATGATTTTCAGTCCGCAATACGGGCTTTAAGGGTGATTCAAGAGCAAGGTGAGGGTTCTAGACAACAAACTATTTATGATGCAGAAAGAGAACTTTGCCATTATTATCGTTTCCAACAACTAGAACTGGGTCAATACTATTCAATCGATAAAAATAATCCACTGAATTCAGACTCACCCGATCACCCCACGGGTAAAACTTTTATCGTTGATTGGGATGCTGTTTACCCCGTTAAAACTAATGCAAAATTGAGTGATTATCCTGAAGGTTCAGAATTATATGATGCAGCTAAGGAGTTTCAGCAACAGTACTATGCCTTTCTTGGGATGATTCAAGCTTCCTTTAATGGTAGTCCTCAAGCGTTGATTCCTGCAGTGGGGGGAATGTTTAAACTCAAAGAATCGGCCGAACGTCTGATTCGTAACCCTATTCCAGATATGGAGGGTGTTAATGCTGCCCCAATTTATCGGTGGAATAAAGAGCAGAAGTAAGAAGTCAAACAAATTTCAGTCGAATGGGAACAACGCAAATATCAAAATTTTGTGGAGGTAAATAACGAGTGGATATTGATACACCTGATTTGATGGAGTATTTCCTTAATTTTTCGGCAGCAGTCACTGGATTTTCTCGGTTCGATCTGCTAGGAACTGGTCAAGCTTCTCTTTACTTTTCTACTATTGAGGGAATTATCGGTGGCGAAATATTTAGAGAATTATTACAAACCTTTCACGAACTGTATGTGAGAGCAAACAGTGAAAATGACGCTTCAATTTTGACTGAAGGAATAACTGATGAAATTCTGATGTCAGGAAAACTAGGTCCTATCGCCAGTAACATTATCAAACTCTGGTATTCAGCTACCTGGTATCAGCTTCCTGATCCATGGCGAGAAAAGTTTGGTGCTAGACAAAATGATACCTCTTTTGTTGTGAGTCCCTATGCCTATCCTGAAGGACTTTTGTGGCAGGCGATAGGAGTCAATCCCCCAGGGGCTAAAGCACCAGGATATGCTAGTTGGCAATATCCTCCTTCTGTCAGATTAACATCGCCTAAAAACTAACCCTAATTAAAGCTACAAAATGAATATGAAACTCAGCTTTGGTCAACTTTGTGTTTTTGTCTTAACGATTTTTTTCAGCTTAACTCTCATTAGCTCACCTGCTCGTGCTTTCGTTAGCCCCGATCTGCAACAGTTATTGGATACTAATGAATGTAATGGATGCGATCTAGCAGGAGTCGATCTATCTGGTAAAGATTTATATGGTAGTGCGCTTATTGGAGCAAATCTATCAGGAGCAAATTTATCAGAAGCATTGCTAGTTGAAGCTAAGCTCAAAGAAGCTAATCTCACAGAAGCTAATCTCACAGAAGCTAATTTATCAGCTGTTGATTTATCAAATGCCGATTTAACAGCTGCTGATTTCTCGAATGCAGTTTTGTATAACTCCCTGATGGATAAAGCAATCTTGCCTGGTGCAAATCTAACAGGAGCTAATCTAGAATCTGCGATCGTCTCTGATGCAGATTTGTCCGATGTTATAGCCGAAGGTGCAAATTTCGATCGAACAATTTTATCTGATTCCAATCTATCAGGTGGAGATTTTTCTCATGGAAGTATGAAATACGGGAATTTATTAGAAGCCAATCTTGAGGGAGCGAATTTCTCAGACGTAGATTTATTTCGTACATTAATGCCTGACGAAACTGTCTACACTGGCGATGTCACCGAGTTTGGTGCTTCTCAGTAGGATCCTAAAACAAGCAACAAGCAATATAACCGATCGGCGAACATACAAAAAATTTGGCCCGTGCACTGAATAGAATTTACGCAAAATTGCTTTGTTTTGGCGAACGGGCAAATTATTCAGAATAATAACAACTGAGGAATTCTCATGACACAAATCTCAGAAAAACTCAAACAAAAACTGCAAATTTCTGCTCTTTTTCCTAATGAGCTAAAATCCCTTTTGAAACAAATCAGTCGTTTTTCGATCTCCTTAGTTTTGGTGATTCTACTTGGAATCGCGATCGCAACTCCTGCTAGTGCTGCACCTGAAACTCCCATGTTTAATCCCGAAAAAGTCCGTTTAGGTATTACTCCTACAGGTTGGAGTAACAGTGACGATCTAACTATAGATACAAATCCTCCAATTTCTTATCAACAAATTTTAAGCGAAATTGCTCTATCAGGGTTTAAAGGTACTCAAAATGCGCCCAAATTTCCCAAAGACATAGACGATTTAAAAGCTGAATTAGAACTTCGCGAAATAACAATTTCCGAACCTTGGGTAGGTACTTACTTTACTATTGGCGATGCAGAAGATAGTAAAAAAATATTCAAAGACCAAATGGAGTTTATGAAGGAGATTGGCGATAGTAATATTATTGTCGTCGCCGAACTAGGTGGTGCTGTCCATCAACAACCTGTTGCTCCTTTACCCAATCGTCCTAAGTTAACCGACGAACAATGGGAACAATTGACTGAAGGATTAAATGAGTTAGGAAAAGAAGCATACGACGAAGGAATGGTTTTATGCTATCACCCCCACATTGGAACAGGAGTAGAAGATTTAGCTGATATTGATCGGTTAATGGAAGGAACTAATCCTAAATATCTCAAATTACTCCTCGATACAGGTCATCTTTACTATGCTGGCGTAGATCCTCTCGAAGTTACCAAAAAATACGCTGATCGCATCAAACACGTTCACCTCAAAAACATTCGCAAGCCAATTTTACAACAATCGAGGGAGAAAGGATGGAGCTTCTTATACTCCATTCGCAAAGGTATTTTTACTGTTCCTGGTGATGACAAAGACGGTATTATTGATTTCGAGCCGATTTTCAAAGAATTGGCTAAAGTCAATTATGAAGGTTGGTTAATAGTTGAAGCAGAACAAGATCCAAATACAATCCTTCCCCCAGCAACAAAACCAGTTCCTCCATTAGAATATGCTTTCATGGCTCGCAATTATTTGCATGAAGTAACAGGATTGTAGATTTGTTACGTGGTAATTTATTTTAATTGAAAAAAATCAGGAAAGAAAATAGACTATAGTTATAATTTAAGCTTAGTAAATTCACAATTTTTATCTAATTAAATTGGACTTGTTAACAGCTTTTTATTAATTAAACAAGGCATTTCTCTAGTTTATTTTTTTCTAGTAAAAAGTTTTAAGAGGTAAAAAAATGAGTTCTAGCGATCGCGACGAAATTAGAAAGGTCTTTGAAGAAGTTTACGCTGAAAATGTAAGAACCAAGAATCTTCAAGGTTACGGCGAAATGTACACCGAAAACGCACTGTGGATGGCTCCTAACGTAGCCGATCGCTGTGGTCGGGAGGATATTATCGAAGGTTTTGCAGCGACAATTGCTAACCAAGATATTGACCCCATTTTCACCACCGATGAAATTGAAGTTATGGGTGATTTTGGTTATGTCATTGGTATATCATTAGCAACTATTTATCCTAATGATGGTAGCCCACCCAAACAGGCAAAGTTTCGGGCTTTATGGTTAATGAAAAAAGAGTTTGGAAACTGGAAAATTGATCGTCAAATTTGGAACAATAAACCCCTATAATCTGTTATATTTTCTACACTTTGGAGAGGAGCAAAATGGATAAAGAACAATATCGCGAGATACTTTTAACCTACTTTAAAGCTTTTGGAACTGGCGATTTTTCTCAAGTAAAATTCTCTTCTAACATTCAGTTTCTCAGTCCTATTAGTCAAAATACTTTTGACTGAGTTGAAGCAGTGGTGAATTTTGTCAGTGATGTTTCCACTCGCGTTTCTGAGGTAAATATTATCTCAACTACCGTTGACTATCCTACGGCAAGCGGAGTGTGGCAGATGAAGACCACAAAAGGAACTCTATACACCCTCAACAACTTCTTTCGTCTTGACGAACAGGGAATTGTCTATGTTTGGCCCATGTTCGATCCTAAAGCTATTGTTGACGATCCTGAAGGCTTGATTCCATGGTTGACAGGTGAAGGCTACTAAGTATGCTGTTGTTACGCGACTAAAAAAAATTTTTAGTTTGGGAAGTTAGGAGTCTTTATTAATTAAAAATGAGGATAATTTCCTCTCTTTCCAATACTTTTGCGAGCGACTGGTTCTTTTGATAAAAACTATTCTTCAGAAAAACTAACATGAGCAAACAATTATCTTTGCCAGATATTTACTTGAGCTTTTTTATGTTCACCACAAATATGAAACCCGATGATTTAAATTATCGGCAAATTGTGGTATCTCATATTAAAGAATTACAGAAATTTGGTTATTCTGGTTTTGAGTTTCCAATTGCTCCTACCCATCCTGAAAATTATGACACAGATATAGAAAACTATACTAACTTACGACATTATTTAGACTCTCAAGGGTTAGCTGAAGTTAAAATTAGCACCAATGTAGGAGCGACACCAAGCTGCGATCCTAGTTCGACCTATCCAGAACAACAAAAGCAAGCTTTAGAATATCTCAAATCGAGAGTAGATATTACTGAAGCTTTAGGTGGTGAAATTATGATGGGACCGATCGTCATTCCCTATGGCAGTTATCCCGTTAAAGATTTTACCAATAACACTATTTGGAGTGATGCTCTACAAGACGAACTAGAGTCTCGCTATAAAAATGCTCGACCTATTCTCAACGAATTAGGTCAATATGCAACAGAAAAAAACGTTAAATTAGCGATCGAACCCATCACCCATTGGGAAACTCCTGGTCCTAATAAATTATCCCAATTAATGGATTTTCTTGAAGGAGTAGAAAGCAAACAAGTAGGTGTTGTAATTGATAGCGCTCACGAAACATTAGATGGTGATGGCCCAGAAATTTTTGCCCGCCAAGTTCGACAAATAGCAAATGAAAAAAGACTTCATTACGTTCAAGTTTCCCCACCCGATCGAGGTGCAATTCATACCAGTTGGATGCCTTGGGAACCATTTTTAACCCCCATTCTCGAAGTTTATAACGGACCAATTGCAGTAGAAATTTTTAATGCAATCGAGGCTTTTATTGAATCTTTGCGTTTAACTCGACGTAAATTTTGGATTCCAGAAGAAGATCCAGCCAATGAATATCCAAGTGCTTACGAGATTGCAGAGAAAGCGATCGAAGCAACTCAACGAGAACTCAAAAAAATTCTCGACACTCCTAAGTGCTAAGTAATTAGACTGAATCAAAGATGATAGCCAAGTCATTAACTCAACGAATACGGATTATCTCAATTTTTCTGACCTTTGTTCTCGCCTTAAGTATAGTGTTTTGGGAGGGAGAGCCAGCAATCGCTTATACTGCAATCCGCAGTAAAGAAACTATGGGAGCCTGGGAAACAATTCCCATGCCACCTCCAAGCGATCGCACCCAGTCTGTCCATACGACTCTCCTACCCAATGGTAAGGTATTAATTGTCAATGGGAGTAGTTTTCGTAGCACCCTAGTTAAAGAGAATGGAGAATATAAATTTATTGAGGGTGTAGATCCAAAAAACTACGACGTAGTGAACAATACTGGGTTACTCGACCCCGAAACAGGGAAATTTGAGCGCATTCCCTCACCCCCTGCCCTACAATATGGTACAACTAACGATCTTTTTTGTGCTGGCCATGTACAGCTAGCGGATGGTAATGTCTTATTTGTGGGGGGAACAGGACGCTATTACCCTGGAGGGGCTTTTACAGGAACGAAACAGTTGAACCTTTATAACTGGCGCACAGGAGAATGGAAAGCCCTAGAAGAGATGAAAGACGGGCGTTGGTATCCTAGTTTAATTTCTCTGGATGACGGTAAGGTAGTGATTTTTGCTGGTTTAAAATTTGGGGAACCAAACCAAATTAATCCCAGTGTAGAAATTTACGATCCCAAAACCCAAAAACTTCACTATTTCGATCTTAGAACCATTAGAAACAGTCCGTTTAACACCAAAGTGGAAAATGAGGATGTTTACGATAGTATCGATCTCTATCCCCGTGTCTTTCCCTTAACCGACGGACGACTATTGATCACCGGAGATGAGGCTGGTATTTCTGGGGTACTAGTCCCCCACCTCAGCAACAAAAGCTATTTAATGACCATTGAGGAAGAAGAAGCTGGAAAACTCTCCATTAGTTTTGAAGTGGGGTCAGATAGAGAAGAAACCAGCAAAGCTTACGGAACTGCAGTACAAATTCCTAACTCCGAAGAAGTATTATTATTGGGCGGTATTGTTGGTACGAATAGTATTAGCTTTGGACGAGGTGGGAATACGGAAGGGTTTCCAGGGGCCAGGATAGCCACCAGTTTACAACATTGGATTTCCCCAGAAAACAGTGGGGAAAAGAACGGCAAATGGGAGATTTTTCCCAAGTTTCTGGATAAACCCAGAGCAAACTTACAAGCAGTCATTTTACCCACCCAAGAAATTTTAGTGATTAATGGGGGTGAATATCCCGAATATAAGCCCGTTTATGAACCTTTGTTAATGACCCCTGATGAAACTGTAGAAGCAGGGTATAAAACTAAGTCCTTAAACCCCGCTAAATTGCCTAGATTGTATCATAATGGAGCTATTTTATTACCCGATGCCCGTGTGTTAATCTTGGGAGGGAATGCCAACCGAGCCGCACGGGAAAAAGACGGAACGGTTCATGTGGACATTCTTGGCGATCCTACGACGTTTTTCGCCTTTGCCAAGTTAAGGAATAAATCAGGTAAAGCCGAGGAATTTAACCTTAAAACTTATTACAACGATCCCCAACATTATTTTGCTGAAGGAGATACAGAACCCTTTGTTCCAGCAGAAATTTGGCAAGGCGAGATTTTCAGTCCTCCCTATTTATTTAAGTCGGGGCCACGTCCTGAAATTATGACTGCACCAAACACCCTCAAATATGGTCAAGCAGGAACTATAACCGTCAAAGATGGCACAAAAGAAGGTTCTCTCGTTCTCAATAAACTAGGGTCTGTTACCCATTCCTTTGATTATGGGCAGCGGTT
>JASJCP010000069.1 GCA_030065935.1 Xenococcaceae cyanobacterium MO_167.B27
GTTTCTCCCAAGACATGAACTCGCCATAATTGCCAAAAGATCAGTAACCAGAGAATTTCCCCAATACGCCGATTTTGGATAGATACTCCTAATTCCCCCGCAACAATTTTTGCTGCAACATTAGGGTAATAACGTTTTTCCTCACTAAGTATCCCAGGATTTAGCCAAATACCTACTTGATGCCAAAACTCATTGAAACACCAAGAGGTTAAGGGAACTCCCATACCCCTTTTTTGTCTCCAAACAATTTCTGATGGTAGCCAATTTTCTACGGCGCGTTTGAGGATATATTTCTCACAGCTTCCCTGTAAACAGAGTTCTCCTGATAATTGAAACGTCCATTGAGCCATAGCTAAATCACAAAAAGGCGATCTCACCCACAAACCATGGGCAAAACCGAGATTTGTGGCACGGGGATGAATATTTTGCGCGCCTTTTAACATTAGGGTAGCGCGTCGAAGACGATGCAAAAGAGACTGACAAAATTCCTCATCTAATGAGGATTGTAACCATTGTTCTGGGTGCAAATTCTGAATTTGGGCGTAGATTTGAGGTTGATAAACTTGTGCTTCATAACCCCAAAGGCGGTGAAAAGTACGTAAATATTGCTGGATAAATGTTTCTTGCGCTGTTGGATGTTCCAACCTGTAAATACCAGCAGCAATTAAGGGTTTGTTTGTCCATCCAGCAAATAATTGGTCGCCACCCTCACCATTAAAAATCACTTGTGTTTCTTGACTCGCAGCTTGAGATAAAAGATATAAAGGGACAGTTACTCCATCACCAAAAGGTAAATCTAAGGCTTGTACAGTGGGAATAAGTGCCTTTTTGATTTGCTCTGGGGTTGCTTTAACTTTGACTAAAGGTATATGCAAAAATTCAGCAACCTGTTCAGCATAAGGATATTCTGGGATACCTGCTGTACCAAAATCTAAGGTATAAGCCCGAACTTTTACCCCTGCTTGCACCAGCAACGCTGCGACCACAGATGAATCCAAACCCCCAGACAGAAAGACTCCCACAGGTTCATCTTTTAAGTCGGCAATTTGACTTTCAATTGCTGCTTTAAGTAAAATTTGTAGTTTTGCGATCGCCGTTTTTTCGTCTTGAATTTTATTACCAGACTCGCGCCATTCCAGTATTCTTTGAGATTTATGGGTAAGGATGTGGCTGTTGCTATCTCGTTTATGTTTCCAAGTTACCTCATCTCCCGCAACAACTGAATGTATTTGATTAATGGGGGTTAAAGGTGTAGGAACATAGGAAAAACAGTTATAGCCGTAGAAACCAGAAATATTGACTTCGGGCTGTTCCACAACAGGTAATAGTAGCTGTAGCCTTGATGCAAACCAAATAACCTCTTCTTTTCTCGTCCAGTATAAAGGCACTCGTCCAAAAGCTTCTCTTCCTAAAACCAGACTGCCATCTTCAAGTATATTTACCCAACTATCTAGATGATTTGGTATCCCAGATGCGGAAATAGCTGCAATTGTTATTAATTTCTGGTTTCTTGATTCTGCCTGAGAATCTGCTACTGAATTTGCTGAATCCCCAATATAAGCAACATTCCAAACAAGATTGAAGTTATCTTGCTCCTGTCTGTTAGAGAAGCGATATATGTCATCTTGAGATAGTTTTTGAAGATATCTACTAATAAAGTTACTCAGTAAATTGTTGAGTTTTTGTTGGGAATCATAACCCCAATAGCCTAAAAAATTATAGGGTTTTGTCTTCACCATAACTTAGCATGAGATGGATTCAAGCACATATCTCTATTGAACTTCAAAATCAGTTTCGCTTAACTGACGACCGTTTAATAACATCTGCACTTGCCAATTTCCTACAGGTGCAGATGAACCCAAAATGTAGCGACAATGGGTATTCCAAACAGAAGTAGTAATGTTGCGAGTTTGATAGCGATTTTGTTTGACAACTTCCCCATTGGGGTCGATCCAATTACATGATAAATCTAAGCTTTTACCTACTGGTGCATCCTTCAAAATAACCCGATAAACAACTGGTGTACTATTTTGGCGTTCAATAAGTTTGAGATTACCACCGTTATCCTGTTCTAAAGTAATACGGTCTTCTTGTGCTTGGACAAGAGCGATCGCATTTTTGTGCTGCTGTAAAAAAAATCCTGCAAACCCAATAACTACTAACGAACTAGCAACAGCACCTAGACTAATCAATCTATTACGTCTTTGTTGCGCTTTTAAAGCTTCTTTGCGTCTTAATTGCATCAAAGCATCATCTAACAAATCCGATGATAAATTTAATTCCCGAAGAATATCCTCTACTTCCTCTCTAGTGAGTTCATCTTCAGTACGCGAACGCATTTGTTCGATTTCAAAAATTACTTGTGCTAATTCGTCTGGAGTAAGTCCCTGGTTCATGATGATACGTATTTGGGAAACCGCGCATTTTTAAATCGCGGAGGAACAATCGTGTAGACATTTTTAAATGTCCGTAAAATATTAAAAGCCATAAGTATAGCCATCTTTTTTATGGATAATCTGGCAATCTTTATGGCTAATGCCTTGTACTGTTTCGGTAACAGTTTTGATATTAAATGAGCCAGTAGAACGAATAGCAACTCTTCCAAAATAAGAGCCTTTTTTCTTGCCTTTGGTAACTACAGCCTTAACAATATCTCCAGTTTGGAAACCTTTGACATCTTTGATGTGGGCAGATTTTATAACAAGTTCTCCTGATTTATTGCTTCTGGGAAAGCCAAATTTATCAACATGAATTACTTGTCTTTGCCCATGACCAGTACATTTAATTAATAATGGTTGTAGGGTTAATATTTCCAGTTTTGGAGTATCAGAAACCATAGCTGCATCTAAGTAATGACGTTTAGGCAGACCTTGTTGAGTGCGATTAAATTTAGTTTGCGCTCCCGTACCTGTAGTTACTCGTTGACCAGTATATTTAAGAGCATTAAATAGTTTCCATCTTGTAGAATTAACCGCAGCAGCATCTTTCAGTGGTGTTTTGGCAGTTGTCAAGATTCTTTTCAGAATTGAAGGTTTATCTGCCAAAAACTCTTTAATATCTAGATTAGATTTAGCTCGATTACAAGGAACACAAGCCAAGGTCAAATTACTGATCCTTGACGAGCCTCCGACGCTCTTGGGAACAATATGCTCAACTTCTAGTGGAACATCTTTTGCTCCACAATAAGCACAAGTTCTATACCATTTTTCTAGCAAATATTCTCTAACTTCGTATTGATAAAGAGTGCCTTGCTGATATTCGACTCCACTGATCTCAGGTCGCTGCATTTTATGGCAGTCAAACTTGACCAACTCCATAGAAATAGAGCTAATAGGACAAAGCTTGATTAACCGCTTAACCCAGGTCATAGTGGTTAAAACTCGATGCTCTAAACTTGGGGGCAACCATCCCGATTTTCTAGCTCGATTTAAAAATCTCGGCTTCCTGTATCTGGTTTTTCTAGCTCTGCGCCCACGCCTCAAGGAGCGACGGGATTCTAATCCATCTTTTATTTGTTGAGCGCGATGCGTTAATTCTGCTGCCCAAATGAGCTTATTATCTTGCACTAGAGCTATTCCTGTAGTGACTGAACCTGGGTCTAACTTAATTTGAGATTGTTTAACCTCCTTTGGTTCTACTGTTTTCTTGAGAATAATTGTGAATGGAAAGGAGCGATAAACAGCAGCTTTACCTGCTTTAAGTAAACTTCTAGCCATTCCTGGGGTACAGGGTTCTAGTGGTTGCTTATTGGCATCTAAAACAAAAACAAAATTAGACATTTTTGCGTCTCTTCTACGGTTAAGTGTAAGGTTTGCCTAGCTAAAGTTATTGGTCGGTACTTTCTCAAGAACACTGTCGGGGAAAGGGGCTTTATTAGATTGGGGTCTATAGCGGAAGTTAATTAACTTGGTTTTTAAGCCCCATTCCCCCCCCTCGTAAAACTGTTTAATTCTTAAGTTCTAGGGCTTGGAACTGGCACGTATTCCAAGGTAGGTCTTAAACTCTTTCCAATAACGTAGTCAAGTTTTGACTTAAGCTGGTCAGCTAACTGAAGGTGAGGCACGAAGCCCTGCTAACTTCAGTGCGGGGTGCTGGCGGGTTCTACTCGAAAATTGTCGCTAGTCACCAAAAAAGATTCCAGTCCGATATCTATCCCTATTCCTCGCCCAAAAGGTAAGGGATCGGGTACATTAATATCGCACACTATTGTTACAACTGCATACCAGATAGTTCCTCTTGCTCTTGATACAATCCTGACTCCTTTGACCTTAAATCCTTCTGGGATTGGTCGATGGCAATTTATAACTACTTCCCCAATCTTTGGAAGCTTGATTGTGTTTCCTTTTATGGGATTATTAGCAAACTAAGGAAACAAAAAAGATTGATATCTTCGGTATTTCTTGTATCTGGGAAACCCAAAACCACGATTTTTAAAAGCTTCCCAGGTGTTATGCAACCGCTTAACTACATCCTGAGTTACTTGGGAATGGACATCTTTATAGTCTAGATTAATCTTTTTCCATTGGGTAAGTTGTCGTTTCTGTTCCAAGTAGCTAGGGAATGGTATATCGGGAGACATAATGTATTCCCGTATCAAAGAGCAAGAAAACAAACTACATTTTCTGGAATTAATCCAATCTTTAAGGTCGCGCAAACATCTGTTGTAAAGATGTCGGCACGTCTCTAGCCATTTAAGCATCAATGCTTGTTGGTCAGTAGATGGATAAATTCGATATGTGTAATTCATTGTCAACATTCATATATCTTAGCAGATGATTTGACTTACGATAAAACTTTTATTTTCACTCGCTCCTCATCCGTGGAAACGATGCTCTATTATATTCAGGATGAGACTTAAAGCCTATCCATTTTGCTTTGAAGCCCCTTCCACCACCGATTGCTCCGCAATACGGATGTTCCGCTTCTGCGAGATTAAGCTAAAACTTGCTCTCAATCCATCTTTTGTTATTTTATGCTTGACAAAAGTTTACATTTTTTTGGTAATGCTTCTTCCCATTAAGATTTATCGATTTTTCCAGGTTTAGCGATCGCAAAAAACCCAATAAATAATAGAAAAAAATCCCTAAAAGCTAATAAAACAATCCTTTCAAGGTTTGATTTTTTAAATTTTATTTTGTTTGACTAGGAGGAATAAAGCGAATTTCAATTCTTCTTCTGGTAGGGTCTGCATTACGGTTGATGTCTGCTAATTGACCGTTAGCAAGATATAATTGTCCTGCGGAATAAGCGCGAAATTCAACGTTTTTAAGTCCGCTTGTATGTTTAATTTCTTGCACTACAGCTAAGGCTCTCATTAATCCTAAGTCGGCGTTTGAACCTGGAATTAATTGTTTGACTTTTTGTTTTCCTTGGGCTACTTGTTCAATGTTTTTGTCGAGGTTTCCCGATTGATTAATTCCTTGTCCATCGGTGTGTCCAATTACTTGGATAAATTCTATTTCTTTTTCTCGAAGGGTTGTTTGAATTGTGGGGATTACTTGGGTTTGAAGATAGTTTTTTAGTTCGGGATTTAATTCGGCACTTCCTGATTTGAATCTAAATTTACCAGAACGTTCATCAACTACAATAGGAGATGCTGATTGTAATCTTTTATTTGCTTCTGTCAGATTTTTATTGAGTTGTTGAGATTTTAATAATGCCAGTAATAGTAATAAGCATAAAATCATGAATGCATTGGACATTAAGTCAGTAAATGATTGAAAAATGTTTACTTTTGCTTGGTTTTGGAGGTAAAAGGATTTTCTGGGCATTTTTGGGTGGGGTTGCAATTTTTTGGTTATTATCGCGCAGAGAGGTGCGACCCCGCGTCGGCAACAGACGCAAGGGAACGCGCACCTAGCAGAGGCGCAGAGGGGATTCTGGTGTTGGCTCTTTAGTGGGAAACTCTATCTATTTTGGGGACGATTCTTGAAGTGTTTATATTTTGTTGATGGAAGAATTTTAAATTAGTTGTTGTAATTGTTTGATTAGTTTTTGAAGTTCTTGAGTGTTATTTGTTGAGCGATGTTCAAAACTTGATAGCAAGCGATAGCAACCAACTTGAAATTCATTTAATCCTGAGTTTAATTGTTGAGTTAGTGATTGTAATTCTTGAATATTATTATTAGAGTTTTCTTGGAAACTAGTTAAAACTCTACCGCCAAAGTTTTCTAAGCCATTATTAATAGCTTCTTGATGTTTTTGGAGTTTCTCGACTATTTGTTTGAATTCTGATTGGATATTGTTAAATTCGGTTGTTTGAGTTTCGAGTTTGCGATCGCCTAATTGTAGTAATTTGCTAGAGTATTGATTGAGAGTGTTCACTTTTTCGACTAAGCTAGTAATTTTCTGCGCGGAGTTACTAATGTTGTTAATTGCAGCAGCAATATCTTTTGTAGATTGATGTAAGGTTGCGGTTGATTCTTTGAATTGTTGGGGAATAGTTATTAATTCTTGGGTTGCACTAGATATTTTATCTGCGAAGTCAGTTTCTTTAAAAGCTGCTGCTGTTTTACTAAAGCTAACTGCACTATCTTGTATAGTAGTAGAGGCTTTTTGTAGTTGGGTATAAATTTCTTGGGCTAAGTTAGTGACTTCTTGGTTATTTACTACTAATTGATTGACTTGGTTCCCTAGGACGGATGTTGACTGGGAAAATGATTTTTGAGTTGTAGCTAAGTCTGATGTAAGCTTTTCTAAGTGTTCGGAAAATTTACTTTGTTCGATTCTATAGGAAGCTTGTAAATGACGTTCTGCACTTCTTTCTAATTTGTTAGATGATACTTCAAACTGCGGGATAATTTCATTGACTGTGTCTATTTGTTGTTGAAGATTAAATACAGCTTCTTGAAACCCATCGGTACTTTTAGCCATGGTACTAGAAATATCATTAAATCTACTGACTAAGCTATCTACATTGTTTTGAAAATTTTTATTAGCGGTGACAATTTGATTTGCTGCTTTACCAAAGCTAGCTTCTAAAACTTCTTGGACATTTTCTCGAAAGCGAGTTAAGAATTCTTGCTGTTGTAGTACCATCCGATCTACAGCGCGATCCATTCTGCTATAACCTTTAATATTAACTTTGAATATATTATCGAGATAATCTTCAAGGGAACTAATCAGCAATGCTTTAGCAAAATTAGTGTTGCAACGGAGATTAATAATAATTAGAATAGAACTACAGAATATAGCAGTTAAACTACTAAAGAAAGCTACTCCCATATTTTGTAAAGGAATCTGTAATTGTTCAACGAGATTATTAATGTCTTCTCCATTTTGGTTAAGAGTTTGACTGAGGTTATATAAGTTGTAACTAATACCAAAAAAAGTACCCAGTAATCCGAAACCTAATAGTAAATTGGGGAGTGTTTGACAGAAATAATCCCATTGTTCGCAACGTAGAGAAATACCTAAGAAACTTAGTTTTTCTTGACTATATAATCCATCTATTAAGGCGATAGTGTTAACGTTTTCTAATCTTTCACTAGCTTGGCGAAATCTGGTTTCTAATTTATTCACTATCTTGGGTTGTTTTCCCCTACTTTCTTCTGAAGATAGCAAACGGGATACCTTATTAGCTGAATCTATAAGATAAAGATAAAGGGAATGTCTTAAAATTGCTGCAATGAAGGTGGGAAAAATTACAAAAATTGCCGTTAATAAAACTAAATAGGGAGGAAAGATCTCCAGAAAACTCGACATTACTAATTCTCCAACAATAAATCAACAAAAAACAGTAACCAACTATCTAATACCATTTATCTAAAATTCTGAAAGACAAAGAAGCGCGTCAGGGAATAGGTAATAGGTATTAGGTATTACCAACACCACAGACTCTTCATATTGTATCTATCTCTCTGATTAATTCTTGTCGTACAGATGGTATGAGAAGCGTCTCTACTTTGAAAATATAACAATCGAATGATAGATAAGAACATCTCTTAATCCTGTGCGCTTAACCCCCAAACTCCCTTATTAAGGGGAGGATTAGCCTCTGCGTGAAATTATTTCCTATCGTCCTAAGCTTTACTTCGACTGCTATAATTACAAAATCTTTAATATAACACCTATTACCTACTGACTAATATAAAGTTTGCTTGATTACTTCCTATAAAACCTTTGTGTTTTTCTTTGCGTCTTTGCGTCTTTGCGCGAGTTTAAAGAGACTTGGTATCACCAGTTTGTTAGGAATTGATTTAATGTACTTCATATAACACTTTTTATTTAGTACCTTTTATTTAGTACTTGTTTCCGAGTGCAAGATATTAGGGAAAGGCTGAGGATAAAATTGCCTTGATTTTAATTAGCTAGAGATAATTCGATAATTATCCCCACAAAGTTGATTGATCCACTAAATTCCCAGAATTTTCTTTTTGGCTGCTGAAAATTCCGCTTCTGATAAATATCCCTTTTCTTTCATCTCAATTAATTCTCTCAGTTGCGCCATTTTGTTTTCTTGTGAGTTGGGAGAATTATAACTATATTCAGCTTCAATAATATCTAGATTATTAGCTGCATAATTATCTGGAGATTCCCTTATCACAGGTATGTTAATCTCAGGATTATTTTCAGTAGAATTAGATTCGATTAAAATGCGATCGCTTGTATTATTTCCTGTTAATTTTTTTGTTTGTTGCTGTTTCTCAAATTCCTTTCTAACTATTTCTTCCATTCTGCGCCAAAAACGGTTTACAATACCATCTTGTTGGCGACTATTATCGATACCAATTCTTGTTCCTACTACAATATCTTTATAGAGATAATTGGGGTCTTCTTCTGGTAGCTTGTCCACTGTAACTACAAAATTTCTCAACTTGGGTAAATAGTATTTTTCCCACTTGGAAGGGTTGCGGGTAATATCAGCAATTGCTTCATTTAATTTCTCATCCAAAGCGTTTACCATGTCTTGAATACTCGCAAGTTTTTCTAAAGCTTCATCCCAAACACTACTGAGGGTGATGGTTTCTTTGGTTTGTCGCAGACTATCATAATATTCAAGGTGATAGGTATTGGTGTTGCTGTCGTAAGGAAGTAACTCAAACGCCAGGGAAGAATAAAAGATATCCTGTAACTCGCTCATCTTTCTGGCATCGGGAGGGATAATATCAATAAATTGGGTACGATAGTCGTTATGCAAGAAACCTCTTCCGTGAGTCTTCTGACGCTGATAATGTTCTCGCATCTGTTGTAAACCATCAATGATGCGAAGAGGAAAAGCAGCATATTCTGTTACTAAAACGATTTCGTCTTCTGTTTGAATGGGTTTGAGGTGAGTGTCGGGAATACCCAAGTCTTGGAAGAGAATATTTTTAAACTGACTAACTTCTCCTTTGTCCGTATCTTTAAAACCAATAATGTTGAGACTCTTACCAGGATCGTTATAGAAGTAAGGATCGCTTATATTTAAAGGTAATAAAGGTTCAGCTTCCCGTAATATCTGTTCTAACCTGATACCGCGATCTCCTAAAGAGTAGCTTTCTAAAAATCTTTTTACAGCAGATTGTACCGTACTGAGACTGCGAGAACTAAATAAACTATCAACAGTTAAGCTGATTTCTGACTGTAGTTGTTGTTCGTCAATGGCATTGCGTTCTAAACAGGTTACTAAAGATTCACCATTACCGATCTTTTCTGTAATCTTACTACTTACAAGGGCTAATTGAGCAGTGCGATCGTGATCTGGTAATAAGTTATCATAACAGTCATCCCTATCTCCTTCAGTAAAGATGGCTTCTCCACTCATTTCATCTACGTCTCGTTGTTGCAGATCTAGTTCTTCTTTGGAGTAAGCAACTTTTATGTTGTTTAAAAGATTAGCAAAAGCACTGCTTTGAGTTATCAGTTTGGCTACCTTATCTTGTAAGTGTTTTACAATCTCTATTGCTTCTTTGACTAAAGATAGTTGGTAGTTGTGTTCAATTTGTTTACTAACTTGGGCGACTGCGGTTTTAGCTTCTTCTTGAACTTGACCATTTTTTTGTTTGTTGAAAAATGCTATACCCTTCTTATTTTCAATATCGTTGATAATTTGTTCTGTGTCTTTCCATTTTTTTTCAACTGCTTCTAGAGTGTTAAATTGTCCCAAACTGCTGAGACGAGTTTCTAATTCTCGGTAAGCTTGGTTTAGCTCAGTGGTTAAAGCTTCCAACCAAGCGCGAGCATTATTGATAGAAAAATTAATACTGTTGGGGTTTAGTAAATCTGTTAAATAGCGATCGATATCTTGACTAAATTGTTCTGTGATTTGCCGACTAGTTTGTTGTGCATTAGTTAACCATAACCCTCTACTGCTACTGGTTTCTCCTGGTTGTACTTTCCGAAACTCGTTTCTAATTTCTCTTCCTAACTGTAAGATAATATCTTGTCTTTCATCACGGGTTTGGGTTTCTGAAATATCAGTTTCGAGACGATTACGCCAACTACTTAAAGCGTTGCTGAAAGTTTTACTGCCATCAGTAGTAGCTTGCTTTAACTTAGTAATAAAACCCTTACTACTTTCCCCTTTATCGTACCAGCTTTCTAAAAATCTTTCTAATAAGATGCGCGGATCGGCACTTTGTCCTTCTCCCTGTAGCCAAAAGCGCACTAATTTCATTTTAATGCGGTTAAGAGATATTGCTACAGCAATATCCCGAGGGAAATAAATTTCCGCAAAACCAAAAGTTAGATAACGCTGAACATTAGGACGAGGATGTTCGTCTGTTTGAATTAAATGCTGTAAAAAGTTATCTCGTTGTGCAGTAATAATTGGAGCTAACTCTCCTGCAAAATCCAGAGTGATTTTGTGGGCGATAATATTACACAGCTTACTCTTTTCTAAAATACAATAATCTCTCGCAGTGCGGTTAGAAACTAAATAAACATATTCAAAGGGTGGACGAGATTCTTCCACATAATCCATATTTTGTAAATCGTAGTAAGCTTTAAAAGTAGTCCCCGCAGTTGCATAATAGTTTAACTCTTTTAAAGCAGCATAAGTATTAGCACTTTTGTCAGGTGCATTGCCATAAAGTTCGGGACTAATTACTAAATAACCGACAATTTGCGCTCCACTTACACCATACATTTTACGCAAAGTATAAGCAATATCTAAAAAGATACCGCTACCTGTACCACCACAAAGCGATCCTACTACAAAAATATTTAATTTATTGGCTACTCTTAAGCCTTTTTTAAGTAAAAAAGCGTCATGTCTTCTGGTTCTTTGTTCTGCGGAAATCAAGGCGTTTTTAATCTGGCGATAATTATGAAAAAATGCTAATCTCCCCACTGGACGAATTGCTTGTGCGCCCTCGTCAATTGCTTTTAAATTCTTCAATAATTGGGGAGGAAACCACTGTTCGATATTTTTATAAACTCCTGGTGAACCTTCATAATTACTTGATCGCCTACCTAATTCTTGTACCATATTATTAACTTCAGAGCGAGACATTACCGCCGAAACTCTTTCTGCATCGGTAAAGCGTAAATCAACTCCATGATAAGAGTTTCCCGTTCTTAAATCTGTAACTCTACTGGTAGCTTTGTCCGTATCTATGTGAACAAAACTAATTACGGGAAGTTGTTTAAAATTGCCGTAGCGATCTACTATTAATCGGCGAATTCTCATTAAGATATCTCGTCCTGTACCCCCTAATCCAATACAAATTGTGCGGTTAATAGTCCTTGATTGTTTTTCTTCAAAGTTGGATTTTTTCATAATTTTGCTAATCCCTAATTACCTTAATTATAATTTCAAAATCTTGACCCCGAACGGGACAGTTAAGTCTTAAATAATTACTAGTAATTTTTTCTGGTTTAAGAATTTCGCGATCGCGATAATAAATAGGTGCTACTTTTGTGGGTTTTAAGTACAAATTATTACCCTTTCTTTGTAAGTATCCTCTAATCTCATTATCGAGACAATAAATACTATTAAGCCTGTCACCTCCAATCACAATTTTTTGCTGATTTTTTAAATAACAAGTCTGCTGCTCTCTGGTATCATCAGATTCAAAACTAACTTTAAGTTTCCACTTTTTATTTAAACTAATTAAATATCTGCTACTAATTCCCCCAGCAACTAAAAAAGCTAATAAAATTGCTGTTGGTAGCCACAACATTTCCCATAAATAAGCAGTTACTAAACAAGTTTCTTTCCCCCCAGGAGAAGGGGTGCAAAATTCTTGAACTATAGGTTTGACATCAACTACTGTTAACTGATAGTGTGTGTTATTATTGCCCTTAATTTGTCTTGAAGTTGTTTCTAAGGGTAAAGCTTGAATCCAGTTGTCTCTTTCTATACTCTCAGAAGAATCTGCCATACGGAAAGGACTTAAGCCAGGAGTTTCAATCCAAACATCGGAAGTAATACCAGGGGGAGTGAGTAAAGGTGCATCAGTTAACCAAACTACTGACTGGGGCTTAATTGCTTTACCTTCTGTGAGACGACACTGATTAAGTTGTGCTAAACCTTGATAAATATAAGCTTCTGCTTGTTGAATATCGGTATTGCTCAGACTAATATTCGATTCAAAAGGTACTGTGTCTAAGATTTTGGCAATGTCTTCGGGTTTGGCTCTAAATTTAATTCCTGTTGCCAAAGGATTAACATCAGGTCCAAGGGGATTAACTTGGGAAGCAAAGGGAATAACATAAACTGTATCCCCAGTATTTAAACTATCCTCGATAATCTGAGTTAGCCGAATTCGCCCTTCATCATTTAATCCCACACTATCCGTTAAATCGATGGCAAAGATAACATCTCGTCCACCATAGATGCGAGAAACTAACTTTAAACCTAATTCTTGCCAAGATGATAGAGTTTGTCCGACGGCGACTGTGTTGCAATTGTAAGTCACTTTGGGGGGATATATAAGGGATAAGGGAGGGATAGAGGATAAAGGATGAAGGATGAAGGACTCAGAAGGAACAAAAAAATACCTATTACTTATTACTTATAGGCGCAAGCCTTGCGCAGATAGTTATTACCTCACTCGGAGTCCCTCATAATTCATCCTTTGTGCTTTCTAACTAGCGATCGTTCAATAACCCCATTATAGGAGCAAGGACTGCGCCAAACACAAATCCTCCTGCGTGCGCCCAATATGCTACCCCCGTCATAACTTCAGGCATTCCCAAAGAAGCTACACTACTAATAGCTTGTTGTAAAAACCAGAAGCCGAGAAAGAAAACAGCAGGAATTCTGACAGTAGTGATAAAAAAACCCAGAGGTAGTAAAGTCAAGATTTGCGCCCTAGGATACTTAATAATATACGCGCCCATGACTCCTGCGATCGCCCCTGATGCACCAACAGTAGGAACAGCAGATTCCATACCAAAAAACCAGTGGGTTAAACCAGCTAAAATTCCACAAATTAAGTAAAAAAACAAAAATCTAAAGTGACCTAAATCTTCTTCGATATTATTGCCAAAAGTCCAGAGGAATAGCATATTAAAGCCAATGTGCATAAATCCCCCATGAAGAAACTGAGAAGTAATCAGGGTCAGGATTTCAGGGAAAGATTGACTCGATCTGATTCCATCGAAGCTATCACTTAATTCTTGGGGAATGACGGCATAAAGGTCAAAAAACTGGCGTAACTCTATCTCAGAGCCTAAACTTAGTTGATGCAAAAACACAAGTATATTAATTGTGATTAGAGCATAAACAATAATTGGAGTTATTTGTGTTGGATTTTCATCCCTCAGAGGAATCATGGTAAAGACAAGGAAGATAGGGAGATAAGGGACATAAGGAAGACAAGGAAGAAATTTATTTTTGCAAGAGGTCTAATAATTTGATAGCTATCTCGTAAAAGTCAACTCGCGATCAAAGCTGTTAGTTGTTAGGTTATTGCCAACTAGTAATAATATACTTTTCATAGTTACTTGCCACTTGCTAGTTTACTAGACTAAAGCTCTTTGTGAACTACTACACACTCATCCTATTGTTTTGTTATTAAATGCTATGATTGACTAGCTCCTCATCCGTGGAAAGGGGCTTTACTCTATCTAGGATGAGATTTAAAGCCTATCGATTTTGCTATAACAGCCCCTTCCACCACTAACCTCTACGCGTTATGGTCTGGGGCTTCTGCGAGATTACCTAAGATTTATCGGACTCATACAAAAGGTCTAACATCTAACTCAATCCCAACATAGCTTCTAGAGTCAAGTAGAGAAAAACAAATGTTCCTACTCCCAAACCAACAAGAGCAACTGCTGTTACAGGATTTTTGAGGAAAGGAGCTAATTGTCCAAAAAATGCCCAAAAAATGCCTAAAATTAAACTAATTAAGTATCGTGGATAGCGAGCAACATTCTCAAAAAAGTCTTGCATAATGATTAAATCAATTTATTATTGGTCTTGTACACATTTTGACATACTGTTACACCTGAAGGAATTTGCTTCAGGGTAGAAACAGGAAAGCCTCATAGTGATATGGGGAAGCCCGCGCACTCTCCTACTGGATCAGCGTCGGGAAGAGGTCACGTAGGGTTTGATGGTTGATAGTTGATGAATGAATATATTGTTTCAATCTACTCGTCGTCGTTTAGCAGTCTGGTACACAATCGTTACAGGAATATTGTTACTGCTATTTGCTACAGGAGTATATCTTTATGTACGCTATACCTTAATAGACCGCATTGATGATACTCTTAAGCACGTGATCGAAGTAGTAGAACCCTCTCTGGTTATTCAACCCATCACAGCCAAATTTGAAGACTATAAGGTAGATGTTCTTGCTAGCTTTCGTTACAAGGTAGAAGCAGTAGAAGACGATCGCATTGATTTAGAATGGTTTAACTCAGAAGGTGAATTACTGTGGTCAACTTTTACTGAACCTTTAAATATTCCTTTACATCTCCATCGTAAGGGGGAAACTGTAACAGTTTCAGGCGATCGCATTTTTCGCCAAATTGTCAAACCCATTAAGTTAGAAACAAAAACTTTAGGTTATTTAAGAGTCTCTCATCCTTGGTTTGAAGTCACTCGACCGATTCGTCAACTAACCAGAGACTTAAGTATTGGTATTGGGTTAATGATATTTTGTGTTGGTGCTATTGGTTGGTGGTTATCAGGAATTGCGATCCAACCAGTAAAAGATTCTTACTCTAGTCTCAAACAGTTTACCGCCGATGCTTCCCATGAGTTGCGTAACCCCATTGCTACAATTCAAACCAATGTACAAATGGCTTTAGCTTATCCTGAAGCAGAACCCCAACTACAACAACAGCAACTACGAGTTATTGAAAGATTGACTCAAAGATTAGGACGTTTAGTTAACGATTTACTCTTTCTAGCTCGCTCTGATACCGGCATAGTGAATATGGATTGGCAAGATGTTCCTCTAGATGGTTTACTCTTTGAAGTAGTGGAAGAACAACGCACTATTGCAGCAGCAAAAAACATCAATCTTCATTTAGAAATTATTGAACCAGATAACTCGGAACTAGAAGATATTTTTGTAGTTAAGGGAGATGAAGATAGTTTAGCTCGTTTGTTGACTAACTTAATAGCTAATGCCATCGAACACAGCAATGATTCTAGCAATGTAGAAATTGAATTAAGTCTAGTGGATAAACCCGAAGTCTCCAGACGGAGAGAACATGGTCAAAAATATGTACAAGTAAAAGTAAAAGACACAGGGGGGGGAATTTCTGAAACTGCATTACCTTATATCTTTGATCGCTTTTATCGGATCGACCCTGCTCGTTCTCGTCAACCGACTATCACCACTGGTACAGGATTAGGACTTGCGATCGCAAAAGCCATTGTGGAAAATCACCAAGGACAAATAACTGTTGAAAGTAAAGAACATCAAGGTACTACTTTTACGGTAATTCTTGATGTGAAATAGACTTAACCTAGAGGATTTTTATTGTCTGTTGTGTAATCAATAGTTTTTTGAATTCTCTTGGCTCTGGTTTGAGGACGTTTCGCACTACTAATCCAAAAGAGAATACCTTTTTTTGTCGAGTTACTAAAAGCTTCAAAGTTTTTACTAGCAGTTGGATTCTGATTCAGCGATCGCTGTAAATCATCAGGAATTATTAAAGCTTCTACCTCATCTAAAGCATTCCATGAACCATTTTGTTTTGCTATTTGAATTTTTTCCAGACCAGCTTCAGTCATTAAATTTTGTTCTATAAGCTCAAGAACATATTGTTTATTAAGTTTTGACCACACACTATTAGGTTTGCGAGGAGTAAATATTTGTTTATAACGCTCCTCATCTAAGGATTGAACCTTGCTATCAATCCAACCAAAACAGAGAGCTTCTTGTACTGCTTCTTGATATCTCACGCTAGGTTTACCGCTTTTAACTTTATAGTATATGAGCCAAATTCCGCGAGAGCTTTGATGATTTTGTTGTAACCAATCACGCCATGCTTGGCGATTTACTGCTTCAAAATTCTCTAAACTTTCGTCAAATTTTCCCATGACTTCATTGTTGTCAATTATTGCAATTAATTTCCATAGCAAAAACCTCGGTTTATGATACCGAGGTCAAGTAGGAGAAATCAATGTAGGTTGACGAGATGTTAAAAGCTGTTAGCTGACGATAAAAGAAACAAAGACTAATGCAGTGACTAATAATGCTGCAACTGCACCTTGTTGAATGTAACGTTTCTGCTCATATACTGCTGGATATTCTGCATAGGTCATTTCAGGTTCAACAGCTTAGTTGTTAAGAGTTCCGTTATCGAGTTGTCTGGTGTACATAGGTGGTGCTTTTTGTTTTTTTCCCTTCTATGTTAACTAATATAACAAATATATTTATTTTTGTAAACCATATCTTTACAAAAAGTTTCATCTAGTAGCAATAAGCTAGGCTAATTAATGGGGAATCGCAATTCAAACATCTTTAGGCGATCGCAACTTAGACCAATTCTCAAAAATACTGAGAGACGATAGTTATGTCAGGGTGTGGGAAATAGGGAATAGGGAATAGGAATTAGTCATTGTTAAATATCTTATTGATCAAACAAGCTACAAACTAATTTCCCTGGACTATTTTTTTTAAAAGGAATAACCGCTTTATCGTATTCAATAGTATATTTATCCCGACAGTTATAAACCTCTCTCGGTCTTTTCTTGCCATCAATACTTACAATAGCTCGATATTCCCAATAGTTTTTAGCACTACGTTTAATCCGAACAATACAGATTTTATGACCATCTAAAGTGCGACAAGTAGCAGCTTCTGATGGATAAACTATCAAGAAAAACAAGCTAGCAATTATAGACAATAAGAAAAGAGATTTCATTAATATAGAAATTACGCAAATTAAACTGCTTTAGGATATTTATATTCTATTATCGGCATTGTTTATTTTATGGGGAAACTCTAGAGGAATTGCGCCCATCGCTCCTGTGCGGAAATCGTGCAATAATTGACGGGCTGCTCTTTCTTTATCTCCTTTATAACGCTCCAATCCCATATTGTGAATATAAGATTCTCCTGTCATGGAGAAAGGATCTAGACCATAACGAGACTGCAAAATCTCAGCAAAATTAACCTCTACTAATAAATCCACCATTGCAGCAGCAATTAACTGATTATCATAGGAAGCTTCCCCGATATCTTCACAGATAGCTAATTTAACTGCATCTTTTTGATTGTGTAGTTTCCAAGGAATAACCCCTGGTGCGTCTAGTAATTCAATTTCATCGGAAATCCTTACCCACTGTAACTGACGAGTTACTCCAGCTTTCCGCGCACTCGCTACTACTTTTTTTCCTACCAAACGATTGATTAAGGCTGATTTACCTACATTGGGAAACCCAATTACCACAGCCCTTACAGGGCGTTTTCGCATTCCTCTTTCTTGTCTCCTCTGGTTCATTGCCACCCCTGCTTGTTGGGCTGCAATTTTTACCGCTTTGATTCCTTTACCCTGTTTAGCGTTGGTAAAGTAGGGGGTATCTCCTTGGCTTTTAAACCAGTCTCGCCATTCTTGGTGTAAAGAATTAGGAATCATATCCATGCGGTTAAGAAGGGAAATTTTGGGTTTATTTCCAATCCATTCTGCTACTTGGGGATGATGGGAAGCTAAAGGAATTCGCGCATCTCTTACTTCTAAAACCACATCAACTCGTTTAAGTTGTTCTTTGAGTTGTCTTTCTGCTTTAGCGATATGTCCTGGGTACCATTGAATAGTGGGAGAAAACATAATGTCAGTTAGTTAAGTAGTCACGCAAAATTAATTAGATAGTTCAATTAAGGAAGGTCGTAAGCTTAATTTCTAATTAGTTCTACTCCGTCTTTATCGTCTATATCTTGCGTATATACTTTAACCTGTTCTTCCTTGGCAGTAGGTAAACTTTTACCGATAAAATCTGGGTGAATGGGTAATTCTCGATGTCCTCGATCTACTAATACTGCTAGTCTAATGGCTTCTGGTCTGCCATACTCAATAACAGCATTGAGAGCAGCACGAACTGTACGACCTTTATAGATTACATCATCAACTACAATTACAGTTTTACCAGTTAGGTCTAGGGGAATTTTGGTTTTAGCAGGGGTACGAGTAGGAACACGGTCTAAATCATCACGATAAAAGGTAATATCAATCGCCCCTACAGGCACACTAATATTCTCTAACATTTCGATCTGCTGCGCTAGTTGATAAGCTAGGGGAACGCCTCTAGTATAGATACCGACTAAGACAATTTCAGACAAGTCTCCAGAACGTTCTACAATTTCAGACGCAAGACGGGTTATAGTGCGTCGGATTTCATCTGCTGAGAGTATTTCGACTACCTTGGCTGGCATTTTAGTTAGTAAATAAATTATTTTTCGTAGTGATAACGACAGGAAATAATAGTTAGATAATTTTCATCAATTGCATAGACTAATCTGTGGGTTTGATCGATTCTTCTTGACCAAAAGCCAGAAAGATTTTCTGTCAGGGGTTCGGGTTTACCAATTCCTTCAAAAGGATGAGACAAAGTATCTTGGATGAGACGATTGATCCTTTTAAGAGTTTTTTTATCCTGAGATTGCCAATAAATATAATCTTGCCATGCTTTGCTACCCCAGGCTAATTTACCCATCAATCAAATCATGTTCTTCTACTTTACCATCTCGATATTCAGCGATCGCCTTTTCTAAATGTTTAGCATTAGCAGGAGATTTTAAGAGATAAAAAGTTTCCATCAAACTATCGTAATGACTTTTTGACATGACTACTGCATCTTCTGCATCTCTTCTGACAATAAGAGTACAATCTCGATCGTTAGCAACTCTGTCTAGTAAGGCTTTGAAGTTGTTTCTGGCTTGGCTAAAATTGACTACGTCCATGTTCATATTTGTACTTAACTGTGTACAAGTATAACCTAGATATTAATATTAGTTAAAACAAGCTAGCTAGGGTGAGTGAAATTATATGCGATCGCTATACACCTTAGCTTCCCCTAGATCGCATTTTCACAGGATGTATGGAGTAATATCTCATCAATAATTAATCATAAGCTGGTTTATCCATCAATCAAGTATTGCCATTACTGATTTTGCAACGCAATCCTTGTATTGCTGATATTCTTGTATTGTTACTTCCCAAGCTAAGTAATGATTATTACTGGGATGAGACACTATATTTCTATTTCTTCTATCAAATAAATTGGCAATAGAATCACAAATATGGTGAGGTATTTTTTTTCTAATTAAGTATTTATGAGCATTTTCAGCTTTATATTCTTTCCTATCTGGTTCGTCTAAAAACCAACATATTGCATGAATTTCATTTAGTAAATGACTTAATGCAACAGAATAGCAAGCTTTTCTTTCATTGATTAAACGTAATGTAATTTGCTCAATAATATTATGTTGAGTTGCAATTTTTTGAACTTGTTTTCCAGAAAGTTTATAATATCCTGGCTCTTTAATATAAATGGTTTTATTCTTGCAAATATCATAAAGTTCACTAAAATATTCTGTTTGACTGAGAGTATCAAATAACTTTTTGTCAGAAAATTTTATTTGACATAAGTATTCTAAAGTAACATTAATATCTCTAATATTAAACTTGGTTTTCTTTTTAAGAAATTCTATAAATTTTGTTTCGCTTTCACTATCTTGCATCAATATAATTATTAATTCTTTAGGACTAACCTTTACTAATTCAAAATTTAAATTTTGTAAAACTGAAGCGAGATTTTTTTTTTTTTCTAATTTTTTAAATATGTTTTTTACTCCCTCATCATAAACATCTTTCAAAATTTCTTTTTGTATGGATTCAATAGGTTGACAGGATATGTACTTGTTATATTGTTTGATTTTTTTTAGTTCAGTAATGATCGCATCAAACTTATCTTGTGGAGATTGAGTTTTGTCTTCATTAGCAATAGGGTACTCAGGAGAAGTTCGCTTGATCTCTTTAAGTAATAATTCTTGATGTTTTGAATGTTCTAAATCATATAAGCCAGTTTTTTGATTGAGTCTAAGCTGAAAATGATGATACATTTTATCAGCTATCTCAGAAGCTATCTGTTGTGAAATTGAGATTTTCTTTGTAGCATTATTAATATCTTTTTTAAACTTAAGTACGATATAGATGTCATCTACATAACGAAAGATTTTGTATTGAACTAGTGAGTTATGATAATCATTGATAATATCATTAATAGTAAGATCGCAGAATAAAAGATATAGATATCCTAAAAATCCAGAAATAATATTGTTATCAGACTGAGGTATTCCCTTTTTACCATACATGATAAAGTCAAAAAACACTATTATTTGTTCGATTATTTCTTCTCTAAATTTAAATTTCCTTCTAACTCCTGGCTTGATTTTTTTATATATAGATTTTAATAAATTATCAACAGTAATATTATCAAAATAATTTTGTATATCTAGTTTTAAAACAATGCTTTTTTCTTGGGCTGATTGTTCTTTTAATATTTCCTCTACGTCTTCTCTAAGTGAATTTCTAAATTGCTTATAATATTCTGCATAATATATTTTATTTTTAAATTGTAAATCATCCCCCTTAAATTTTAGATCGCCTCCATAAAAGCTTTGTATATCTGAATAGTTAGATTTTGTTCTATCAATCCATTCTTGAGATATTTTTAATAAATAAAGTCCGACTGAATAATATAAAATCATCATAGGATAAGAAAATATATTATAATTACGTAATCCTAATCCATCTTTAGGCTTGGCTATTTTGTAAGTAAAAAATTCTTTCTCTAGGGCAAAAAATAGATTATTAGCTATTTTGCTATCGAAATAATCTTGTTTTCCACACTGTTTTGTTTCAGCGTTTTTTAAATTTTTATAGTAAAACAAGGAAAATGTATTATAGTGTCTATTTTTATCGATTTGTGATATTTGGAAATCTAAAAGTTGTTTTGCTTCTGTCCATAATTTAAAGTCAATAAAAGAACCAATCGAAAAATTATTAATCACAAAAAAATACCTGTTTATTCTAAATACTTTCTCTATAGTAACCTTCGATATAACTACAAGCAAAAAACAAGACAAATATCTAGGTATATACTTCAGTAAAAAAAATCTGTATTATATTGTTATTACCATCGATCAAGAGGAATCGCCACTTTATTGTCTGCATCAAAAAGATGTATCTTATCAAGATTGATAGATAAGTTAATAGATTCTCCCAGAGAAACTATCGTATCTGGTGAGAGACTAGCAGTTATAGATGTATCTGAGTCATTAGAGAGAGTCCCCTGAATATAGGTTTCACTCCCTAAAGCTTCCACTAAATTTACTTTTACAGAGATATGAGAAGATTCTGGACTTAAGAAAAAGTATTGAGGGCGTATTCCTAGTAAAAACTTATTATTTCCCTGATTATGTAGAATTTCTCCCCAATATTCTGGTAGGGTGAGGCGAAAATGAGGATTAATTAGAGTTAGGGGTTTAGTTAATTCTACTGGTAAAAAGTTCATCGGGGGCGAACCAATAAACTCGGCGACAAAGCGGTTTGCTGGTTGATTGTAGATTTCTAGGGGAGATGCAATTTGTTGAATTTCTCCTCCTTTCATTACCGCAATACGATCGCCCATCGTCATGGCTTCTGTTTGATCGTGGGTAACATAGATTGTAGTAATTCCCAGTTGTTTTTGTAGCTGGACGATTTGAGCGCGAGTTTCGGTTCTTAATTTCGCATCAAGATTAGATAAGGGTTCATCCATCAGAAATACTTGGGGATTTCTGGCGATCGCTCTTCCTAAAGCTACTCTCTGTTTTTGTCCTCCTGATAGTTCTTTGGGCAGTCTAGAGAGTAAAGATTCAATCTGCAATAAACTAGCAACGTATCTTACTCGTTTCCGAATTTCTCGTTCTCTAGAGGAAATATAACGCATACTTCTCGGTAATGACCGAGTTAATCCTACTAGAGCAGGTTCTAGCCAATCTGATACTAAATTGCTCTCGGTTTCTCCTATTTCAGAACGCCGTAACCCAAAAGCAATATTGTCATAGACATTGAGATGAGGATAGAGAGCGTAGTTTTGAAATACCATAGCGATATCTCTAGCTTTTGGGGGAATTTTGTTGACTATGCGATCGCCAATGTAAACATTTCCACCAGTTAACTCTTCTAATCCTGCTAGAAGACGCAATAGAGTACTTTTACCACATCCTGAAGGGCCGACCAAGACCATAAATTCGCCATCTTTTACTTCCAGGTTAATATTCCTCAGAACATTAACAGCCTGATTGGTCAAAGATGAGGAGTCAGAATCCAATATCTCAGACTTGTTTTCAATATTCCGATTGGATTCTTCCTGAACCCGCTTTTTAAAGCTTTTATAGACATTTTCAAAGACGACTTTTGCCACAGATAAAACCAACGCGCTTTATTTAGCTTAATCATCCTTGGGTCTTTTCCCCATGAAGATATTATTTAATCTTCCCACAATCAAGATTAAGAGGGAAACATACGAGCTTCTGCTAAGTCTCGGATCAATGCAGTTTTGGAAGCGAGATAATTACTTAGATTAGTCCGCTCTTTCTGTTCTAGGGATTGTTGATCTTCGAGCTTATACAGTAGTCTTTGTACTAACTCTGCATCGCTCATTCCTAAAAGCTCAGAAGTCTGAGTCCTTTCAATTAATTTCCAGGTTCGGTGTAACAGTGTAATATTCATCCTGTTTTCCCCTATAATGAAGAGCCTTTTAGCCCTTGTGTTAATTCGTAACAGTTAATATACTAATTCATCTTGATTCAATCTAAAGAAATTCTTAAGATTTATATGGAAAATTTACACAAATCTTTATGGAAAGTTGATAAAGCTTAGAATTAGAGCCAACTGCCAAAAATCATTCCGCCCAACAGGATAAATCCAATCCAGACATTTTGAGCGAAAATTTGACCATAAACAGGACGGGGTAAAGAGATATCGCGCAGCCTAATATATTGCCATAACCAGACTAGGGTGGCGACCAACAAACTCAGCCAAAAGCCCAGATGTAATTGCAGAATAAAAGCCATATAAGCCATTAAGACCACTGTCAGTAGGAAAAACAAGCCTACTGCTTCTGGTGCATATTTGCCAAAGAAAATCGCACTGGAGTTGATGCCAATTTTTAAATCATCTTCGCGGTCTGACATAGCATAAACTGTATCAAATCCTAAAGTCCACGCTACTGTTGCCCCCCATAATAACCAAGTAGCAAGATTGATGTTTCCTGTGACAGCACTCCAACTAATAAGAACAGCAAAGCCCCAACACAGAGATAATACTAACTGAGGAATAGGAAAAACTCGTTTTGCCAAAGGATAAGCCACAATAAAGGGGACAGCAGCAACACATAGCCAAAAACTCAAAGTATTAAGATAAACAGCTAAGACAGCAGCACAACTAAGAGCGATCGCAAAAATAATAATTCCCAATTTAATAGATAAATCACGGGAAGCTAAGGGGCGGTTTTTAGTGCGATCTACTTGGGGGTCGATATCTTTGTCCCATAAATCGTTAATTACGCAACCAGCAGCACTAGTAGCTAAAGTTCCTAAAATAATTACCCCTACTAGTAATATAGGTGGCGTTCCTGGGGCTGCTAAAAATACCGCCCACAATGCAGGAATCATTAAAATTAGTCTTCCAGCAGGTTTATCCCAACGCAAGAGACGGATAATTTTTTGCCATGTCGGTTCGATAGTGTTTGAGTATTGAGTCATATTGAAGAAAGATAACAAATATTTACTACATACATTATTATGTCTGGCTTTCAGCCTATTTTAGTTTTGTTTATCTTAATTTTAATTCTCCAAGAGTGACAGAAAAGGGTTGGCAATTGTGCCATCAAGTTTCATTTTAATCTGGTCGAATATTGAACATCTGATTGACGAAAAAGACTTTTTAGTTTAGCTTGGCGGTTGAAATTACAGCTAAACCAGGGAAATCCCTTGATATATGAAGTCTGGGTAGGCAGATGAGATACAGGATTATTGAGGCGCGAATATTATTCCCCCGCTTTAATAACAGTTGTCTAGGGCTTTCAGGAGTTTTATCACTCAACCAGTATTCAACATAGTAGGCTTTTACAAAAAAGCAAATTATGTAAATATACTTAGGGTCTGTTTAAAAATCTTGACAGACTACAAAAAAATACTTAAGGTCTTCATACTAGGAATCACTTAAGTTCATTAAAGGTCATAAATATAGTGAGAAATTGTTTTATAGGTTTAGTAATTGTAGGAGCTAGTGCTGTCATTCCCCAAAATGCGATCGCTACTTCTTGGTTTTCTTCAGTTAATAGGAGTTCATTTTTATTAATGGAGAGCCTTGTTTGTACCAAGGTTAATCCAACAGTATCAAACAATTGTCAGAACCATAGGATTTTCCTAGACAAGAGAGGGAAGTTGGATATTAAGCCTCATCTGTTTAACCACATGACTAATTTAATGATTCCTCAATGGGATGTAGTAGGTCAAAAAGTTCACAGTAAGGCACAGCATCCTGAGATAATTAATGTGGCGTTGCAAGAAAAAGAGAATCCGTTAGCTTCTGACACAAATGCTGATTTTCATCTCAATAAATTGGCTACTTATGGCAAAATTCAACTCCAAAAATACAATTTCCCCAAAATTTCTCGTAGTAGCTTGTTAGGGTCTTCTGTGCCAAATAATTTCTGTTTTTCTACAAAATCAAGTAATTGTTCTTCTGTAGAGAAGTTCAATTTTTCTCATCCTGCACCAGAAACAACAAGAGTATCGAGTTCTTTTGGGTGGCGCAGAAGACCTTATAGTGGTCGATATCAATTTCATAAAGGTATCGATTATGGTGCGCCTTTAGGCTCTCCTGTAGTAGCAGCAGCAGATGGTATTGTGACGAAAGTGGTTTCTGGTTGTTTAGATTTTCGCAATCGCTGGTGTGGTAATCAGTTTGGTAATTGGGTTGAAATAGATCATGGCAATGGCGCAGTTGCTCTTTACGGACACCTACTGCACAAGTCTATTAATGTAAAAGAAGGAATGAAAGTCTGGAAAAATCAGGAAATTGCTCAAGTTGGTAGTTCTGGATGGTCAACAGGAGCGCATCTGGACTTTAGAGTTAAGGTAAATGGGCAATATAAGAATCCTAGAAACTTTGTTTATTAAAATACCTAGTCTTCTTCCCCTTCAACCTGAGCGCGATATTCCACAGCAGAAATCGTTTCTTCTAGTTCATCATCAGGATTATTAACGCGAACTTTGAGTAACCATCCTTCTCCATAAGGGTCATCCACAATGGATTCTGGAGTTTCTATTGCAGTTTCATTTCGTTCAATTACTGTACCTGATACTGGGGGGTATAAGTCTTCTACTGCTTTGACTGATTCGATAGTACCAAAACTTTCTCCTATCTCTAACTCGTCTCCAATTTCAGGTAATTCTAGAAAGACAATATCCCCTAACTGATCTAGAGCAAAAGCACTAACTCCAATAGTGGCAATTTCACCGTCTAAACGGACATATTCGTGACTATCAAGATATCTCAAGTCTTCAGGATATTCTAGTTCCATCTCACATCCTCAATGGCAAGCAAATCCTAGTTTATCATTCTTCCGTGAGAAGACCCTCGCGTCCCGCGACGGGATGAATCACGGGCTTTGATTAATGTTTAAAGCATACATAAGAGATGTCAAAAAAAATTTACAACTAATAAACTATGCTTGTAAAATATGTAGTATAATTAGTGATATCAACATAAGCAAATAGGTCGTAATGCTTAATCTCACTTACAACTACAAACTACAACCAAGCAAGAAGCAGATAGAAATAATTGATCATAATCTCGCTGTTTGTAAGTCTGTGTGGAATCATGCTCTATATCAAAGAAAACTTTGGTATAGCAGCCGTAAGTGCGATATCAATAAGTGTTCTCTAATCTCTGAATATGTTGTCCAACCATTTGAATATCCGTCTTACCATATTCAATCTGCGGAGCTAACTCAAGCTAAGAAAACTAACCCTTACTTGAAATCTGGTAACGCTCAAGCCATGCAACAAACATTAAGAAAGTTGGATAGAGCGTTCAATGATATGGCTCGTAAAGGAATGGGATTCCCACGCTACAAAAAGAAGATGAAATCTTTTAATCTTCTAAGTAACAAGTTTGAGATTAATGGTAATTATCTCAAGATGCCTCTACTTAAAAACGTTAAGTTGAGGAAATCCAGGGATATTCCTGATGGTTTCTTGATAAAACAAGTTCAAATCATTAAGAAAGCATCTGGTTACTATGCCAATGTAATGATTGAACTCGATGTTGATATACCTTCACCATTACCTCACGGTCATGCAGTGGGAATTGATGTAGGTATTTCTAGTATGTTATCTACTTCTGATGGTTTGGTAATCCAAAGACCAAGGTTCTTAGACAAAGCACTGCGTAAGATTGAATTACTACAAAGAAAGCTTAAAAAGAAACGCATTGGTTCCTCTAAATGGAACAAACTACAGAAAAGAATAGCTCTATTACATGAAGCAGTAGCCAACAAAAGAAAGGACTATCATTTTAAGCTTGCTCACAAATTATGTAATGAAGTAGGAATGATATTTGTAGAAGATATTAACTTTGTTTCTTGGAGTAAAGGTATTTTCTGCAAACAATCTCTGGATATGGGATTGGGTCAATTCTTCGAGATATTAGAGTATGTATGCTCTATTACAGATACATTTTTTGCCAAAGTAAATAAAGATTTCACTTCACAGATATGTCCTAATTGTGGTACTCATACTGGTAAAAAAGAACTGAATGTAAGAATACACTCTTGTTCTGAGTGCGGATACCACCAAGATAGAGATATAGCTGCTGCTGAAGTGATACGTAATAGAGGATTAAATGCTGCGGTCGGTGCGCCCGTGGTTAAGCGGACGAGCGCGGTCTTGGGGGTTTCCCCCACTCGCTGTTCGTTCAAGAAACTGCCCTGTGATGGCGTTCTGTCGGGGGCAATTGCCTAGATAAGAGTCTAAAAGGGAATCCCTCGTGTCTCGCGAGGGAGGTTCAA
>JASJCP010000252.1 GCA_030065935.1 Xenococcaceae cyanobacterium MO_167.B27
AATACATTCCTAGCGGGGAACAGTGATGTTACTGCTACGGCTGTTAGAGGTGATGGGGGTAATATCCTGATTGATTCGCGTACAACGATTGGTATTGCTGAGAGAGATGCTGAACCTGACAATGGCACTTCTGATGCGGATGCTAGTTCAGAGTTTGGGCGAGACGGCGATGTAACAATAACCAATCCTCAAAACAGTACTACAGACCCCCAAATTGCAGCCAGAGAGCCAGAGAATCCCAACTTCGATCTCCCCAAAAATGAAGGTTGCTATATTGACGAACAAGGAAGACCACGAAATCGAACCATTGTTTACACTGGGCGGATTCCCAATATTAATACTAATTATATTCCAGACGAGATTTACGTTCCTGCCCCAGGTTTTGTACCACCAAAAGAAGTTTTAGAAGAAGAGAAAAATCGGGAGGAATGGTCTGACGATCCTTGGGGCGAATATCAGGAATGGCAGCCAGGCGACCCTATTATCGACAGTAATGCGATTAGAGTTGACGAAAACGGGGATGTTTACGCTGTTGCAGAAATGACTCCTCAAGCTGCGAGAAATTTACTATGTACACCAAAATTGACAGAAGCAGAAGAAGAAATCAAGAATTAGGGCTTACGCTAATTCCTAGGGCGATCGCTTCTTCTCATAGCTCCTGGCTTATGGTAGTTGCTAGTAGGTGATCGATTTGTTGGTAATCCCCGATTAAATTAAACGCAGCCCAAAAGGCGGGATGAGTTTTTTCCTGGATTTGTTTAATTTGTAGTTGTTGCAGGGCTTTGGCTTTATCCAAATTATGTACATAAATATTGGTGTAAAAATCTTTAATCAACTCTGGTTGCTCAACATCTTGGACAGCCCAAAAAGTACCCAATACGGAATCTACCCCGCTTCTGAGTGCTATTCCTGCTATGCCCAAAGCGGAGAGTTCGCTCCCAATAGCGGTTTCGCAAGCACTCAAGACCAACATATTAATATTACCCTTACTTTCCGATAGGATATCTTTTAATTGGAGAGCATAAACAGAGCGATTGTAGGCTAGGATTAAGGAATTTTCTGCAACTCCCCCAAAATAACCGTGAGTAGCTACATGAACAACTAAATAGTTAGTGGTACTTAAATTTAGCTGAAAACTATCACTGCTGAATTGCTCGTTGAGAAATTGCTCTCCACCAGTGATATCTGCTACGCTCTTGATTTCTTTTGGCACTTGTTCTAAAAGTGACCAGTCTCCTATTTTTACTCCCAAGCCGAAAGCTGCGGTAGATGAAGAGAAGAAGGCTTGAGAATTCTGCTTAAAATTTAATCCGATAGAGGAAACACTAGCCCATTTTTCAGCTAAAAACTGCTCTCCATCGTAAAGTGCTGCCATCGGAAGATTACGCAGTATTCCGTCGTGAATAAAAACTATGGTTTCTGGATTGATTTGCTGTAACTGTTTTTCTACTGGACGGATAATAATATCGTACAACTGCCGAGATTGAGTTAACAATTTACGGCTAGCAGAATTTTGCAGATTGAAATACCACTTTCTACCTAATTCACTAATTTCTGTGCGACCACTATCGACAACATGATGAAAATACGTACCATCTGCTAGGCTCAGGATAAAATGGGTTTGATCCTCAAGAATAATCGAGTAGTAAGCAACTGCTTTTTCGTCAATGAGATTCTCACTTATAGGTAGAACTTGTCGCTCAACTTCAAAGCAGCCATCCCCGAAGTAGTTTTGTAGTTGTGCCAACCTTAATTTGTCAAATATAAATAGAGCAGATTCTAAATCAGATGATTTGGATCTGTCTTCATTTAAGAGTAATTGGAGCATCTCTCTATACATTGGCTCAATCTCCCTGGTGAAATTAAGCCTGCGCTCTGCCCTTATATACTCAGATCCTGTTACTGAAGAATCATAGGATGCGATCGCCATACTGTAGTATGATAGAGCAGAATTAATATTACCATTGACACGATAAATTCTGGCAGCCAACCATTGAGCTTGATAAAGGCTAGAATATGCAAATCGTGACTGGGCTAAAAGTTCGGCTTTCTGAGCGTATAATAATGCTGTCTTGATATTGCCTGTCTTTTCTGACCATAGACCTAACTCAACTAAAGCGTAGCTTTGGGCTAATGTATCTCCAATATCTTCCGCCATCAATGAAGCCATTGATAGCCATTTACTAGTTTGAGATGAATCAAGTTTAGCCCAGTTTATAAGGGTGAAAATGGTAACTCTGGATCGTGGCAATTTTAACAGTAATTTCCGTCCTCGCGACCTTTGTTCAGTTGTTAACCCTGTTGGTGATAGTTTAGCCCAATGAATTAAAGCTTCAACCGAATGGATAGATTCTTCATTCTGACTCAATTCCAAAGCAAGTGCAGCATATTTGTCCGCTTTTTGACGATAAAGTCTGGATTCTGCTTTTATTATCTCAGTTTCTTGACCTTTTTTGGCAGTATTAACTTTTAGTTGGGCTAATCCTACTTTTTGTAGTATTATTTCAACCAAACTATTCAGAACTGATAATTGTCTTGACAATTCAAGGCTTTTTTTGTAGGCTTCCTCTGCTTTGTCAAGGTCTCCAATTTCAAAATAAACATCACCTAATAAAGATTGAGTCTTTGCCAATATTTCATAAAAGGAATTTTTTTCGACTCTCTCATCCGTATTAGTTAAAGAAAGTACTTTATTTAGTTCAAAAGTAGCAAGAGTTAACTGTCCTAAATTTAGATAAGTTTGAGCAATTTTAATTGTTGCGTCAGCTTGTTGGTCAATCAGTCCTCGCTCCTGATATATTTCAGCTTCTTTTGACCAAGCATCAATAGCACGCAGATAATCGCCTTTTTGCCAGAAGTAAGCCCCTAGTGACGATTGATAATTAGCTTCATCAAAGGAATTAAAATTCTGGGGGTGAGCAAACCCGTCCATTAATGGGTGGGTATCGGCATCTAATTGCTGAAGACCCCCTTGATTTTTAACTCCTTGTAACCCAGAATTTTGACCTCCTCTCTCATCGTGTGACTTTTCTTTCGCGCTTGCTTGTTTCGGCGAAATAACCAGTAAGATTAGTAGCACGGAGAGAAGAATTGATTTTTCCCTTAAAAAATCTTGTGATAATAACATCTTTTTCTAAGATTTTCTATGTAGATTAATAGAGAGGAGGAAATCTAATATTTGCCTCCATAATAAGAGGTTTTTATTCAATCAATAAGTTCGTTGAAATGAATTTAACAAAAATCGGTTTGCTAGCGAGCGTGTTTGTCTTATTTGCCACACCAGCATTTAGTTCCAAGTGGCTACAAGGTTATACTACCAGAGGGAATCCTAAAAGAGTATATCAAAGAAAGAATACATCAGCAGGAGGCTCACGGTCATATTGCTCCGACCCTTTAGAAGGAAAATCTTTATCTTTGTTAGTCCCAGAAGAAAAAGTTGTTCACTACTCAGCTTCCGCCCACCCTTCTTTCTTCTTTGAGTCAAAAGGTGCTGCATATACTTCTTTGCTATTTACTTTCGTTGACCCCGATGTAGCCGAGCCTCTAGTGGAATCCTCTATAGTTGTAGATGAAGCAGGTTATTACAAAATTTCTTTACCTGCTGATATTGAATTAGTACCAGGTAGAATATATTTCTGGCATATAGCGATTCCTTGTTCTAATGACCCAGATTCAAATAGAGAAGTTTTAGCTGCTGCTATCTCAATTATTCCAGCCTCGGAACAACTGAAGCTACGCTTAAAACTAGCTGAGACTTCCAGTGAAAAATCTAAAATCTACGCAGAACAAGGGATATGGTATGATGGGGTGAATTATGCCATGAAGGCAAATTTCCCCGATTTCACCTTAATATCTCTACAAAAATAATACAAAGCGTGTATTCCTGGTTTACAAGTTTCTTACAAAAAACTTCGACCAAAGAAGTATTGTTTACTTCCTTTGGTGTCATTTTTGGTATTACGTTCATACGCTCTCTGGGGTTATTACAACCTATTGAATGGACAGCGTATGATTCCATGTTCTTTTTTCGTCCGCGCGAACCCATAGATGAGCGGATTGTAATAGTAGCTTGGGATGAAGCCGATATTCAGATGGGGGAACAAGGAATAATGTCTGATAATACCCTTGCGACTACTTTAGAAAAAATTAGAACGCAGCAACCGAGGATTATCGGCTTAGACATTTATCGGGATGTTCCCGTTACTTCTCATTCCTTATCTTCCGAGCAAAATGCACGCGCTTACCAAAGACTAATAGAAATAATGGAATCTACTCCTAATCTAGTGGGGATCGAGAAAGTCCTCCCTCGTGTAGTAAATCCGCCTATTGCTCTCAAAAAGAAGAAACAAACTGCTGCTGCTGACCTGCTCTATGATGATGATAAAACGATTCGGCGGTCTTACATCCACCCCTTAGAAAATGAAAAAGGAGGACCTTGGGGGACCCCTACGCTGGGGGTAGTTTTAGCATCTGGATATTTGGTTTTGGAAGGTTATGAAGTGGGAGAGATTAAAAGTACTCATGCTCTGACACTCACCAACCCTGAAACCTCATCACAAATCATACTAGAGCCTTTGAAAACATTAGATGGGAGTTATACCAGAACCGAAGATGGAACTTTATTCCTAGTAAATTGGCGCAAACAAAGATTCCCCGTGGTGTATGTGAGTGATGTCGCTACAGGTAATATTCCACCTGATATCTTTCGCGATAAGATTGTCCTCATTGGCAATACTTCCGCTTCTGGTTCTGATAAGCACCACCTTCCGATAAATCGTTGGTCTTCACCTCAATTCACCAACGGCGTAGAAGTACACGCACAAATTACATCTTCTATCATTAGTGCAGCCATTGACTCTAGACCTCTAATTAAAACAATTCCAGAGGCTATTGAAATAACAATGCTCACAGTGGTAGTGGTGGGAATTAGTTTAATCGCCGAAAAATACCGCAAAATATGTCCTGAGACCCTTTTTCTTGTAACTTTATCTGGTGCTGTAGTGATTATTAGCGTTTTGACAATATCCTCTTTTATTGCTTTTACTGAAGGCTATTGGATTCCTATTATTCCTTCTGTATTAGGGGTATTAGGTGCTGGTGGCACTATTTCCCTGCTCATTTATATCAACACTATTAGAAGGAATAACAGAGATTTCAAGCAATTAATTAAAGATTTGAATCACTCTCTGCAAAATCCCCTTCGCTCTATTACAGAAAATGGAAAAACTGCTTATGAGCTTTCTTCCATCTTGTCAACAGCTTACGAGGAGGATAATCTTAGCGAAAAAATTGAAGAATTATATGAAGAATTGGAAGAATCCCCTATTTCAGCTTTACAGGAACACCTTGATGCTTTATTAGTTCAAACTGCTGAGTTAAACCGCCAAAGAAATAATGCCCAGGAATATTTTAGTATTGCTTATTTAGGAAAAAATATTTTTCAAAGGAAAGCTACTGCTCTTAACCAATTGATTAATACATCTGTGTGTTCTATCATCCCTATTAAACAATCCCAGTATCAATTTCCTATCAAGCTAGTTGAAAATTATGATCCTACTATCAAAGAAGTCTCTATTGATTCCATTGGTATAAGTAGAGTTCTAGAAAACCTGATTGATAACGCTTATTACGCAATCAAACTGAAAATCAAAAAAATACCTCAACATCAGGGCATCATTACTATTCAAACTTGGAAAGAGAACAACCGAATAAAAGTCAGTGTCTCAGATAATGGCATAGGGATGCCAAGAGAAATGGTAAACCGTATATTTATCCCTTTTAAAAGTTTTAAACCCAGAAATCAAGGTCAAGGACTAGGATTGTCCTTAGCATCTGAAACAATGGCTCGTCACGACGGAAACATCACAGTAAAAACAAAAGATGGAGAAGGAAGTAAATTTATTCTCGATTTTCCCCTTCTCAAGTAGCAAGTAGCTTTTTAGCAAGTAACAAGTAATAAGTAATAAGCTCTTCTTTTAGATAAGAGGATTCAAAATCGATTGATTGAAGATTCCGAAGAGCGTTCTCTCTTCAATATTATTTATTTGTTTTTTCTCCTTAAAAGGAGAGGCAATAGACCAACGTGGCGAGTACATAGAAAGCTACTTGCTACTCGCTACTTGCTACTTGAGCTTCCCTTCGGGAAGCTCAATAAATAGGCACAAATCCCGCTTTCCTGACAAGAGTTTGCCCCTCTGATGAAACCAAGAAATTAGCGTAAGCGACTCCCGCCTTTTCGTTTTTTGTTCCGTCTCGTCTGATAACAACATATAGTTGTCTTGTTATGGGATAATTATTACGCTCAAAAGCCTGTAAATTGACCGTACCATCATCTTTTAGAGCAGAAAAAGGAACAGTCTCAGAGTTCTTGCTCAAAGCAATAGGACGAATCGAGCTTTGACCTAACATTATCGCGCTAGAAGCATAAGAAATAGCTCCAGGGGTGCTGGCTACTTGTCGGATAGCAGTAGTATAATCTCTTACTATTTTGACTTTCTTTGGGAGATATACATCATCTTCTCCCATCACCAATTCTAGAGCTTGATTGGTAGAGGGAGCTAGAGTTATAGGGGTGATAGGTAGATATTCTCCTCCTACTTCTCGCCAGTTTGTAATTTTGCCAAGATAAATATCTCTTACTTGTTCTAGAGTCAGGGATTTAATTCCGTTAGTTTTGTTGACGTAAAAGACTATTCCGTCTTTGGCAACTGGTATCGATTCTAGTTCTTTTCCCCTGCGGTTCGCTTCATTTAACTCTTCAACAGTTAGAGGCAAGGCATTTTGAGCAAAG
>JASJCP010000253.1 GCA_030065935.1 Xenococcaceae cyanobacterium MO_167.B27
CGAAGGCAACCGCGTAGCGGGTCGCCAAAAACTGATTTATTGGATATTAGCGATCGCAGATAGACGAAAATGTGATCGCTAATATAGGTCAAAAATGTAATCAGAGCATATTACTTTTTGACGTGCGGAAAGACAAATGGATAGCTACTAGGTTGCTGGACTTCCAGTTGTTGTGGTTGCCATCTAAGTGATGAAGGTGTACTCTTTCCTCACTGGTTAATAGCAAACCACAGTAGTCACATGAATGGTTTTGCCTTTTTAGGGCTTTAGAGGTGTGATTGTCGTATAGTTTACTGTTGCGCTTGCTCCAGTAGGCTATATCTCCGTCATAGGGCGATTTCTCGCCTTTGACATTAATAAACTTATTTTCGGAGTAAGGAACGGGAGGGAACGCTTTTTTTAGTAGTTTGCTACTAGAGTAGCGGTCTTGTTTCTGTTCCTTGTTGAATACCTTGTATGCTCTGAGTCGGATAGAACTGAGGCTATTTCTAGACCCGTCCATCTTGCAGTAGCGGTGGTATTGCCTCCATCCTCTGACTATGGGGGCTAATTTCTTAGCTTTAACCTTAGCACCATAGTTCGAGCAGTTGATGATAGCTTTGATTTTCTTACGGAATGCTTGGAAATTCTCATTTGATGGAAAGCTTCTAAACTTTCCGTTGGATTGCACTTTGAAGTGCCAGCCTAGAAAGTCAAATCCGTCTGTCGATGCAGTAATCTTGGTCTTTTTCTCACTGATTTCCATTCCTCTTTCTGCTAGAAAGTGCCACCCTCTGGAGTCATCTTTCTCCTAGATGGTGGGACTTTAACCCACATCCATCCATCAGTTCAGGTTACATACGGTTTTCTCTCCGTCATCGCCTGGATACCTCTACTTTCCTAGTTTCTAGGGCTTCGCAGTATCAACGAATCGCACTTTCTACTGCATTAAGTAAACTTGTTCTTACTGCTTTAGCTATCTCAGAGTCCTTTAACAACATTCCTAAACGTAATGCTGCTCTGGGTGTCCAGATTGTTAATTGTGGTGTTCTTTTACTTATGGACAAGATGTCCACAACATCCTTTAAAGCTTTACCCCGTATTCTTTTCAGACCATCTGAATTCAATTCATCCCGATGACGCTGAATTACTTTTTGAATCGTCTCCCCAGATACTTCATAATAATCAACTAAAGCTGATGTTGTTGTTGTCCCAGTGCCTTGCCACAAAGCAAAATATAAGGACTTGACTTTCCTTAAAATATCCTCCGCTCTTTGATGGGATAATTCTGCTACTTGATTATCCCTCAGACTTTTTGACTCGACGTATGCTGATTCGGTTAAAATCATCATTGCTGCAACCTTTGTGATTAAGAAATACAGGTCGTAGTATTAGGGCAAGTGCATCTCCGCCAAGAGTTACTGCACTTGCCCTAATCTTTTTTGGCACTTGATTGTTCTTGTGCCATTGTGTTTTTGAAAGCAGTTTCGAGTTCCTCGAAAGTACAACCATAAAGACGGAGCAGTGTCCCAAATTGATCAAGTCGCAATTTGGGGATAGTCCGACCTTTTTCCCAATTCCGAACTGTACTTTCAGCTATCCCCAAATGATAGGCAGTATCTATGGTTTTGAGTTTGGCTCTTTCTCTTAGTTGTTTCATGTTCATGTTCTACGACCTGTTCTTATTCTATCACTCGGTTAACGTAAAATACTAATCGCAAGAAAAATACGTTAACCTATTGACAAAATCTCCCGATTCCGCAATAATAGAAGCATAACGGATGAGGAAACAACTAGCCTCACCGAAGAACCAGAAATCCAGAAGTTGAAACACTATTAATCAAGCTCCCAATAAGCGTCAAACTGCATCATATAGTCCCTAGACATGGCGATCGCGGTATAGCACAAGCTCATAGCAGTGGGTAAAGTCCGTGAACGTGCAATTAAAGGACAGATTCAATATTTAAGTTTTGCTCATTTCAATAATCGACCGCTATCGCTTTCCTACACAAAGAAAAAGGAGAGTAAAGCAAACGCTTCGCTCTCCCCAAGAAAAATAAAATCATTAGTCATCATGCCACAGACTCAAATACAAACCAAAATAGCCCCAGAATCGACCATCGCTACCTGCGCTAGTTGTCCCAAATTCAAGGACTCAGGCGAGGGTAGAGGGCGTGGGTTATGCAGCGTTTTCGACAAAGTAGTCTTTTCTCACCATCCCTTTACTCAAGATTGCAAACTAAATTTTGTGTCTAAAGCTAGAGAAGAGACTAGTGATTATCTCGGTCAGCAAATCCAAGACACAAGATTAATGCTGGAGAGAAGCAAACATCGCCATTCTCGAACAAACCAACTTATTCTAAAACCTCCTTTTTAGACCTCTAGCTTTGTTGCCTTATCTAAGGGGCTTTCGCCCAACAGGAATGAGATTTATCTCCTAAACAAAAAGTCCCAGGTTGTTTACCTTAACTCTTGGGACTTGTCGCTACAACATTATTTCCATTTCATCATGACCTACACAAAAATTCAAACAATCGAAGCGAATGGCGTACCTTATGTTGAATATCGCGCCGAACCTGAAATAGACGAAGAAGTTATCATCACCATTGAATTCACTCCCCAACAACAGTCTTGGGATTCAGATTATCAATATTCTCAGCCTCAGTTCATCTTTGGTGATATGGTTGCGACAAAACAGCAGTGGCAACATTGTCAGAAGTACAACCTTCCTTAATCTGAGTTAGACCTGTTTCGTATCTGTGCAATGGAATTGGTTTAATCCCTTACCCCATCAGGAAAACTGTTAAATCAACCATATTGGAAATACGGAATTCGTTGCCTAGAAGGAACTAAAGAACTGATTTGGTTTGAAGAACAGGCTTTGATTCGTATTCAACCCCATAACCCTGATTGGTTTTAAATTTACTTGATGCTGAAAGAGTCGGGTTATTCCTGGCTCTTTTTTGGTCTAGTTAAGCTGGAGTAGGTGTTTTATCAGTCAAGGATTGATGATGGAGTAACATGAGTTGATTTGCACTTAGAGTTTCTATGGCATAAGCACGACCTGTGGTATCGCTGAACTCAACTTCAAAAACTCCAGGTTCGTATTCTTCAACAATTGTTCCTACTTGACCTCGATATAGACCCAGTTGGGGTAAATCTTCTAGCAAAGCCACAATATCTAGTAATTTCATCTAGTTCCACCTCTTAAATTAAAGTACATAGCACGTAACTAAACGAGGAAAATTTTCCTGATTTCTCACTATCCAAACGCTATGAATCATTGCTGTTTTTTCCTCGCGAGTCATCGGAAAATCAATGACATATTTTTGACCGTATTGATTACGTTTTTCTGGAACAGCATCATTTTTTATAACGGCTTCTAACAAAGCTGCTTTGAGTTCGTCAACATCATCGATATCTAAGTTTAAGGCTGATTTAAACACGCGAGCTTTGTGTCGTCCATCTCCATGATTGAGGTTAAGACAATAGCCTACGAGTTTTTGATGATCGATAATCGCGCTTTCTGGATTTGGCAGTTTCATTGCCTTAATTCTATCAAGCCTGAATTAGTTATCGTAATGATGTTTAAAATAAGCGATCGCTCAACAAACAATGCGTTCTCTTCCAGATCGTATAGCTAAAGGCTTGCGCTTTAATAGAGACACGAAGTAGATTTCTAAAGTAAATCATGAAGAACCAAGACCATATTATTTCTGACGGACTTTAGAATTAACCATTTATTATATGAGGGACGAAACTTGATTTCGTTCTTATTTAATGCAACCTATCGTCGATAATTCCCTTATCTTTACCTGGCAAGGGATTTTTTTATCTTAAAATACACCATTGCATTCATGACACTTTACTACTCTACACTGCTTAAAAGTCATGGCTCAACTAACAGTTTTAAACCCTGATGGTTCTGTTGCAGATGTCCTTGCTATTTCCAATGAACTAGCACTTGAATTTACTGATATTCTTGAAAACTTAGACCGTGATTCTCTAGATTTAGCTTTACTCAGAGAAATTGAACTAAAAGTTTTATCTGTTTTTTCCAAGATTTTGAAAGAAAAGAATATTGAGATAAATAATGTTCAAGAGGCTAAAAGTTTTGCTAGATCTACCATCTATTATTTTAGCTCTTTTCTAGATGTAATTTATAGGATTGAAAAATTACCGAATCCTGATTCTTTGACTATTTTTGTTAACGACTAATCATTTTCAATTTTTTACTATCATGACACAACAAACTAAATTTTCGGTTGGGAATCTAGTTCAAATCGTTGACCCTGATGAACACCCTTATGAATGGGCAACTTTTGTAATTACTGAGATTCAATCCTTTCGTTATTCTTTGTCAGCAAAAGATAAACGTCTTTGTGAACCTTTATGGGTTACATCTAACGAAATAACTCTTATTTCAACTGAGAACAATTAATCAAAAGTTTGTCCTAATTGTAACGGAAAAAAGCGATATCAAACTTTTATTACTGGAGATGGTTGGACAGATGCCCCCTGTCATTTATGCAATCCAGTTAGTCCTTGTTACAAGCAATACAATCCTGATAAGTAAGACAGGTTTTGATGATTAAACTTATCTAGCTGCTTGGAAAAATAAGAGTCTTTATCAACAGAATACTGGCTCAAAACAATGGCTCTTGAGCTAATTAAATAGCAAGAGTATTTACTTTCCAAGTAGCAGTTACTAAATCTATTGTTTCCCAGAAAATACCTAATTGTAGTAGCAAACTTAACTTATTAATCCAACATTTTACTATAGAATGGAGTCATCTAACATGAAAATCAGAACTCTCAAATATAGTCTTTCTAAAGCTGGTTTTATTCGTCTCAAAAATAGAGGTAAAGGTAGTCATTCTATCTGGAGACATAAGACTAATCATATCAATATAGTCTGCTCAGGAAAAGACAGTAGTGAGGCTAAATACTACCAAATCAAAGCTTTAAATATCGCTCTCGCTCAAACTTCTACGAAAGCTTAATGCTTACAGAAGGAGATAAAAAAAACAGTGAGGGCTTTTTACTTTAGTTAATGGTCAAAGCTATTAGGTTATCGATTATTGAAGCCCTCACTGTTTTTCAATCCTTTGTTACTATTAAATTAATAGGAGAAATATCATGACTGTTACTGGAATTAATCTAAACTATGCTGTTGCTAGTAATCAGAAAGAACAGGTCTATCCCGCTTTACAAGTTACGAATTATCAACCTCGTTCTTTATCTGAACCAATTGACTTTTGTATGTCTGAAACTTCCTCGGATTTATTAAATCATGAAGAGCATTTGTTTGAGCTAGAGGTGGTTGAATGTGTTTATGGACGTGAAGCGCAATTCATGTTCAAAATAGTCAGTGATGTACGATGGGTCTTTTTGAATATCCCTCGTATCTTTGCGATGGATAAAACCACAAAGAAAGTTTCTTACCCAGAACGAGGGGTTAAATTCATAGACTGTAACAAAATTACCGTTGCTAGATGTTTTTTAGCCTGTGTTTGTAATGGGAATTTAATTCTTGATAAAGATGGTAAACCTCAGATATTCACTCTTAAATTGACCTCAAGCAAGACTAATCTCATTGGTTATTGGAAAACTAAATCTGAGACTAAAACCATCATATCTCTGAATAAGGGTCTACAAAAACATTACAAAATCAGAGGCAATCTGATTCATCTAGCCAGTGTTAATCTTATTGCCAAGCCCAAAGAGTTTGTCAGTTCTATTAATGGTTCTTCATCTCTAGGAGTTATGTTTGAGATGGAAGGGGATGCCAAAGCTTTGAGAGAAGAACATCAAAGGCAAATCTTTGAATTGATTACTGATGATAAGGTCAAGGCTATTTTCGATGATCCTTTTGGGTTGAAGAAATCTGTTGATGTAGAAACCAGACCTGTTGTAGATGAAGAGGATGAGATTGATTTCTAGATTGTCCTCGTTTACAAGTTTATCTAAGATTTGAACAATGTTATCGCCCTGCACTTGCTCTGTGTGGGGCATTTAATTAAGGAGAAAAACCATGTCAGCAATATTTCATCTACCTCCAGATATCCTAGAAGAGTTTTCAATTGATAGCCAGGGTAAAGCTTCAGCTTCCCAACGGGGTACAGCTAGATTGGCTGGCGTATCACAACCAGCTATTAGAAAATTACTGCTTAAATTGAGTGATAACCTAGACGTACCAGAAATCTTCAAAAGCTTTGCTGGCTATAGCTTTAAGGGTGATAACCTAGACGATGTTTTAGTAGCCTTGATTATCGAATATTACGCTTTTGAAGCTGGACGATATTGTACGAAACAAGCCAAACTCGTTTTTAGAGCTTTTGCTACTGTAGGCTTTAGAGTTTGGGCGCAACAGCAATTAGGCTGGAAGGAAAAACCAGCAGAATTAAGTTTAGAAGATATAGCATTTTTCGCTGACTTCGCTGCATCTTCGGCAGAGAAAGCAGGAGTTTCTACACCCTTGATCCAATCGATAAAATTAGACTCAGTGATGCAAATCAAACCTCAAGCTAAACCATTATTATTACCCCAGAAAAAAGCCATTGCCAGTGCTAATCCTCTCCCAGAAAAAGCTTTAAGTCCAACTGAGCTAGGAGTAATCCTAAGTAAGAAACTTGGAATAGCCAAAGTTTCTGCCCGTGCTGTTAACAAAAGACTGTTGGAATTGGAGTTTCAAGTATCAATAAAAAGAACCAAGAAATCCACAGGAAAAATAGTTCATGACTATTATCAAGCAACAGAAAAAGGTGAGAAATATAGTCAAATTGAGTTAGCAA
>JASJCP010000254.1 GCA_030065935.1 Xenococcaceae cyanobacterium MO_167.B27
GATATATCTCATTTTAAATTTATATTCCCTGCAATTATTTATAGCGATCGCCTAGTAATGGGATAGGCGATCGCTATAAATAATCATATAAAACTTTATCAAAAAATATACATTTAATTTTGCTTAAGTACTTAATTGGCGTATCAGCCAATGAGTTCTTCAGCAGTAGGTTGGATAGTAGAACCACGGGTGAAGGAAATGCAGGAGAGTTGCAGCTCAACACGAAACAGCTAATCCTGCGAGATGGAGGGCAGGTATCAGTTAGTACATTTGGTAATGGCAACGCTGGAAATTTGATCGTGAATGCCTCCGAGTCCGTAAAAATAATCGGCATCGAACCAGTTGGTTTGTTCGGTTTGACCACTGGCATATTTGCTCAGGCAGCTGAATCAGAAGGTAATGGAGGTAGCATTGAGATTAATACGCGATCGCTTGTTCTTACAGAGGGTAGCGAAATAACTACTAGAACTGTTGGGTTAGGAAACGCAGGCAATATTACCTTGAAAGTAGAAGACAGTATTAACATTACTGGGGCAGATACAGGAATATTTGCGGACACGGAACAAGGCTCAACTGGTGATGGTGGTAGTATTTTTATTGATCCCGAAACCATTATCCTTCAGGATGGTGCTTCTATTGCAGTTAACAGCCAAGGGTCAGGAGAAGGGGGTAATATCCAACTACAAGCAGGCTCTCTCACTCTGGAACGAAGTGTGATTACTGCTGAAACTGCCAGCAATCAGGGGGGAAATATTAACCTACAACTCTTTGATTTATTAACACTGGGGAATAATAGTCAAATCTCTGCCAATGCTGGAAGAGCTAGAACACCTCAAGCAGAAGGAGATGGGGGCAATATTGATATTGATGCCCCATTTATCCTGAGTTTCCCCGATGAGAATAAGATTACTGCGGAAGCCTTTTTGGGGACAGGGGGTAATATCAACATCACCACCAATAGCATCTTTGGGCAAGAATTTCTGGACATTAGTGCCTCTTCTCAATTTGGTTTAGAGGGAACAGTATCAATCAACATCTTAGAATTAGAGCCTTCTCCAGGATTAGTTGAATTGCCTTCTGGGCTAGAAACTCTCTCTATTCCCCAGGGCTGTGAAGCCAGCAGAGGAAGAGGCAGTAGCTTCATCAGCACTGGACGAGGCGGTTTACCACCAAGCCCCACGGAAACTCTGAGTAGTCATCAAGTTTGGAGGGATGTACAATTACCCACTCAGTTAACTAAAAACTCAGCTAATACAGTCAAGCAAAATACTACTGCTGAAAGAATTGTCGAAGCAAGTAGCTGGATTATCAATGAAGAGGGGATTGTGGAACTTGTAGCTGAGGAATCCTCTAATACTCATCAGGGGAGTTGTCGCTGAGGCTAGGTGCTTGGGACAGAATTTGTTGGCACGTTGGTGAGCAGTAACGTCCTAACAGGCTGGTACAAAATTCCCACTATTTAACTATGAAGGGCTAAAAGTACCATCACTCCCGCTAATTTCTTCTTCTCGTGATACTCTCAAAGCTTCTCTAGCAATTTTGACATATTTAACACACCATTCTAAAGGAGACTCAGGAATTAAACTTTCGGATTTATACCTATTTCGGTTGGATTGAGCTAGATTATTTGGTGGTTGGTTGACTGCTGAGGAGGTCTTGAGTTGCTCATTGCACAATTCAACCAGATAGAGAATCAGACCAATCAAAAGCCAAAACAGTAAGCAGAGGATGATGGTCAAAGCTTGAACTGAAAGTAGACCAACCAGTTGACCTAAAATTTGTTCGACTCGATTTACCTTTTGTTCGATATAAGGTGGTAATTGATTCACAAAGAATCCTACGGCTAGGGTTCCCCAGATTCCACAACCAAGATGAACAGGAACAGCCCCTACAGGATCGTCGATTCGATAAAATTCCAAGAAAGCTTCCACCAGAATTACACATAAACCACTCACAGCACCAATAAACATAGCAATTCCTAGAGTTACATAAGCAGAAGATGCCGTAATTCCCACTAAACCCCCCAAAATACCGTTGAGTACTAGAGGTAGTGCTGGTTTATTACGACGCAAACCCCGCAACAGTAAAACGAATACACCTCCAGAAGCAGCAGCGATCATAGTCGTAGTAATAACATGGGGAATATGAGCCAACGCTTGGACTGAACCGCCGTTAAATCCCAACCAACCAAGCCAAAGAATTAAACAACCCAAGGTGGAAAAAGTCAGATTATAAGCAATAAATTCTTGAGGTTTGGCAGTAAATTGCTCTTTACCTATTTGATTGGGATTGTATCCCTGCCAGCCTCTTCTAGGACCGAGTAGCATTGTTCCTAACAAACCTGCTGTACCACCAACTGAATGAACTACAGTTGAACCAGCAAAATCCAGAAAATTGAGCTGACTAGCCAACCAGCCATCAGGACCCCAAACCCAACGACCGGTTATCGGATAAGCAATTCCTACCAAACAAAAACTAAACCAAAAAAACGCCCAAAACTTAATCCGTTCCGCCACGGCACCAGAAACAATCGTAGCTGCTGTTCCCGCAAATACCAGTTGAAAGAAAAATATCCCCACAAAAGATTGACCCGCGTATAGGTTAGCTAGATCTTCAAACCCAGCGGGAAAATCATTATTAAAAGGAGGGTTAAATATTTGAAAAAAGAAACCTTCTTGTCCCCAAAATGAATTCCCATCCCCAAACATAATCCCAAAACCAAACCACCAAAAGGCGAGGATGGAAACACAAAAGACGATCAGATTTTTGGCTAAAACATTAACTGCATTTCTCCTCTGGCAAAGACCAGCTTCAAGCATGGCAAAGCCAGCATTCATAAAAAATACCAGGGTACCAGCTACTAACAGCCAGATAATACTTAAGTAATCAAATGTAGTCTGGTTATAGGTTTGCGCCCTAGCTACGGGATGATGACATAAAGCCCAAACCAAACCAGCTAAACATAAACAGATATACCAGCAAGAGCGTTGAAGATTAAGCGGATTCAAGTATAGTAACCCTAAATATTTGATCATAAAGCTGAGCATTACATACATATAGAATATGTTTTCCCTAATCCTACTCCCATTTGCTACAATCAACAGGTTTTGGTAGTACTAAATATCTAAGGAAAGTCTGTAATTAGATAGCCCGTATAGGTATTGAGGTCACACTTGGCAGTAGATGGTTTGGAATGTTGTCTGATGGGTCTTCTCCTGCGCACCGCGAAGCGGATCCCTGCGGGATCGCTTATCGACAAACTAGATCATCCCCATAATTAGACTTTTTTGTCAATGCGTAAGTCCTATTAAAATTACTCGACCACTACCATGATCTCTTGTAGTTTGATAACTACATTCAGGACAGATATCCATTCGTTCTTTATCCGAATAAGAGCAGATTTGGCGATCGCCCGATGGAGTTGGCATGACTTGATTACCTATGCCACACTTATCTGATGCACCACCCTCCAATCTATAGAGGTTCATAAATCTATTTCAAATCTTCTAACTTGATGCGAGGATCGGCAACTTTTAGTAATAAATCTGCTAACAAATTTCCTACAATTAACATTGTTGCACTCATCATCAAACTTCCCATCACTACATACTGATCTTGGGCTTGTACTGCTTGTAGTGTTAGTTTTCCTAAACCTGGCCAATTAAAGAAAAATTCCGCAATAAAAGAGCCACTTAACAGACTAGCAAACTCAAAACCAACTAGAGTAATTAAAGGATTGATGGCGTTGCGTAAAGCATGAACATAGAGAACTTTATTTTCGGGTAAACCTTTAGCACGGGCGGTTTGGATATATTCTTGACGCAGCACATCTAATAATTGTCCCCTCGTTAGTCTTTGCAAACTAGCAAAACTAGTAATACTTAAGGCAATTGTTGGTAATATCATATGCCAACCAATGTCTACAATTTTCCCAAGAGGAGAGAATTGAGAATGATTAATGCTAGTCATTCCTCCCACAGGAAACAGAGGGGATGTGTATTGAGCAAAGATGAGTAAAATTAGAGCCGTGATAAAGCTAGGGAAGCCTTGTCCGATATAACTAATAACTCGTAAAATCTTATCTATTAGAGTGTTTTGTTTAACTGCACTAATAATTCCTAACGGAAGCGCGATCGCCCAAGTTAAAATAATCGAAGAGATAGCTAACAGTAAAGTTGCAGGTATCCTTTCTAGTAAGAGACTCTTGACTGAGCGAAAATAAATAAAACTTTCCCCAAAATCAAACTGAGTAACTACCCTCCACAACCAACGCCAATACTGTACTATGGCTGGTCGATCTAGCCAAAATCGCTGTTCCATGTCTGCGATATATTCAGGAGAAACTTGAGGATTATTGCGAAAGCTATCAAGATAGTTTCCAGGTGCTAGCTGAATGATGGCAAAACTCAGAGCAGAAGCAATGAACAGAGTTAAAATAGCTTGCATCAGCCTTTTAATAACATACAGAGTCGTTTCACTCTTGAAAATGCCGACAATATCTAGAGACTCATTTTTACTAGCAATCATCTTTTTAAGTTTCTTTCGGAGGGATGAATGACGGACAAGGTTTATTAGTCATAGGGTCAATCTTAGTGCTGCGACATATTTGTGCAACGCTTCAATGGTAACACCTTCATAAGAACCAACAAAATAACTACTAGGGGTGCTGATATAATTCAACACTATGTAAGTTATTCTGCACAGCTACTTATGTACCCCCCTCCATTGAAAAAAATTAGCCAAAAGTTGAATAGTAAAAATAAACTTTTTGTGCAACTATGAACTGATTATGGTGCTGCTGTCTAAAATTGGTTAACTAATCAATCTAGGGTTCTGACAAAGGAAATACAGCACTAGTCATAGTGTTTTGGCAAATTTCTCAACACTATCAATACAAATAAATATCCTTGTAGTGGCTATGCATAGCAGAACTCACAGTCCCACAGGAAAGTCAAATATTCCGATTAACACCACATTGGTTGCTAAACAACAGAAGACGCAACCTGTTAATTCCCCCAAGTCGGAATTGTCTGACCCCAAGTTTAACTTTCATTTAAGCAATATTCCTATATCGTCTCCCAATAGACCACTGCAACCGCCACCAAGGATTAACCCTAAGTTGAGCAATAAGAAGTTTCTCAACCAGGAAGAAAGAGAAACGGAGCAAAAAAATCCCAAAACTGCCCTTCAAACATTTGCTCCATCAACCCCAGTACAACCTCAAGAAGAAGACGAAGCAGAAAAACAGCTTCAGAAACAACAATTAAGAGAAAAGTCTAATTTCCAACAGCAACCACCAGATTTACCAGGAAAACTACAACCCCAATCAGGTTCAAGCATTCACCTAAATAAAATGCTTATTTCTGTTCCTAGGCGTTCGTTAAAAACTCCTTTTGTGCAGCCCAAACTAAAAGTTCGTATTTCCTCGCCTAAGAGGTTGCAACAGCAAGCAATTGAGAAAAGAGAGGAACCGCCAGCAGAAGAGATTTCAAATAAGGCTGCGATCGCATCATCCTCAACTTCTCCCAATGCGGTAGATGGCGATAATCCTAGAGAAACTTCTAATTTTGCTGTCCAAGCTAGGGCAAAGTTAGTAGGAGAAAGGAACAAAAATAGGCGATCGCTACAAAAATCGGTTTTGAAAGTATCCCCTCTTCAGCCAAAAATAGCAAATCGTAATTCTACTAAGATAGTTTTAACCAAACCAGTTGCTAGTCCTCAAAAATCTTCAGCTAAAAATCAAGAAAAATCTCAGCAAAAGTCAGCTAAACTAAAGACCCCAAAAGAACAGAATCAGGCTCAGTCTCCAGCAACCCCCGCAGGTAAGAAAGAGTCAGCACCTAAAGCAAGTAAAACTCCATCTGCTAAAACTCAAGGTAAAAAATCAGGTACTGGGAAAAAAGCACTAGAGGGTAAAGGGAAAGAGAAGCCTGTAAGTGTTGGTGCAAAAGGTACTGCTGTTAAACCACCTGATACTGGGAAAAAAGATGCTAGTGGAGCTAAAGCCCCAACTTCTCCAGAAGCAGATCCAGCTTTCCAAGCGGTTGTCGGGAAAGCCAAAAAAGTTGCTCAACAGGAAAAACAACACGAACCTGCTAAGACTAAAGCCAATCAAGCGCAGGCTGCTGCTGTAGCACCTCCTAGTGAAGTAGAAAGCAAAGGGCAAGCGAATCAGATGGGTGAGATGGAGCAAGCAGAAACTCCAGGATTTGATAAGGCTGCCTTTAAAGCTAAATTGATGGAGCGCATTACAGAGACAGCTCCCAAAAACTTGGAAGAAGCTGACGACTTTAAAAACAATAATAAATTGGAGTCCGTCAAAGGGGAGCTAAGTGGCAAGGTAAAAGAGGAACAAGAAGGCTCTCAAAAACCCCTAGAAGATAAAAGTAAGGAAGCACCCGATACTAGTGGCATCGAGCCAAAAGCAGTAACTCCCTTACCTCCCACCCAACCAGGAGCAGCACCTTCTAGTGTGGGTGCAGAAGGAGCAGTACCCAAATCAAAAGGTAAGGGTGAGGTTGAAGCACCGTTACAGGAAAATAGTAAGCAACTCGACCAGCAGATGGCGGAAGCTGATGTCACAGAAGAGCAGTTAGCTAAATCCAACGAACCCCAGTTTAAAGCAGCAATTACCGCTAAGAAAGAAGCCCAACTGGCGGGGTGACAACCCCGCTATACTAGGCTCTGTATAAGTTTCATAGTCTTAAGACCTCTTTGATAGAATGGGAGTTTATTGAGAGAAGTTATCATTAATTTTTCGACCCATTCCCAAC
>JASJCP010000255.1 GCA_030065935.1 Xenococcaceae cyanobacterium MO_167.B27
AGGCTCAAGGCAAAGCTGAAGGTATTAAAGAAGGTGAAGTTTCTTTGGTTTTACGTCTGTTAAAAAAACGCATTGGTCAAATCAAAGCTGAAGATGAAAGTCAGATTACTAATTTATCTGTGGAGCAATTAGAAGCATTAGGAGAAGCTTTATTAGATTTTTCTAGTCGTGATGATTTAATTGCTTGGTTAGCTAATAATTAAGCAATTTATAAGAGTTTTTCTTAATGTACTAGATACATTTGTTAAAAAAATTATCGTCTTAATTATTATTTGTCCTAATATCTAGGGTCAAATTATGATGAATATAAGGGCATATTGAAATGAGTCATTATTTTCAAGAACCATCAAGTTTTCGTATTGTCAACTGTAAAACAGTGCCAGGAGAAAGGGCAAGAAAACATTGCCGACAGTGGAATAGTTTTGTTAAGCAAAGAGCTAAGTTAAGAAAAGCAGGTAAAATAGACGAAGCTAATCAATTAGAGCATGAATATCTTGCCAAATCAGAAGCTAGAGAAGAACAAAGGTTAACGACTTACAGACAGAAAAAAAAGAAAAAATAGTCAAATGAAGGCTCTCTGTTATAAGGCTATCTGGCTCTCTGCTCAATGGTTTGGTCGCCCGCTTAGACTCCAACCAAACCAATTCCGTCTTAAAAGACTCCGCTTGTACCCTCCGAGTAAGGCAAGAGGGATTATCCAGAGAGCCAGATAGCCTTCATTTGACGAAAGTTCTGGTGATTCTCGTCTCAGTTGTTAGGTAATTTTCAAGAAAGACCTTACCCACTTGCTTCGTTCAAATTCAGACATTTGGTTGCTTCCGAGTGGGTATAATAATTGCTCTTTATCACCTTATTAATCCTAAAACCATAGCTGATTTCAGGAAATATTTAGCTTAGAAAGGCTCAGTAAAAGATAAATAAGACCGAGATAAATCATACTCGGAAAAAGGATCGTCGCAGTAGAAGTTTGGAACATTTTCTTAGATGATTTATGATTTTTCTGACTAATAGTGAGAAAAATTAACAAGCAGGTTTCCCAGGAACAATTCAAAGTTTTCTAGCTTCCTATCTTTGAGATAGTTCAATTCGTCCTGGTTTTCAAATCCTCACAAACCATGCTGCATCTAAATTTTCCCTCTAATAATAATATTTATACCTTATTTAAGAATTTTAAGCAAATAAATTACCTTTATTTTTACTTTTTTGTGATACCAGCCATCTAATTTGGCAATTTTGCTAAGATTTCCCCTTTCTTTGTGCCATAGCCCGTGGGTGCGGAAAGTCTTTTGTGTGTTTGGCGAAATAGCCATGCTTAAGCTGTCTCAGTATCTCAGTTCTGAGTGATTCATAAAATATCTAAGAGAGAGTGACAAGAGTAGTGACAACAAAAGTGAAGCAGTCGAAACCCTAGTAGATAAGGGGATAGAAGAAAACACTAAAAACGAATCCCCGCCCAAAGAAGAAAAAATTTCTCTAAATAAAAGTGAAATAAATTGGCAGAGTTATCCTTATAATAGTGGCGACCAGCTTTCGCTGTTGCCTTCGGCACCGCTATACTCTAGAAAATAGAGCTAATAAGGTTAAGGAAAGAGTGTTGGCTTGTGAGACTAATAATGAGTTGATTAGTCTTTATGCGGAAGGTAAAGTAAGTGAGCCAGAGATTAATTGGATAAAAGCTAACTATTTGACTCAGTCAGAATTGACACAGGTAAATACAATTGAAGGGACTAAACAAGGTAATTTATTTTCCCGTGCCGTAGTCAGAAAATATAATTGAATGGGAACAGATTAAGAGTGAAATCGATTCAAATATGAAACGATTAGGATGGAGTAAGAAACAAGGTAAACAGTATCTAATTAAACGATACGGCAAAACTTCTAGAATACACTCTTTCTGATGAAGAATTAATTGAGTTTAATAATTTCTTGAAAAATAAAGTAGATAAGTTATACTAAATCCGATTTTTAAAACCCATTTTTAATTAACTATTATTTAACCAATGATAATTAGTTAAATCTTTTACTTCTTTTTTCATATTATTTAGAACATTACAACGTTTTATTAATATCTCTTCAATTTCATCAATTGTTTCAAAATTTTGATTGACTAGAGGTTCATCTACTAGTTGCCAAAGTCGTTCAGCTGGTTGCAATTCTGGAGAATAAGGAGGTAGAAACTTTATTGTAATTCCTGCTGTAATTTCTACTTTTTTGCTACTATGCCATCCTGCATTATCTTCTACTAACAAAACCTTTTTTTTTCAGAAATACCAGCATCAATAGCAAAGTTTTTATAAACAACATTTAGCCACTTTGTGTTGACTCTGGGGATTAAATACCATAAATTTTCTCCTGTTCTTGGCTTGACAAATCCATAGACATACAACCATTCATAACTATGACTTACTATAGCTTCTGGTCTAGTCCCGACCTTTGACCAGACCTTTTTCAAGATAGGTTTTAACCCTACTCTATGCTCATCAAAAAACCAAGTATCTACTTGTACATTTGGATTTTCTTGTTCTAATTTTTTAACTACTAGAGGTAAGTTAGCTTTAAATATTTCTTGTTCTAATTTATCACCTTTTTTATGTGTTGGTCTTGGAGTCTGCCAAGAGTATCTGCACTTTTTTAAGTAATCCCAACCCCTCTGATTCCAAACTTTTTTTCTACCTGTTTCTTTTTCGATCCAACGTGCCACTTTTGGTCCCGTCCAAATACCATCCTCTGGTGATGGTAAAGATTCTAATTCTTGTTTGAGTTTTTCTATTTGTTCTTTAGTTAATAAAGGTTTTTTCCCTCTGCTTCTTTTTTTAGGATTTTTGTGACCATTTTCTAAGGCTTTCTCTCCTAATTTATTGTATTTTTTTACAATCTCTTGAGCATAATCGTAATTTATTCCTACAGCGATCGCGCTATTTTTAATTGTCCATCCCAAAGAGATTTTCCAGAGTAAATGCCATCTTCTTGATTCTACTAAATCTTTACTTTGTAGATATTTTTTTTTGAGTTCTTCTGAGCTATGGTGCTTTACTAAATTAGCTTTTCTAGGCATTGAACTTGTCTTATTGTTTTTTTTTAGATTATAACTGGGTTTTTGTAAGCGGATTTAGTATTAGAAGAGAATAGTTAATTTCCCCTCATTAAATCAATTGGAGTGTAATCATGTTAAAATATTTATGAAAGCTTTTAAGTATTGCTCTCATAAAAGTCGAAGGGATTTTAAAAAATCAAGTTTCTTTGTTTAAACCACTTGCTAACAATTAGTCATATAGATTTTCCTTGTCTTTGGTTATGTAATTGAAACTGTAGTTTATTCAAATAACTACGCACTAAATTTTTGACTTCTGCATACTGCTGCTCGGTATGCTCTGCGAAACTTCTACCAGTTTTCTCTTTTATGTAACCAAATACCGCACTATGAATTAACTGAGAGTTATTTTTAAATGATGGTTCATTCCCAGATTCTATTACTCTATTGATTGCTTCGGTTATTAAGGGGACTGGATTTTCTACCAAAGAGCAGCCAGAAGAACCATCAGGTATTAAATAACTATTGTTCAGCAGGTCATAAATCAAACCTCGAATCTGACCACCATATTTAGATTGCAAAGAATTTTTAGCTATATCGGGTCTAGCTACAGAACTTTGTGTGTGAGGTACTTCTATCTTTGCGGAGCTAATTTCGGTTTCTAATCCTTTTAAGAAAGTGGAGTAGGCTTTCCCTAGAGTTAATTTTAAACTTACACCATTAGCACAGATATCCCCATCTTCATTTAACTCTAGTCCCTTGGATGCTAAAACAACTCGCTTTTTATACTGGGAATAGGAAATTAACTCCCCGTCTATCATTATTTGCCAATCTAAATTAATATGATCTAAAAAATTTACATCTGGTTCAGAGAGATTTCTGTGGGTTCTTGAGAGTAAAGCACCTGTTGGTATATCGTTCCAAGTAGGTACTACGGTAACGGTATTATCATCAAGCACCGATTCAACCTGAATTTTAAAAACCCTGGTTTGCTTCATTTGCTGAAGGTTGTTAACTATAGCATTTACTTCTTTTTCCCAGGGCTTTTGTCCCAAACTAGAGGCTGTATTACTATTATCTAATGCAGGTAAAGACAACTGATTACTTTGACCATTTACTTGATTATCAAAAGGGGAAAAGTCTTCAGGATAGGCAAGTTCTATTCTTTTATTTTGTATGTTATCTATATCGGTCAAATCATCTGAAGAGTTAATTGGGGGTAATGGTTCAAGCTCAGAATTATTCGATTGGGAAAACCCATTACCATTAAGCTCATTACTGGTGTTGGATAAATTAGGTTTTGGGTCAGTTAAAACCGATAATTCTAAAACATCCCCTGGTCTTAAATGTTGGGTTTCTGAAAGGTTTAATAACGTCTCCCCAGCTTCATAAGTTGTTGTTAAAATGGGACGAGTTTTAGTAGGAGATGAAATTTCTGAAATTATATCTGCTTTTTTGCCGTAGATGAAATCAGAGAATAAGCTTTTCATAGAAAGCGCAGAATGAGTAACAATTACGCCCCAATTAGGCGCATCTAATTCGGGTTTATCTGCTATAGGTGCTGCTCCCGGTACTCGTCTAATTATTCTCCCCCATTCCTGTTCTGCTGGGGACATAGTCCGAAATACACACAAACAGCAGGATACAGAAGCCCATTTATGATCAAATCCAACTCCCAGCGTACCGCAATGAACTAATACCCAGAATTCCCCGTTATAGAATTTATTGATAATATCGCTTGCTCTACCTTCAGTATCATAAGTTTCATGCTGAGAATGGATTAAACCTACTTTATTTGTCAAAAAAGGAAACCGCTTTTCTAATAAAGATGCTACGTGATGTACGTGCTTAATATTTAACGCTCTCACAATCATTGCGTGAGGTTGTTCTGTAGCTTTTCTTTTAGATAACAATATTTCTACAGCTTTATCTAAAACAGGAAGACAAAAATTATCCGCCAGTATTATTCTTCTAAACCACAAATTATCTATCTGTGCTTTAGCTATAAATTCTTCAAAATCATATTCATGTTCTTCTCCATCCTCTTCTATAAGTAACTTACTACTATGGGCTTCTTTAAAAGCAATTTGTTTAATAGGTGGTGGATTAAGTTTCCAAGCTTGTTGTAGCGTAAATTCAAAATCTGCTTTTGGTGCATATTTAACCACTGAAGAGTTAACTTCATCTCGGACTATTTCATATTCAACATTGGGGATTGGTTGAGAATCACTGCGGAATTTAGAGCCAGTAAAATATGTTAGTAATGCTCTACCGAAGTAATTTGTAATGGAGCGATAGCTTGATGCTGCTGCAAAATGAGCCTCATCAACAACTATCAATCCTACGCTATCGGGTTCTATATCTCCTCTCTTAACTAAATTAATTACAAATTGTCTGTTCCCAACCAACACATCCGCTTTATTTAGCAAAAATGCTACTTTATGAAAATTCTTTGTATCTAAATCAATGATTTTTGGTGGTGGTACTCCTGGTGGGAGAATATTTAAACTGTAAAGTAACCACTCTTCATAGACTGGTCTTCCTTCAGCCGTTGTCGGAAAATCTTTTAAAAAGCGCGATTTTAAAGTGCAATTATCTGATAAATATAGAACAGTACGCCCTTTCATCCAAGGTGAGAGTATATATGGAGTTACTGTCTGAATTAAAGTTTTACCCGTTCCCACTCCTGCCAGTATTAAACCTGCTTGACGTTTAACTTCATCCATTTTTCCTTGACTAGCTTTCTGGTGTAGGGCAAGTAAAGCTGCTTTTTGATGGGGATATAATGAAGTTGCTCCAGACAATAAGCGAGATAAAACCAACTGATAGTAATTTAAAAAGTAATTATTAGCTAAAAAATCGGCTTTCATGATTTTTCTGGTATATTTCTGACTGTGCTTTATGTATCAGGCATACTGTCACTCTTTTTTATATTACACAATGAACATAATGCATGATAAGTTCCAGTTTTGAGTAGGACCACATGAGCGAGTATGGAATAATATGATCTGCTACAAAATTATCTATATTTAACTCGATACCACAAATTACACATTTATAATTTGATTTCCTTAAGATTAATAACTTTTGGGAACGGGAAAAATATCTAGCCATTAGTTTTTTGACATAACTTATTATAAGTACAATACTATAACTAGTTAGTTTTGAGGTAAGAAATAGATTTTAAAAGGTGTGGAAACGAATCAATATAATAAAATAATTAATAAATAGAATAAGGATTTTAATAAATAAACCATCAAGCAATCGCACCTTAAAATTAAAGGAAAGTGGGAATAATATTATCCACTTTCAATAAATTCGGTGGATTTTGCCCAAAATCAGTATTAGGTACATAAGTATTGCATTTAGCTATCATGCAGTGTTGCTGAAGACAGAACCTACTTTCTTTCACTACCTGGAAATCACTACCCCATTTAGAATGAAATAGCCCTGTCTAGCTAGTAGAAACTTAAATTTAAAAGTACTATACGAATGACTCAATTTTTGGAAACAGAACCCATCAGGGAAAATGAGTGAATATCAATATTATGAATTTCAATTTATCAAAAATACAGTAGGCGTTCTGGCTTACTGAGTTTGTTGCGGAAGATTGGATTATAAAACGTTCCTGTAGGGTTTCTACGAAGAAAGAGAAAAAAGCAAATTATGTCCCAAAAACTGTTGATTGTAGAATCACCAAAAAAAGCCAAAACAATCCAAAAATTCTTAAGCAACGATTGGATTGTGAGAGCTAGTTATGGTCATATTCGACAACTGGCTCAAGATGGAGAAGATAAGCTAGG
>JASJCP010000070.1 GCA_030065935.1 Xenococcaceae cyanobacterium MO_167.B27
AAACTAGTGCTGCTTGGATAGTACCGACCGTTAACATTGTCGAGGCAAACATTACCCCAGAAATGGGAGGTTTTAAAGCTAGGTTTCCAACCAAAAAACCTGCATTTATTTGTAAACCCTGACTCGCAATTCCTCCACGCGAGAGACTCTCGGGTCTCCTTGCGAGAAAAAGATGAAGAGGGGATTCATACCCAATTAGGGAACATTCCCTAATTCAAAGATAAATGTTTAGCACAAGCTAATTCGAGAATAGACATTTGAACTCCCAAAGTCCTCTTTTATAAGGGGGCTTTTTTTGTTGAAAATATGGCAATTATTATTTTATAGGCTACGGGAGAAGTCACTTTATTTCTGATTCCCCTCTGACCTGTTGATAAGCTAAATACACTGCTTCTACAAAACAATCTGCGGTAGTGTCTTGGGGAAAATCCTCTAATTCCATAATATTTTTGACTTGTTCTGCTAATTTACGAGCTAATTCCCGCCTAGAGCGAGATATCATTTGATTTCTACTTTGTAGATAGTTACTCAATATGGCAAAATTTTCAGGAGATAATCGCGCTACATCACTTTCTATTCTTAATTGAAGAGCTAATTCCTGTGCTTTCTCTGTAGGCTTAAAAGTAAGATTATTAGAACTAAACTCTTCTTGTATTACTATTGTTCCAGCTACTAAATCCCCAATTCGTTTTTCTTTTTTTCCTAATGCGATAAAAAAGACACCCACAAAAAAGAAGTCATCTACAGGTCTTAATAAAGCTCTCAAAGTAGATTGACCTAGACTAATAGGCTTACCGTCATCAGCAATAACTCTAATCTTAGCTTTTTTTTTACCTATAGTTTGTCCTTGCCAAATAGTTTCAAAAAAAACAAAATAACCAACGTAAATAGTAAAAACAATTAAAGCTTCAATTGCCCAAAGCCATTGGATTAATGTTTGTTGATTTTCTATAGAAAATACACTATCTAATGCTGTTATTTGATAAGTGAGAAATATGGCAATAACTACTGATAAAAATAAAGCAGCACCTAATATTAAATAATCAATTACTAACGCATAAGCACGGCTACCAATTCCAGCTAACGTAAATTCTAATTCTACGCTTTCAGGGGTCTGTAGATTAATTCTGTTAAAAAAACGCATTAATGGATATTGATTTAGTTATTATTATAATTGTGTCCTATCTTATACAAAATTGCTACAACTAAATTCCTTAAAAACTAGTTAACAATTAGTAACATTAACAATTAATATTTATGTCAGTTACCTCTTTCCAAGAAAATAGCCTAGGTTGGCGAATAGAGTTAGCACAACAGAGATTTCAGGAGTGGTGGGAGTTACAAATGTCTAAGCTAGAAAGAAATACTCCTGACCTATCTTTATTTGACTCAGAGTTGATTAGAATCTCGATCAAGATTATTTTATGGTCACTTATTGCGATTATATTAGTTTGGTTAACCTGGCAAGTATGGTTATTATTACGTCCTATGATAAAAAATTGGAATAGGCAACGACAACAATTAAAGCGATCGCCATTTCCCAACCAAATCCAAACCCAATTGTCTCCCCAAGATTGGTTAACTAAAGCCCAACAATACTATCAGCAACAAAACTATCGTCAAGGAATTTTCTGTCTCTATCAAGGAATGTTACAACAATTGAGCGATCGCCAAAGAATTACCATATTATCTAGTCGTACTGATGGAGAATATCTTAAATTAATTGAACAGTCAAATCTAGAGCAATTTTTATCTTACAAATTATTATTTTCCACCCATGAACAATTATGTTTTAGTAACTTCTCTGCTTCTATTTACCTTTTTGATAAATGCCAGCAAGCCTATCATGTAATTACGAAGCAAAATAGTTAAGACAAAGATGAATATTAATCGCAAAAAATGGTGGATATTAGGGATTATATTAGTTGCTGTAACTATCTTTTTAACTTTATTAGCTGCACCAAATAGTAATAAATTGTTGGCTGGCTCTACTTTTGGCAAAAATCCTAATGGTTATGGTGCATGGTATCAATATATGATCGATCAAGGTGCAGCCATTGAAAGATGGCAAAAACCTTTTTCTGCCTTAGAAACAAACAAAAATAACATTAGTTATCTAAAAATATTACCGCCTCAAACAAGCAAGTTTTATAGTTTATCCCTAGAAGAAATAGACTGGGTTAAACAAGGTAACACTATAGTAATTTTAGGAATAGATGCACCACCTACTGTTGCACCTTTTACTACTACTCAATCTTATAAAGACTTACAAATAAAAATTGCTACCACTCGTCGAAAAGAATCACAAATAAACTCAATTTTACAAGACGATCATGGTTCAATAGTTTGGCAAACCAAGATGGATAAAGGAAAAGTAATTTATGCAGTTACCCCTTACATCGCTGCTAACGCTTATCAACAATATCCTGATAACTATCAATTTTTGGCAGAATTAGTTAGTCAAAATGATTTAATTTTAGTAGATGAGTATCTTCATGGTTATAAAGATAGAGAAGTCATCACCCAAGAAAGAAAAGGAACTTTGTTAGACTATTTTACTAAAACTGTTTGGATGCCAATAGGGATTCAACTCATAATTATTACCGTAATTGCGATCGCATCTAAATTACCTCGTTTTGGCAAACCAACTCTCATAAGAAAAACTCAGATAGATAACAGTCAAGCATATATTCAAGCCTTAGCAGCAGTATTAGAAAAAGCCCAATGCAGCGACTTTGTAGTAAAGATAATTACCAAAGACGAAAAACTAAAGTTGCAACAGTCTTTAGGTTTAGGAAAAGGTAATATTCCTAACGATATATTATTAAATACGTGGCAGCAAACAACAGGAAAAGACTCTAAGCAACTCCAAAAATTGCTACAAGTATCTGAAACCAAACCTAATCTTAATTATTCTGAATTAATCAAATGGTTAAAACAATGGCAACAGTACCATTCCCATTAAAACATTTATTAATTAATAACCTACTGCATAAAAAGCAGCCCAGTAATAGGGAGAGGCGAAAGGACGGGAATTGGCTTCATATTGTGCCATTGCAGTTTCAAATTTTGCTTGGTTAGCAGCTCTCAAGTTTAAGGTTCTTCCCCATTCTTCTAACTCTTCTTTATTAACGTTTTTGAGCCATAATTGAGCTTGATTAAGGGCAATGGGGACAGAATCATGAAAATCATTGTCCTGGAGATTTTGATAGAGCTTAATCATCAAGAATGCAGTAGAAAGGTCATTTACCGCCCAAAGACTGCTGACAACATTAGGACTACCTGCATACAAGAAACCACTGGGTAAACCGATATATTCATCGGTGAGGCTGCGAAAATCAGTTAAACCAGTTTCACAAGCAGACAGTACCGTCAAGCGGGATTGTGTTAAATCCAGCCCGAAGATTTCTCCTAAAGTAAGACATTGGCTGAGATCGATACTTCCTCCATCTCTGGAGGGTAAAAAGCGAGTTGTGCTTAGTTCTAGTTCTGTTAATTGCTCTATTGGTTTATCGATTTGACTTCCCGCTAGTAGTAAGGCGGAAAGTTCGGGGTTTTCAAAGTTGAAGTAGCCATGACAGGAAAAATGAGCGCAGTTCGCTTTCTTTAATCTTGCTGGAGTTAAAGCGGTTTTGGTGGCATCGGTACGTTTGAGAATATCGTTATAGGGATGAAATAGGGGTTTAATTGTGAGGACTTCAAAATCGGTGAAAGGTAAATCGTTATTGGGATTTTGGACGGCGAAAAAGTTTTTAATGGTTGATTTTTCTTGTTGTTGAGTCAGGGATAATAATTGCACGCTGGGAGCATAACTGACTCCTTGAAGAAAGATATCTAAGAGACATTGTCCATCGGGTAAGGTTAAGGCATGAAGAGGAAGCAGATGTAACCAGCGATGGGGAACTATTATTAATCGCTCTACATCGGGAATTATTTGTTTAATTCGCTCAATAATAGTTGCTAATTGCAGACTTTCGGCTAATTGAGTAAGTAAATGAGGTAACTTATTTTGCCATTGAAATTCTAGTAAAAAGATGATTCCTGCCAAACAATCCAGGTTCAGAAGAAGTAGCCAAAATTTAATTGAGATGCGGATGTAACCCATTGGGGTGGGGATATAACCCAAGTATCTAAATAAATATTCTTCAGCTTTGTTGGTTAAAGCATTTAGTTGTTTTTGAGTGTAAGAAATCTGGATAGGAATTTGCTCTTGGGCAATAATAAAAGCCGAAAGATTTTCCTTGCCGAGATACCATTCAACTAAGGCTGTTTGAGAATTAGGTAAACTGTTTTGTATTTGATTAAAGCTGATCGGTTCGACTCTTTGGGTAAGTTGAAAACTGGGGTCATTTGGTTTAATTTTTCGCTCAAGAAGGTTTTTTAATTGTTGACGTAGTTGATTGATCCGATTAGGTTCTAAATTATTTATGTTGCTAGCTTGTTGTCTTAAAAGTCTTTCTTCGACAATTATGGATTGACGTAAGTGATCTAAGTTATTAATGACTTCTTGAGGAATATCACCTTTAGGATAAAGGTCGCGAAGAGCCAGTAATTCTACTAGATTTCTGGCTTTACTCCGTTCTATATATTCTATAGCTTGCTCTATTTGTCCTGAATAAATACAAGCTTGAACCATGTTTTGATAAACTTCAATGGCATCAGAGAGTATCTCTTGTTTGCGTTGGTAATCTTTTGCCCAGGAGCGACTTTGTTCCACTGCTTTAATGCCAAGAGAGTAAGTCTTTTTTGCTAATTGCCAGTTGTTTTGATTGAAAGCCAGATCGCCTAAATTACGACTTGTTTGCAGGCATTCAAGAGGCAAGTTTTGAGGAGTCCTCACAGTTAAAGCCTGCTGGTAAGAGGCGATCGCACGCTCTAGATTCTCCGCTTTATCCCCTCTGATTCTGTTCCAGTAGGCAGTACCGAGATTGTTTTGAGTTGCTGCCCAATCTACGGGGAAGTCTTGAGGAGTTCTTACAGTTAAAGCCTGCTGGTAAGAGGCGATCGCACGCTCTAGATTCTCCGCTTTATCCCCTCTGATTCTGTCCCAGTAGGCATTACCGAGATTGTTTTGAGTCATTGCCCAATCTACGGGGAAGTCTTGAGGAGTTCTTACAGTTAAAGCCTGCTGGTAAAAGGCGATCGCACGCTCTAGATTCTCGGCTTTATCCCCTCTGATTCTGTCACAGTAGGCAGTACCGAGATTGTTTTGAGTACCTGCCCATTGTACGGGGAAGTCTTGAGGAGTTCTTACAGTTAAAGCCTGCTGGTAAGAGGCGATCGCACGCTCTAGATTCTCGGCTTTATCCCCTCTGATTCTGTCACAGTAGGCAGTACCGAGATTGTTTTGAGTCGTTGCCCATTGTACGGGGAAGTCTTGAGGAGTATAAACAGTTAAAGCCTGCTGGTAAGAGGCGATCGCACGCTCTAGATTCTCGGCTTTATCCCCTCTGATTCTGTCCCAATAGGCAGTACCGAGATTGTTTTGAGTTGTTGCCCAATCTACGGGGAAGTCTTGAGGAGTATAAACAGTTAAAGCATTCTGAAAAGAGGCGATCGCACGCTCTAGATTCTCGGCTTTATCCCCTCTGATTCTGTCACTGTAGGCAGCACCCAGATTGTTTTGAGTTGTTGCCCAATCTTGGGGGAAGTCTTGAGGAGTATAAACAGTTAAAGCCTGCTGGTAAGAGGCGATCGCACGCTCTAGATTCTCGGCTTTATCCCCTCTGATTCTGTCACAGTAGGCAGTACCGAGATTGTTTTGAGTCATTGCCCATTGTACGGGGAAGTCTTGAGGAGTATAAACAGTTAAAGCCTGCTGGTAAGAGGCGATCGCACGCTCTAGATTCTCGGCTTTATCCCCTCTGATTCTGTCACCGTAGGCAAGACCCAGATTGTTTTGAGTTCCTGCCCAATCTTGGGGGAAGTCTTGAGGAGTATAAACAGTTAAAGCCTGCTGGTAAGAGGCGATCGCACGCTCTAGATTCTCGGCTTTATCCCCTCTGATTCTGTTCCAGTAGGCAGTACCGAGATTGTTTTGAGTCATTGCCCAATCTACGGGGAAGTCTTGAGGAGTATAAACAGTTAAAGCCTGCTGGTAAGAGGCGATCGCACGCTCTAGATTCTCGGCTTTATCCCCTCTGATTCTGTCACCGTAGGCATTCCCGAGATTGTTTTGAGTTGTTGCCCAATCTTGGGGAGAATCTGCTTCAGTGAAAATGTTTAATAAGATGTTATATCCAGTAATAGCAATTTCAAGATTATTAGCTTGATTTCCTAGAGGGAACTCACTAATAAAATTACTAAAATCCAAAATAAGATATCCTAGAGATTTTTTCGTTATCTTATCTTCTGTTTGCGATAAGGTGTTATCCGCCAAATTTTCTAAAGCGTAAGCTAATTTGAGGTCTAATTTGTCTATATTTTCTTGTAGTAGCAGATATACTTGCTCTTTTTCGCCTCCATCATTAATAGTTTGCAGTATTTCCAGCAGAAAATCGTAATGGGCTTGAGTAGGTCGATAATCTTCTAGATATTGAGCTAAATATTGCCCCAGATTTCGCAACCAATTACTTGTTTCTTCAGCTTCTTGTTGTTCGTAATACTCCGCTACCTGTTCGATAGTTGCAATCAAGCCAGCATCAATTAAATGTTCGTTGGCTGCTAATATTTCACCTTCTTCACCTTCCGAGCATTGTAATAAAGCATCAATTAACTGTAAGTAAGCTCCCTCTCTCAATTGGACTAATAATTTTTCTCTAGTTTCTGCTGCTAATTTATAATCAGGAGCAATAGCTAAAGCTTTGTCCAGACATTGTAATGCTGTTTCGTATTGTTCTAAGTTATAAAATGCCTGAAACATAGCATATTTAACTTCAGCATCATCGGGAAATAAACTATCTGCTTGCTGGAAAGTAGCTAAAGCTGTTTCGTATTGCTTATTTTCTAGCTCTAAAAATCCTCGTTTGAGTAATGCTTCTCGATTATTCTCCCTCATCTGCTAATTATCTCCTTTGGTAACATTGCCGATCCAACCCATAAATTTAGCGATTACACCTCTGGCAAAAATCCCCACCAAAATAGCGGATAGAATACCAATGACAGAGTGAAATAAGAGATTTAAAAATAACAAACTAAAGGGATTGCCATACCAATGCTGTTGGTAGTTTTTAAGCTGTGAGTAATCAAACAGTAGTTCCGCAGGTTGTTGAGACATTACACTAGAACTAATACCACTTACAGCTAATCCAGAACCTACCACTGTCACCCATACCCCAATAGAGCGTTCTCTTTCTTTCTCTTTCTTTTCGGCTGCTATTTGCTGTTTTTGTGCTGATATTTCCACTAAAGCCCGAATTGAGTCGATAGTAGGTTCAAACAGTTCTTTTCCTGGTAATAAATATTCAATATCGTAGCTAATTTGTTGTTGAAAACGATGGGAATCTACTGTCAGAAAATTACTCCAAAAAACTAAATCATTTCCATCAGGATTGAGATTTTGGAGTCTTTGAAGGCTAGTTTGATAGTTCTGGCTATTAATTTCAATAGTCGTCAGTTGAGTTTTAATATCTCGCAGGCAAAGGTTGTAATTGACAGAATTTTCAGGAATCTGTACTAACCATTCTTCTAATTGTTGTAATTGTTGAGTTTTATTAGTCTGCCATTGACTAAATTGCTGTACAATTGGCTCAATTCTTTGATAATACTGTTCTCCCTTTTTATATCTTTGACGAGCTTGATAATAGGCAAACTGAATTTTTTTCTGGGAACATAATAAGTCAACCAACGGCTGATAATAATCACCTCTAGCTTCTTCATCTACGGTTTGAACATCATTAGCCAACCACACCAGAAGATGATTATTTTCTAGAGGATTATTCACACTTTCTGTAAATTCATAAATTTTACCTCCTAACAATTTCCCTTCCCCTCTCAGAAAAAAACGCTTTGCATCCTTACGTTCGTTATTAGCAATCAAACTCGCTAAAATAGCGCGAGCGTTAGTTTCTGTATTTTGTTTATAATCGCCTAGGAGAGAGAAAAATAATAAAGTTTGTCCTAAAGAAGCCTTAATGTATTTAGGAAATAGACAACCATCGGGATTAATTTTCGAGAGGGTATCTAAAGAAAAGTTGTCTTCTTGATAACTAAGTGTCAAGTCAACACAATAGATATCGTGTAATCTAACGGGATAAATACCACCTGTAAAACCAGGTAATTCAGATGTAGCAGGATAGTCTAACTTTATTACAGGCTCTGTTGGTAATAATTCTTGAATTGTTTCATTCCCAACTAAAGTAGTTGGAGTATTTAACACTGAAGCATTATCGGCAATTAACTCTGGTAGCTTTTGAAGCTCTCTAATCTTCAGCAATTCACCCACCTGAGCCAAATTGTACCAAATATCCTCTGCATCTCCTGGAGTTTCTTGAGTCAATTCCTTACGTAACTGAAAAGCAAACAGAGTAATTTTGGGCTTAACTAAAATAATCTCTTGTTGATTATCGATTAAATTCATTTAGCTAAAGCTCTGGTTGAGGATTTACTTTGATTGTCTGGTTGAGCAAAACAGCGATGGATTGTATTTTGTAGTAAAGGTTGATATTCTGATTCCTTTCTAGGAGGAATTTTCCCCTCCCCATGAAGTCTTTTTTTGATAGATAGATTTGTCAAAGCTCCATAAATTGAGGCTCTGGGTTTTGCCCATTCAATAATTTCATTTTCTATCTCATCTTTGTCATTAGACCATCTCATATGACACAAATCTTGACGATCTTCTTCAGTAAATAATTCTGGTTGTCGCTCAATTAGCTGGATAAAAGACTCAAAATAATCAGACATAGCTTCCTCCTCAAGAAAACTACTCAAAATGTATTTTTTTGCTCTGAATCCATGCTATCGAAATTTAATTCACTGGAGTTAGAAAATTTTTAGATGATATGCAGTCTTTCAAGTATTTCTTGATTGATAGCTTTTTTACGGTACTTGGTAACAAATACAATATGTGCGTTAAGTTTATATACTGACCTAAAGCCTTTATTATAGTTGCTTGACATAACATAGCGATAAATTATATTATGCTGATAATATCATCGAGAAAGGTCGAGCAATGATAATTTTGACTTATCGCTACAAAATCAAGTCAACTAAACAGCAAATTAAGCAGTTTGACCAGTTATTCCAAGAGATGTAGCAGCAGCAAAAGTAATTGAACAACTTGGACTCCGAAGCGGTCGGACAGCCCATGATTAATCAAATGGCTTGTGAACGGCGAGGTACGGGGGTCTTACAATTTACTTTGTTTGACAAGCGTAACTGCCGAATGAAGCAAGAATCCGCCACTAAAATTAAAAACGTAGCGAACGCAGAGTTATTAATTTAGTGGGTGAGTCTCAAAAACAGTCTCTAAGGGGATCTGGATTAGTTTTTTTCGGGATTCTCTTGTCAAAGAAACATCTAAATATTCTAATCCATCTAATAAAGCCTCTTTTACTAGTGTTTCTTGAGGCTGAGATAACATCAGATGATAATATTCCACAAGCCAAACATGATATTCTCGGGATACTTGATTACTTGATACCAGAAGAGTTAATTGTCGAATAGCAATCAAACGTTTAAGAGGATCAGAAGCAGTTAAATCCTGAGATAGTTCATTAAATCTAGTTTCTTGTTTTTGATTTTGATTACCCCAAAAGTGCCAACCTAATATTAGTAGAGTAGCTAAGGTTCCCAAACCCTGTAAAATTGAGCCTGTTGCTAACCAGTGATTCTCAGAATCAGCCCATATAGAAGCAACCATATAAGTAATAAATACACCTATACCACCACTAGTTACGGCTAGAGTAAATTTACGATTGTAGCCAGTAAGCAACCGTTGAAAAATACGCCAGTACTTATTGAAATGATGGGTCTGTACAAGATAAACCAGCAACATTAATCCTATCCCCACAACTGTGGCTAGTAGCAATTTCCAATTCCAGCACCAGAAAAGTCCTATTCCTGCTACTAACAAGCCTCTAGTTATGATTTGAGATAACTTTTGCCAAGATAATGCTGAAATATCCCAGTTTTTCGTTTTAGCTTCGGCAAGAACTGATAACAAGAGTTCTTCCCATCGAGATAATCTCTTAAACACAAAGATTGCTTTCTCTAATATCACTTACGGATTGACGCTCCCCTCGCTAAAAGCGAGGGTACTTTACGCTAATCACTGCTTGTTTTGGTTGCCCTACTGTTATACAAAACGAGCGCCAAAGTTGACTATTCAATCAGAAAGCTATGCTTTCTGAAGGGTTGTGCTTCGGTGCTTCAACCAAGGTTGTCGGCAACTACTTGTCAAGGAGCGTAAATTCGGGTGTAACCCACCCTATTTTTCTGGAAAACTTCGCTTCTTCTCTACCACTATTTTCAGCAATTTTAAGGTCTTTTGGATTCGTTCAACCACCTTGCCATAGGCTAGCCACTTCTGAGAATAACACCTTGGATTTCAAGCCCTAAATTATTCTTTTAATGAAAGCTTGGTTTTGGCTCTTGATATAATACAACATTTTGTGTTCTACAATCAAGTCTTAAAAACTTGTCTAAATTGAACAACTATGGACAATTTTATCTTGAGAGATTAATGTTATAGTATTTCATAGTTTTTGAGAACAATTCTTAAAAAGTACCAGCCCGATCTAAGACTATCTCCTAATATTTTTGGTTAAGGTAAGTGTAATCCTATGGAATCATCCCCCATTCTTCAAATAAAAAATATAACTAAAAAATTTACGGCTCAAAAATTCTCAGCAGTCAACAATGTGAGTTTGACTTTGGGACAAGGAGAACTATTAGGATTATTAGGTCCTTCTGGTTGTGGGAAAACCACTCTTTTAAGAATAGTGGCAGGTTTTGAGAAAGTATCTCAAGGAGAAATTATACTAAAAGAATCAGTAGTAAGCAATAGCTTTATGACCGTTCCACCAGAAAAGCGCAATACTGGAATGGTTTTTCAAGACTATGCTTTATTTCCTCACCTTACTGTCGAAAAAAATATTACCTTTGGTTTAAAAGGAAAAAATTTCAAAGGTATTAATCGCTTATCAAACTCTGAAATTAAGCAAAAAACCAATTTTGTTCTAGATTTAGTTGGGCTTTCAGGATTAGGAAAGCGTTATCCTCATGAACTATCAGGAGGTCAACAACAAAGAGTAGCTCTAGCAAGAGCCTTAGCACCTCAACCAGCTTTAATACTTTTAGATGAACCTCTAAGTAATTTGGATGTTCAAGTACGCCATCGCCTTCGAGAAGAAATCAGACGCATTCTGAAAGCTGCTGGAACATCTGCTATTTTTGTAACCCATGATCGAGAAGAAGCCCTAGCCATATCCGATAAAATTGCTGTCATGCGGAAGGGTCAGATAGAACAGATAGGAACTCCTGAAGAAATTTACACTCAGCCTAGTTCTCGATTTGTCGCAGAATTTGTCACTCAAGCCAACTTTATCCCTGCTAAACGAGAGGGTAAGCGGTGGAAAACAGAAATAGGAGAATTAGAAATTGGTTTGAACTCCTACCAACCAGAATGCGATCGCGCTCCCAGTGGCACATCGAGCGATCGCGTAGAATTAATGTTACGTCAAGAAGATATTATTATGACTCCAGACAATAATTCTTCTGTAGTGGTCAAAGAAAGACAATTCCTCGGAAGAGAGTATCGTTACTGTTTAGAAACTCCTTCAGGAAAAAGACTACACGCTAGAACTAACATTGGAAATGCAGTAGCAGTAGGAACAAAAGTCAATATATCTGTTATGGGAGGAACACCTTTAATTTTTACTTCCTCTTTCCCTGAACATCATAGCATTGCATGATAGATAAGTAGGTGTGCAGAATAAATTACATAAATCCCTCATCCTTGTATTACTCTGCAATATCACATTCTGAACCATAACTGATGTTCTCTTCTATAAAAGAATCTGCTGCTTGAATTACAAAAGGTAATCCTGCACCAGCTAATCCTTGTTTGATTCTGTCCAATGTCGATTCAAAGAGAACAAATAACGGACGTATTTGCTCTGCTGCTTCACTAAACATATGCTCCTCTTGAGGGGGCATAATCCATTCATAATCACGATCTAAATAGACTTGGGTTTGTCGCCAACGAGTTAGTAACCCAGAAAAATCTTCATAAGGTCGATGGATAAATATTAGTATTTCAGTACCCATCTTGATTTTCCATTCTGGGTCACACATTAATATCCCCAAGTCACAAGGTAGAGAAGTGGCGGTAGCTATCAAAGAAGAGCTAGCTAACTTTACCTCAGACTGGGGTTGACGAATTTTCACCACTGGAAGAGGAATTGTAATCAGACTTTGTTCTGGTCTTCTGGTACTAGGAAGAGTCTCCAAATAAGGACGATATTGCTTTAGTAATGCTATTGCCCCATCGCAACTACTATACTTTGCCAACAGAGTTTCATAATCAGATTGTTTAATGTTCATAATTAAAAAAATTATTAATCCTCTATTTTGAGATAGAGGAGTTTTAGTTTCAAATTGGCAAATTAGCCTAATTGGTCAAAGATCGAGAACATCGGTAAATACATAGAAAGCAAGATTGTCCCTACCATGATTGCAATTCCCACCATCATGATTGGTTCTAGCATACTAGTAAGAGCCTTAACCGCTTGTTCTACCTCATCTTCATAGAAATCAGCTACCTTAGACATCATGCTATCTAGTTCCCCAGTTTCTTCTCCGATACTAATCATTTGAATTGCTAGAGGCGGAAAAACATTTTCTTTTTGAATTGCTAAAGAAATCATCCCACCTTGTTGAATGTCTTTCTTAGCACCCTGTATCGCATTAACAATAACTTTATTACCGATGGTGTTACAGACAATATCAAAACAGTTTAATACTGGTACACCCGAACGAGTTAAAACCCCAAATACGCGACAGAAACGAGCCACTGCCGATTTTTGATTCAAATCCCCAAATAAAGGCATTTTCAGCATAAAAGCATCAATTTGTAGTCTTCCCACTGGAGTTTGATAATAAGTTTTAAAGGCAAAACTCAGTGCCATAATAATGACTATAGGAATTAATGCTCTCCAACTTCTCAAAGTGTCGCTCAACCACACCATAAACTTAGTTAAGGCTGGTAATTCTGCCCCTAATGAGTCAAAGATTCCCGAAAATACTGGTATGAGGAAGATAGTCATCCCCAAAAAAGCCACAACAGCAAAAAATCCTACGGTCATCGGATAAGTCATCGCTGACTTAATTTGGTTTTGTAGTTTGGCAATATCTTCTAACAGTTTGGAAAGCCGTTCTAAAACTTCATCTAATACCCCACCAGTTTCCCCTGCTTCCACCATATTCACATACAGGTCGTCAAAACATTGAGGATGTTTTGCCATAGCCTCAGAAAGACTAATCCCTTGTTGTACTTCCCCACTAATAGCCAAAAGAGCTTTTTTAAGTTTGGGATTTCCTGCTTGATCGCTCAAAATACCCAAGCATCTGACAATAGCAACTCCTGCATTAACCATCACAGAAAACTGACGGGAGAAAATTGCTTTATCTTTGACTGTGACTTTACTCAAAGCCACTTCTAACTGAGATAAATCTAGGTCTAGAGCGGACTTGGTAATTTTTCCTACTGCAACATATCTATTCTGTAAGATATTGCGGGCTTGTTCAGGGGAAGAGGCTTCGACTTTTTCTTTGAAGATTTTTCCTGAACTGTCTTTGACTTTAGCTACATATACACTCATGAATCAACTACGGCTTAATTTGAGTAAATTAATTTGTTATCTATAAATTTAAAAGTAGTTTTAGCGACGTTTTTTCGGTTGAGTTGCTCCAATACCACCAACTAAACGTTGCAGTTCATCTGGTTTACTGCTTTTGCCAATTGCTTCATCTATGTCGATGACTCCAGTCTTGACCAGATTCGCTAAAGCTTGCTCCATAGTTTGCATTCCTAGTTTTGCTCCAGTTTGGATAGCAGAATAAACTTGAGATGCTTTACCTTCCCGAATCAAGTTTGCGATCGCTGGAGTGACAATCATAATCTCTTGCGCCATAGCTCGTCCAAATTCTCCTGGTTTGGGGTTCTTTTTCTTAGCTAAAGTCTGACTAAATACCGCCACTAAAGAGTTAGAAAGCATAGCTCTAATTTGCGCTTGTTCTGCTGCTGGAAAAACATCAACCATCCGATCCACAGTACCCGAAGCAGAGCTAGTGTGCAGAGTACCAAAAACTAAGTGTCCTGTTTCTGCTGCTGAAATCGCCAAAGAAATAGTTTCTAAATCCCGCATCTCTCCTACGAGAATAATATCTGGGTCTTCCCGTAATGCACCCTTAAGAGCGTTAGAAAAACTTTTAGTATCTTCACCCTTTTGTCGCTGGTGAAACAGACTTTTAATATTAGGGAAAACATATTCAATAGGGTCTTCTACGGTTAAAATATGTTCTGCTCTAGTGCGGTTAATCAGGTCTAACATAGCTGCTAGAGTAGTAGTTTTTCCTGAACCAGTAGGCCCTGTTACTAGAATCAATCCTTTAGGTCTGTGGGTCATTTCCCGTACAATTTCTGGTAAACCCAACTGATCGAAGTTAGGAATTTTAGAAGATAACGCCCTCAGACAAGCAGCATAACAGCCTCGCTCCTTATAGACATTAACCCGAAAGCGAGCCAAGCCCTTAACCCCATAAGAACAATCTAATTCCCAGTTCTGCTCCAAATCTTTTCTTTGAGTATTATTCAGCATACTGAAAATTAATTTTTGGCATTCAGGAGCAGTTAATTCCTCTCCAATAGGGGTCAATTTCCCACTAATCCGAAAATATACTGGTGCGCTAGCTTGGATGTGCATATCAGAGCCACCCATCTCCACTAACTGTTCCATCAAATCCTCAATAATGATGTCCATCATTTTTTGTTACCTGTAATTTAATTAATTAGTTGTTATTAAAATTTAGTCACTAAAACGAGAAGTCATACAGTAAGGGCAATCCAACCATTCAGGCTGTAGTTGAGCATTACAAGTACGACAAATCAGACCACTTTTTCTTTTGGCTTTCAGTTCAGCTTCTAAACCAGAATCAGTGAAAGTTACCCTTTCCACTTCTTCTAGAGTGGTGTAACCCTCTCTTACCAGGTCTAGACTATAAGCCAAAATAGTGATCATTCCTTCTTCCACAGCAGCTTCTTTGATGCGGTCAGTAGTAGCTCCTTGGTTAATTAATTCTTGTATTTTTTCAGAAGTTTTCATTACTTCATAAACCCCTACCCTCCCTTTGTAGCCACCACCGCCACATTTAGGACAGAGAGTACCATTGGCTTTAGCTTCTGCCTTTTGTTCTGCATCTAAAGTATTAGCCTTATAAAAAGTAACTTCTTCTCCATTAGAAGCAGATAGACCAAATCGTGCCAACTCTTCAGTGGTAGGGTTATAAGCAATTTTGCATTCACTACAAACACGACGCATTAACCTTTGTGCTAATACTCCCACCAAAGCCCCAGAAATCATAAACGGTTCGATACCCATCTCATCCAAACGGGCGATCGCTCCAGCAGCATCATTAGTATGAAGGGTAGTTAATACCAAGTGACCAGTCATCGCAGCTTCAATAGCAGTTTTAGCCGTTTCAGGGTCTCTAGTTTCTCCCACCAAAATCACATCAGGGTCTTGTCGCAAGAAAGCCCGTAGAATTGAGGCGAAATTCATCCCTTTTTCCCGAATGACCTGTACCTGAGTAATCCCGTCTAAAGAATACTCAATAGGGTCTTCTGCGGTACTAATATTCACCCCAGGATTATTTCTTTCCGCTAAAACCGAATAAAGAGTCGTAGATTTACCCGAACCAGTAGGGCCTGTAACCAGTAGCAAGCCAAAAGGACGTTGTGCCATATCCCTGACCAACTCCAAAGTAGGTTCATGGGTAATTAATTTATCCAGACCCAACTGAGTAGCAGAGTTATCCAAAATCCGCAAACAGACTTTCTCCCCATAGCGACTAGGTAGGCTGTTAACACGGAAATCCACTTTTCTTCCCTGAAACATCCGCCGAATCTTACCATCTTGGGGTAAACGTTTCTCAGCAATATCCAAATCTGCCATAATCTTAAAGCGAGCTACTACAGCAGGGACAATTTTCTTAGGCATTGGGTCAAACGCTTGTTGCAGTACCCCATCTTTGCGATAACGTACCCGTAAAAATTCTTCTTGTGGCTCAACGTGAATATCAGATACTCCTTCCTGTAATCCTTTCGCCAAAATTTTATTAACTAAATTAATAATAGGTGCGCCTTGAGCTTCGTTAACAGCACCCAAGTCATCCGCAACATCATCATCTGCTTCTTCCAAATTAAAATCTAAATTATCTAAATCTAGAGAGACATCAACATTAACGCTTTCTTTTTGCTCTTGAGATTCCTGTTTCTTAACTTGTTCATCCAAATAGCCTTCGATCAGCTTTTGATAATCTGATTGAGTAATTACAATCCGCTTCAGTTCAATTCCTTTGGGACGCAAAATTCGATTAAGATCATCCTGCGCTTCCAAGTTTTCAGGATCCACCATCGCAACCAATAAAGATGGTGGAGCTTCTTGCTTCTCTAGAGGAATCATGCGATAACGACGACACAAGTCCAAAGGAATCAGAGAATTAATTAACTCTCCAGCGATGTTGCTTTTAACTTCTTCAATCTCTGGATCCAGAGACTCCACACCATAGAGAATCTTCAACTCAAAAAGATGATGTTTTTTGTATTGGCGTAATAGATCAGGAGGTAATGCCTCTCCTGTAACTGATTCGAGGATATCAACTAAAGAACGACCAGATTTACGACTTTCTAACAAAGCCTGTTGCATTTGCTCCCCGTTGACGAATCCAGCTTCAACTAACTTATTACCGAAAGGAGAAAAATAATTACGAAGGGCGAGAGCTTTAGTTCTTTTAGATTTAGTGGATTTAGAAGATGATGAATAAGTCATAAAATCATAAATAGTTCTCCTGATATTACCCAGTGTTCCCCAAAGTATTGTTAAAATTTCAGACAAGATGATAAAAATATTCCTCAATACCAGAGAAAACTATTGTGATATTGTTGTCAGTTGAAAGTTATTACAATAATTTTTCTATGTGGTAATATGAGCTTTCTTCACGAGCCGAAAAATTCCCCATTGATTAAAAAACTACAATTTTGAATGCCCTATGATTGACGAACAGAAGCAGCAGCAAAATCCTTCCGAAAACCAAGAAAACCCTACTGTGCCATCAGAAGCAACTGATTCTAACGAAATACCTTCTGGCAATACAGTTCAAGAAACTATTAACGAAACTCAAAATATTGAATCTGTAGAAGATAAAGATGTTAGTGAGTCAGTAGCAGGTGAAACATTGGAAAGGGACTCGTCTGCAATAAATCTCGAAAACGAAGCAATTATCGCTACTCTACAACAAGAAAATGCTCATTTAAAAAAGCTCTTAGAGGAGAAAACTGAGCAAAGCAATGGCTTTAAAGCCCAATATGCCCGATTATCAGCAGATTTTGATAATTTCCGCAAAAGGACTCTTAAAGAAAAAGAAAATCTGGAAAAACAGTCTAAAAAGAACGTTATCACTGAATTACTGCCAGTGGTAGATAACTTTGAAAGAGCTAGAGTCCAAATTCAACCATCCACAGAAGGAGAACAGAAAATTCATAACAGTTACCAAGGAGTCTATAAAACTTTAGTTGATTGTCTTAAAAGACTCGGTGTATCTGCTATGCGTCCAGAGGGAGAACAATTTGACCCCAATTTTCACGAAGCGATGTTGAGAGAACCAACTAATGAACATCCAGAAGGGACAGTAATTGAGCAATTGATAAGGGGATATATGTTAGAAGGTCAAGTCATTCGACACGCAATGGTTAAAGTTGCTGTTCCTGGAGAACCCGTGATAACCTCGGAGGAGAAACAACAAACCTCAGAAGATGCAGTAGCTGAGAAGAAATAATTTACTGGTCCATCAAGACTTGTTCTAATCAGGCTCAAAATTGAAGCCAAATGTTCCCCTTAATAAAGGAATATTCTCTAGTCCAAGCTTTTGTTATCATCTGAGTTTTTGTTATCAATCTATTCCAAAGAAAATTGATATTACTGCCTCAAAATTATGGCAAAGGTTATTGGTATTGACTTAGGAACTACTAATAGTTGTGTTTCTGTACTAGAGGGTGGAACTCCCACAGTGATTTCTAACTCAGAAGGGGGACGCACTACCCCTAGTATGGTTGCATTTTCCAAAGGGAATACTCGTCTTGTAGGTCAACTGGCAAAACGGCAATCTGTCACTAATGCAACTAATACAATTCACAGCATAAAACGTTTTATTGGTCGTCGCTGGGATGATACAGAAGAAGAACGCTCTAGAGTTCCTTATCAATGCGTAAAAGGTAGAGACAGCACTGTTGATGTTCAAATTCAAAATCGTCAATATACCCCCCAAGAAATTTCCGCTATGATTTTACAAAAACTCAAAGCAGATGCGGAAAGTTTTTTAGGAGAAGAAGTAACTCAAGCAGTCATTACTGTCCCTGCCTACTTTACCGATGCTCAACGACAGGCAACAAAAGACGCTGGAACTATAGCTGGATTAGAAGTATTACGAATTATTAACGAACCCACGGCTGCTGCCTTAGCCTACGGCTTGGAGAAGCTAAATCAAGAACAGAATATTTTAGTTTTTGACTTGGGTGGGGGAACTTTTGATGTTTCAATTCTTCAGTTAGGCAACGGAGTATTTGAAGTCAAAGCAACTTGTGGCAATAATCATCTCGGTGGCGATGACTTTGATAACGTTATTGTACGCTGGATGATTAAAGCTTTTTATAGCCAGCAACAGGTGGATCTGAGAAAAGATAAGATGGCTTTGCAGAGGCTTCGAGAAGCAGCAGAAAAAGCCAAAATAGAACTTTCTACCGCTCCTACAACTTCCATTAACCTACCTTTCATTACAGCAGATGAAACAGGGCCCAAACACCTAGAAATGGAGCTAAGTCGGGCTAATTTTGAAGAGTTGGCACGCTCCCTAATAGATAAAACTTTAGAACCTGTCAAACAATCCCTCAAAGATGCAGAACTGACTCCCGATGATATTGATCGTCTAATTTTAGTAGGTGGTTCAACTCGTATTCCTGCGGTACAAAAATCCATCCAAACAGTATTTAAACAAATGCAAGTTGACCGTTCTGTCAATCCTGATGAAGCGGTGGCACTGGGAGCAGCTATTCAAGCAGGTGTACTGGGGGGAGAAGTAGAAGACCTATTACTACTAGATGTAACTCCTTTATCTTTGGGAATTGAAACTTTAGGAGAAGTTTTTACGAAAATTATTGAAAAAAATACCAAAGTCCCCACTAGTAAATCTCAAATTTTCTCCACTGCTACTGATGGGCAAACATCAGTAGAAATTCACGTTCTCCAAGGAGAGCGAGCTATGGCAAAAGATAATAAGAGTTTAGGTAAATTTTTATTAGCTGGTATTCCAGTAGCTCCTAGAGGTGTTCCTCAGATCGAAGTTAGCTTTGAAATGGATGCCAATGGTATCTTAAAAGTTGTAGCAGAAGATAAAGGCACAGGGAAAAATCAAAACATAATAATTTCCAATACAGGAGGGTTAAGTCCTGCAGAAGTAGAAAGTATGCGGAAAGATGCAGAAGCCTACGCTGAAAAAGACCGTCATCGTATTCAAATAATAGAATTGAAAAATCAAGCAGACAATTTGTACTATAATTACCAATCGACTCTGGAGCAGCAAGGAAGTCTGATTAAAGAAGAACTTAAATCCGAGATCAATCAATTAAAAGCGCGTCTAGATGTGGAATTTAAGAGTGAGACAAGCAGTCTGGAAAAGATAAATTCTCTTTTGGATGACTTACGCCAAAAACTACTCCAAGTGGGAACTGATGTATATCAACAAAATAATCTGAGTGAAGCAGAAGCATTAGAACAAATGCTTGAATTTGAAGATATTGATGCTAGTATTGCTAGTTCAGACACACAAATAGATAGACTGCATCAAGATAAAGAAGCTAAAGCTGTAGTTAGCGTTACTCAAAACAATCAAAACTTAATCAAAGATATCGAGGAATATTCTGATGAGAGAAGGATAATCGATGATGAAACAGTATTTGATGACTATGAAGTTGTAGATTAAGTTATTGTTGTAATAAGATAGGACTTTATACAAATTATTTTGTTACAGTACCATTGAGACACTACACAAAACAATAAGAATTTATGGCAGGGGACTATTATCAAATCCTAGGGGTATCTCGTGATGCAAACAAGGAAGAAATTAAACGTGCATATCGGCGTCTTGCTCGTAAATATCATCCAGACGTAAACAAAGAGGCAGGAGCAGAAGAACGCTTTAAAGAGGTTAATCGTGCCTACGAAGTACTGTCAGAACCAGAAACTAGAGCTAGATATGACCGATTTGGTGAGGCTGGGGTTTCTTCTGGTGCAGGAAGCTCTGGCTTTGATTATGGTGATATGGGCGGTTTTGCCGATATATTTGAAACTATCTTTAGTGGTTTTGGTGGAGTAGGTGGTCAAACAACTTCTCGTCGTCGTAGTGGACCAGTACGAGGAGATGATCTCAGACTGGATTTGAAATTAGAATTTCGTGAAGCTATATTCGGTGGCGAAAAACAAATTAAAATCCCCCATTTAGAAACTTGTGAAGTATGTCAAGGTACTGGAGCAAAACCAGGTACAGGATCTCGTACTTGTCCTACTTGTAATGGGGTAGGTCAGGTTAAAAGAGCTACTCGTACTCCTTTTGGTAGTTTTGCCCAGGTTTCTACTTGTCCCACTTGTAATGGGACAGGAGAGGTGATTGACTCTAAGTGTGAAGCTTGTAATGGTGCAGGAAGAAAACAAGAAACCAAAAAACTGAAAATCACTATTCCCCCAGGAGTGGATAATGGAACTCGTTTGAGAGTAGCTTCGGAAGGAGATGCTGGAGTACGTGGTGGAACTTCAGGTGATTTGTATGTTTATTTATTTGTCGAACCAGATAGAGAATTTACTAGAGAAGGAATCAATATTAAATCTGAGATTAGCATTAGTTATCTACAAGCAATTTTAGGTTGTCGTCTCAAAGTTAATGGTGTTGATGGTAAAGAAGAAATAATGATTCCTGCTGGTACACAACCTAATACAGTTTTAACTCTGGAAAATAAAGGAGTACCAAAGTTAGGCAATCCTGTCAGCCGTGGAAATCACTTAATTACGGTTAAGGTGGAAATTCCTACAAGAATTAGTGCTGAGGAAAAAGACTTATTAGAAAAACTGGCAAATATTAAGGGTCAAAGTATTGGGAAAGGAGGTTTAGAAGGATTTTTGGGGGGATTATTTCATAAATGAGTAGTGACTTAAATAGTCCTGATAAGTCCCAAAGTGATGGGTTTCTGGATTTACGTGGTACTCCTTGTCCCATTAATTTTGTGAGGACGAAACTGCGTTTAGAACAAATGCCCCCTAATTCACTACTAGAGGTGTGGCTTGATGCTGGAGAACCCATAGAGCAAGTACCAGATAGCTTGAAAATGGAAGGATATCAATTGGAAACGGTGGAAAATCGCCAAGAATTTTTTTCTGTGTTAGTACGTAAGCCAGTAAAGCTGTGAGTCAATTAGAGCAAACAGCCAGAGAAAAGAATCAATTACAGGGAACTGTAGTAGCAGTACAAGCTAATTTTTATCAGGTTCTTTTAGAGCCAAGCAGTCAACAACAAATAAATGCTGTAAATTTTGATAGTAATTATTTACTTTGTACTCGCAGAACTCGCCTGAAAAAAATTGGTCAAAAAGTGCTGGTAGGCGATCGCGTAATCATTGAAGAACCTGATTGGCAAGATGGTCGAGGTGCGATCGCTAAAGTCCAGCCTAGAAACACAGAACTACAAAGACCACCCATAGCTAATGCAGATATTATCCTACTAGTATTTGCTCTAGAAGAACCCAGTTTAGACCCTTGGCAATTAAGTCGTTTTCTAGTTAAAGCTGAATCAACTAAGCTGCAACTATGTCTGTGTCTGAATAAATGTGATTTGATTAGTCAGCAACAGCAGCAACAATGGCAGCAAAGATTGGAAGCTTGGGGATATAGTCCTGTATTTGTTAGTGCTATTAACAATCAGGGCATAGAACCTTTAAAATCTCGTTTAAGGGGAAAAATTGCCGTTGTAGCCGGTCCATCAGGAGTAGGAAAATCTAGTCTAATCAATAATTTAATTCCTTCTGCTCAGTTAAGGGTAGGAGAAGTATCTGGTAAATTACAACGGGGTCGTCATACAACTCGTCATGTGGAGTTATTTAATATTCCTGACGGTGGTTTACTAGCAGATAGCCCAGGATTTAATCAACCCGATTTAGATTGTGACCCCAGTGATTTAGCTTTATATTTTCCTGAAGCCAGAACCAGACTGAGTCAAGGTAGCTGTCAATTTAATAACTGTTCCCATCGCGATGAACCGAATTGCGTAGTAAGAGGTGACTGGGAAAGATATGAATACTACCGAGTTTTTTTAGACAAAGCGATCGCCAATCAAAAAGCACAACAAAATACCCCCGATCAAGAATCAAGTCTCAAACTTAAGGTAAAAAGGTCTGGCAAAAGTCAATATGAGCCAAGATTAGCCAGTAAAAAGTATCGTCGGCTTTCCCGTCGCGAAAAACATCAAAACTTACAGGAACTATACTGCGCTGGTAACATAAATGAAATTTATGAAGAAGCAGAAGATATATAGCACCTATTTATTTTCTTCGGGATTTTTTTTACTATTAGAATAAATAAACCAAGCTGCAATACATAAACTACAATTTCCCACAACTGTCATAGATGCTTGCAACGTTACTAACCATTGAAGAGACAAATCATTATCAAAAAAATGCCAAGTACAAGCACTCATCGCACTTACTAGTGCTGGTAACATAGCGAAAGATAATCCCTTCCAATACAAGTTCTTCGTAACTTCTGCATATTGCCACACCAGTAAAATTGCAACCGTCCATTCTATGACGCTAGAAACATGAACTATCCAAGTAGGGATTGAAAGAGCGTGCATTATTTTTGAATTAATTATTGAAATTTGGAACTAGCTCATACCATAGCACTTAATATAAGTTTAAATTAGTTTTTTTGAACTACTAAACTAGAAGCGGGCTTCCCCCCTCAACCAATGAAGGATAAGGATTGAGGGATAAGATTCTTGTAAAAAAAATTAAAAAATCATAAGTTTTATTAAGTAATGTAAAAAACGCTAATATATGTATTGTAATAATAAACTCTTTTATAATTATTCATGTACCCCAAGCAACCTCAAGAAACAGACCTTTTAAAAACAGTTCTAGAGCCATTACTAGAAGACTTCCAGTACTGGTTCACTCGCTCTCGGACTTTACTGGAGTCGGAAAAATTATCTTTCTATTCAGAACAAGAACAAGCGGAACTTTTAGAAAGAATCAAATATAGCCAGCAACAGGTAACTGCTGCTCAAATGCTATTCAAAGCTACAGAAGGAGAAATAGGAATCGATTTTAAAATGCTTATCCCTTGGCATCAACTAGTTGCAGAATGCTGGGATGTTGCTAGAAGATGGCGACAATCCAGTAATAAATCTCAATGAGCAACTTCATGATAATTAACTAGAACCGTATCAAATTAGTTTTAGATTTTCATTCAGTAGAAAGACAATAAATAGGAGTTTAGTAATGTTACACCTAATCTACATTTTAGCTTTTACTATTATTGCTGTTTTAGCAGTGACTAATTTAGTCCGCAGTCTCATCACCCTTAGCACAGAAACCCAAAGAGTTTATCCTCAAAACTATAATAAATCTTCTTCCTCTCAGAATTCTAGACTGAGAAATCAAGTAAACAACTATGGCAAAGTGCATCCTGAGTTATTAGACAATCAGGGGAAAAAAATTGATGAGCCATTATTAGTGATGCGTTCTATTTCAGTGGAAGATGCGCGTCAAAAGTTAGATGCTTTGTATAATCAGTCTCCCAATAAGGGAAATGAACCAAAAGAGTAGGTATTAGTAACCGAAAGTATAACCACCTTCAATAAAAAACAGATGATTTATCATGTGGGGACGTAGTATGCTACGTCCCTACATATTTGGTAGAAAAAGCTTGATTATTATGTTTTCGTAATACAAAAATTAATTGGAATGACTATATATCTTTAAATTCCTTAAGTTTATTAAGAAATTTAATTTATTAGTTGGTGATTTTTGGAGCAGAGCTGTGTAGTATTAATGTTGTTTACTGTATCTTTTATAGGGCTATATTTTATAGGTGATTTGTGGGAACTATAAGGTTGAAATTTATCGAATAAAAACTTAAAAACCCCTAGTTCTATCATGCCCAGAAAACCTGACGAATACGCAATCCATCTTTTTTTATCTGGTGGTCATAAAGAAGAAGTAAGATTTAGTACAGTACAAGAATTTCAAAAATGGTATAGCAGTGATCTGATACCGAAATCAGATTCTCAAGACTTTATTAGTGTACCAATTAAAAACATTCAGGGGGAATATATGGTTGTTCGTCCTGCCAATATAGTAGCAATTAGAGTTGAACCTATCTATCTCAGTAGTGTAGAAAGATTTTGAAAAAAAAAATCAGAGTAAACCACTAGGAATTTACCCTTATATAGAGTGTAAATTGATTATTAAAGTTGTTCTAAATAGATGAGTAAATCTGCCATTTCTTGGGGACTAGGCTGAAATTTTGGCATTGGGGGAGTTTTCCCAGTAGTTACCTGATTAATTAAATCTATCTTAGATTTACGTTGAGGAACGTGCTTAAGACTAGGTCCGACACTTCCATGAGCTTGTAAACCATGACATCCAGCACAGTTTATCTGGAAAATGGCTTGACCTCTAGTTCCATCGCCTTCCAAAGATAATACTTCATGCACATAGGGATCTGGATTTTTGTACCAATAGATACCCAAGATAGTCATAGATAGAGTTAATATCATCACTAAAGCCAGAATCAATACAGGCTGCCTCCAAAATTGAGATTGGATTAACTGGTTATCCACTGATTTTTGATTAAAATGTTTACTTATATTCATTTTCCTTCATAAGACAGCTTAAGATTTATAGCTTAACTAGGCAAGTACAAATTATTGTCATAACAGTACCAGTATGAAGGTGAACCCCAAACCTCAGAGCGCAGGTTTCCCTACTTTGTAACTATGGGGAGCCTCAATTCAGGTAACATATATATGTTAAGACAAATAAATTATTAATAAGGAGACGTAAAGTGATTGAACCTTTATTGTTAGGAATTGTGCTAGGTCTAATTTTCATTACTTTATTAGGGTTATTTTTTGCTGCATATATGCAATATAAGCGCGGTAATCAACTAGGTATTGATTAGAACCATCTCGAATACATATTGTTAGCCATATATCAATAGGCTTACACAAAACTAATTATTTAATTTTATGTCAGGCATGAAGAGTGAGAATTCTAGTTTAATGCCTGATTTTATAGTTATTGAGCCAATTTTTTGAGTTTAGATTTTAATGTTGATGTATTAGTCAATATTAGAACTAAACTACACCCGCGCGATCGCCTCATTGGTCTATATTTCAGAACATATGTTCTTTATTCCCTAGAAACCACAAATATGAATATTTTGGTTAATTAACTGGTAAGCGAACCTGAAAGTTGGTGAATCCTGGGAAAGATTTAAAGCGAATATTGCCTTTATGTTCTTGTACTACGATACGACGGGAAATATCTAAACCCAAACCTGTACCTTTCCCTACTTCTTTACTGGTATAAAAAGGTTCAAAAATACGAGGTTGAATTTCTGAAGGAATACCAGAACCATTATCAATAATTTCTACTAAAACACAGTTATTTTCCAAAAGGGTGCGAATAATTAATTCTCCTTTGCCATCCATAGCATCGATCGCATTATCTATCAGATTAGTCCATACTTGATTAAGTTTGTTACCATAAGCACAAATCTTGGGAATTTCTGTACTGTATTCTTTATGAACATTGATGCCATATTTAAGTTTATGATGCAAAATTTTGAGAGTATTATCTATTCCTTCGTGTAGATCTACTTCCTGTAAAGGAGCGCGATCCATATAAGAATAGTTTTTAATTGCTGATACTAAATCAGAAATTCGAGATGTACTTTGTTCTACTTCTCCTACTAAACTATTCATAGTTAAAGTAGCTTCTAGCCACAGCAAAGCCTCGCTAAAAGCTTCATTATTCATTGATTGAGCCAGATTTTCTAAGCCAGATTTATCTATACCACCACTGACTAAAGTAGGAGCAACTTCCCAACTATTATTAACTCCTTGCTCATCTAACCAATCAATTAAATCATCTTCTCTGTCGCTTTGTTCAATAGGAGATAGTTGTAACCCTTGGTTCATAGTTGCTAGGGCTTTTTCTTGTAACTCCTTTAACAGTTGACAATGCTGAGGAAAAAAGTATTTACCTCGCAGATTAAGCATTTGAGATTGGAGGTTAGCGATCGCGCTATTTAGCTGTTTTGCTGCTCTTCTCCCTGCTGCTGCGGGATTATTTAATTCATGGGCTAATCCTGCGGATAATTTGCCTAATGCTGCTAATTTCTCTTGCTGACGTAGTCTAATTTCTAAATCTTTAGAACGTTCTGCTAAAGCAGGGATAAATAAATCAATACTATCAGGACAAGTTTTTAATAGCTCTTTAAAATCATCAAACTTTATTACACGGGAAGTATTAATACTGCTAGCAGTTGCTGGACAAATTCCCCCCGTTAATGTAGTTAAATCCCCTGTAAATTCTCCTCTACGATGAATAGTAACTACTAATTCTTCTGCACCTAACTGCTTAGTAATTTTAATTTCCCCATCAAGAACTACATAAAAACTATCCGCAGGTTTTCCTTCTTGAAACAGTATTTCTCCTGGTTCAAGTTGTATGATTAAACCACAATCAATGAGTTTATGAAGATAATCTTCAGTTAGGATAGGAAATAAGATTGATTCGGATTGAGTAGAAGTCATAAAGATTATTTGTTTACCAAGAAAATTGCATCAACTTACGTTATTGTGTAGGCTCTAAATTTATAGCGTAGAGAGTAATAGTAAGTTGCCTTGTCATAGGATATATCATATCAATTCTCACGCATTAGCGGTCGACTTAGGGAATGGTAGGGTGTAGGGAAGATAAGGGTTTTGCGTTTTTAATCTATTTGAAATAAGTTTTGATTTCTTTCCTAATCAGTGAGAAACGGTATGATCTCGCGCAAAGGCGCAAAGATGAATCCCCCCCAACCCCCTTTAATAAGGTAGGGCTGTTGCAAAGTTAGGGAAATTCATTCTTTTGGAAGATAGGGGAGTGGGGGAGTAGGGAAATGGGGAAATAGAAGCAAAATATCTGATTTTTACCTTAATAAGCTCTGAGTTTTTTAGTTAATTATTCTAGTAGCTGGACTTAAATGATGATGTATTCGTCCCTCGACCAAAATTCTAGTTCAACTAATTTGCTCAAAATCACCGCCCTGTTGCTAAAAATA
>JASJCP010000256.1 GCA_030065935.1 Xenococcaceae cyanobacterium MO_167.B27
TCCTGTGCCATCCCCCCTGGTTTTGTCAACGATTGTGATATCCAAATCATATCCTAACCCTAGTGAGACTGCTCCCTGCATTACCACAGATTTTCCTGAGCCTTTTTTGCCCAGTATTGCGGTTATTTGCGGTTGCTCGCCATCATACATATTAATATGGAGTGGCACACCTCCTTTATCTGAGATGAAACAAAGACCTTTTTTGGCTTTAGTTGATTCAAAGTTTAACGGTAACAAACATACGGTTGGTTCTGACCAATACTGCTTTCTTCTACCAGATCCCGCCAACAAATCTTCCCAACGAAATGGCAGAGTTGCTAACCAAATGTCGTCAAAATATTTAGTTTCTCGCTCCACCACTGCTGGTTGCCGAAATTGACTTTTAAAACGATTTATTGCTATTCGTAATGATTCTGGGGTTTGACGATAAACTAAACCCACCCACCCCACATTGATTACTTGTCCTCCTTCTAAAAATTTCTCTTCTAATTCAATACTCTTTTTAATATTGAAATTAGCTCCCACATCAATTACATTTCGCTTTTGAGCATTGTTCAAATTAGAGTTACTATCCCTTGTCCTTTTTTGACTTTTTATCTGATAAAAATCTTGATTGGCTTTGGTTAATTCAACAACTATTTCAGTATCCACTGTTGCTGGATTATTCAGACAAGAAGAACCTGCAATAAGCTGGGTTTGTACCCCTGTCCATTTGCCTGGTTTCTCTAGATAAGTTACTCCTCCTACATATCTTTTCTTCCCTGGCAGATAGACCCACTGCTTATCTGCATCGGGACTTCCTGTATGAAACAAATCTGTAGTTAAATGATGGGGTGAATTAATCTCTAGCTCCAGTTTATTATTCTTCAATCTTAGGACTTGTGGAGGCAATTGGGGGACTTTACCATCATTGAATTTTTGGTAATCTCTTTGATATATTTCGGTGGCATTTAAGGGATAAATATAATATTGTAACTGTAATTTCTCACGGAAAAATTCTCGCCAATATATATACCCTTCTTGAAACCCCTTTTTCAGTAAAGTTTTATACTTCTGTTGTTCTTCTTTTTGACCGACTATACTATCTGATAAATTTTTCAGACCGACTAAAATTTGCTCGATGGGATCGTTTCCTTGTATCGCTGTATTATCTAGGGTGTAACTACATTCTAAATAACAAGAATGCTCGTTAAATTTCCCTTTCTTTAAGAGGTAATCAAATCTTAATTTTAAGGCTTTTAGCAGGTAAGCTATTTGGGGATTTTTACTCTTTTCTCTCAACCCTAATAATTCATTAGTTTTAGCTGTATTATCAGCAAAATTTCCCGCTCGAAATACTAAAGACTCTTTGCTAGGTAAATCCTTCAGTCCTTCTTTCAATATCTCAATTATTTTTTCAATTGTCCCACTGTCTAAATTCCCCCTGATTCCTGTAAACCCAAAGACAAATACTAAACGATACTTTTTGTTTTTCTCTAATAAATATGCTCCTATTTGGTTTTTTCCCTGACATATCTCAACCAAACAACTTGCGTGTAATTGATTCTCAAAAGGCGTTAATTTTCTGGTATTCTTGCCATACCCCGCCGTCTTTTTTATTGATTTTTTGTTGGCTTTAAACTGGGGTTGAGTAGGGTCAAAGGGGATGTAGCCTAATATCCAATTAGGAGCTTCATGAAACTCTCCTTTGAACTTCCATTGATTTTCCCCATAAAATAAGGCATAAGTTATGATTAGCGTCAGCCATATTCCCACAAATAATATGGAATCTACCGCTACAAACATCTCCAGTACCATGAAACCAATTATCACCCCTCCTGTTATCAGCCCAAAAGGATAAATATATTGTTCGGGAAGGATAAATAAGTTCCCTGACTTTCCTAGAGCTTTATTTACCTTAATTTCGTTTTTTTGTTCGCTCTCCATCTTTTTTTTTAAACTTTTTTTCTTAAAGTTGAAGCTTTCAATAAGTCAAAAGTCAAAAGTCAAAAGTCAAAAGTCAAAAGTTATATGCAAAGCGGTATCCTTTAGGAAAAGTTTAACCTTTTGCTCAATAAACTTTGTAACTAATAAATTAAAGTGACAAGAATTTAACAAATGTATTACATTTTTCTTGTGTATGAAGTTGAACAGAAATGCACTTTTAACTCTGAAAAATTGACTTTTATTTAAGTTAATCATCTTACTTGTTTAACATGAAGAATAGTTATTACTTTTGACTTTTGACTTTTGACTTTTGACTTAAAGTTATTGCACTCCCACGACTCTATTGGCGAGTTCTTGTACGATGAACAGGACTGCTAGACCGACTATGATTCCATTGATCGTTGATTGGAATTCTTCTCCCGCTTCTCTAGCTGACCAAGCCTGGTAGCCCTTCCAACCCATTCTTCCTCCAATTACCAAGTTGATTGTCAAAAACAAGGCTCGTAGCCCCTCCGCATTATCAGTATCGTCAAACGGGGGTTGTGTAGTTACGTAATTAACTGCTTCACAGAAAAACCCTATATCTGAATTTGCCACACAACCCCATGCGGATGAACCAGGTAATCCTGAACTTATTAAAAATATTCCCGTTGCTGTGATAAGAGATGTTACCACAAATCTTAATCTGGCAGTTTTGCGATAAACTCTTCTGAGTCGGATTTTACTTAACACTGTTATCTCCTTAATTAAAAATAAATGAGTTGGCTAGAATTTCGCTCCTTGGCTAAAATTCTTCGTCAGTTTTGTTTCTAAACCAAGCCCGATAACCTTGGAACAACAATCGAACTACGATGACAAAGTTAACTGCTATTAGCAAAGCTCGTAGCACGTCCGCTTCATTCCCCTGGTCAAACGGGGCTATAAAAAACTGTCTAGATATGTCCATATTTTCTCTCTCCGCTTGTTCGGTTACAGCGACTGTCTTACAGGCTTTCTCTGTAGTATCTAAACCAGGCAAACAAGCCATCGCCTTCTTAGAATTGGGCAATTCAGATATAGGGGAGAAAATTCCGATGGTAGTGACCAAAGACAAGGAGAGCAACGTTGCTAAGGGTCGACGAGAAAAATTATTGATTTTTACTCTTATGAAAATCATTGTTAAGTCCTGATACAATAAAAAAAAATATTGTGTCTGTTGATACATATTTTTGCTTCTTATTTAACTGAACTAGTTAAATTTAGTACGATGTTGAAAAAGTACTCTTTGCTTTACTTATTGTTTTCTTGGAAGTGGCGAACCGAGAATTTTTCTACTCTTAATTTTCTTGCATTTTAACTGGGATGATTGCAACTACACCAAACCATTCCTGTTTTGAATCTAGAAGATAGTACACGAGTTTGTCAAATTGAGACACATATCACCTTTTGGCAGTACTTCAACCGATGAAACTATTGCCAAAACTAGAATCAGATCAAGCTAAAACTGCCAAAAAACCCCCCTGATTTTGGTATTTTTGGCAGTTTTTTTTAAATATTTTCAAATTAAATAAGGTGAAATTTGAATTGACTAAAAACTCGCGCAAAGAATGAGGAGCAAGCATAGCAATCATTTTCCATCTCTCAAATTCTGACAAAATCTTCACAACAATCTAGGTCTTTTTTCTGCCAAAAATACATTGTTAAAAAAGTATACATAACTGACACAAAAAGGATTTTTGGTTTAGAATATTGGCAGTTTCAATTTTATCAGCCAATTATCTTGGCACAAAATAACTCCTTTTCAATCTCCAAGTTTTTTTTTCTTGGAAAATAATACATATTAAGTTGCCAGAACGACTCGCTCGTAACTACATAAAGCGCGTGGCTGTAGATACAAAGGATTTTCTTATTCAGCAGCCAGATTTTCGCCTTAACTAAAGTGAAGGCGAAACCATGTCCACATTTATTACACTATTTGAATTAAAATGGCACTCCTTGGATACGCTACAGTTCACCCCGCTTTTTCTCTAAAAAAACAAGTTGCCTTATTGGAAGCTGCTGGCTGTCACAGAATTTTTATAGACGAATCAGTTAACGACTATACAGGACTTCACAAGCTTATTGAAGTCTATGAAGAAGGTCAAGACGTTTTTTTAACTCTCCTACATCGTAAAAATAATATGATTCAAGAACAATTTTTAGCTATGCTCGAACTTAAAAAATATGGAAGCGATCCTGGCAGACCAAAAAAAACAATCAGTATTGACGAAATTGCCATTCAGCTTTCTCAACGCAATACCCCTATCACAGAAATCTGTGAGATGTTGAATATTTCCCAACGGACTTTTTTTCGCATAAAGAAAGATAATATGCTGGCTTAATCCTATCCCCGAGAGGAAACATGGACATAACTAGACAGTCTTTTATATTAAGTTACTGGTTGTGATCCTTTAAACTCTGGTTGATGAAGACTGTCTAGTTATGTCGTGGTTTTTTGTAGCCCCTGCTCCGACAGCTTCCATCTAGTCCCAAGATTTAATCCTGGGACTAGATTCTGTTGTTTGAAGTAGCTAAATTACTTTCTTTGCGCCTTTAATTCTCAGATTTATACAAAGAGGATTAGTTTTATAACAGACGATCCCATCTGCTACTTCGTTAACCCCCAGAAATACGCCCAAGCCCAGTGCTAGAAAAATAGCGATCGCGCTAAACCAAACCAGGCGTGAATAGTCCCGAAACTTCTGCTGAAAATCCAGAATATTCTGGCGTTTTGTTTGTTCTAACTCCTCCTGGTCTTGAAGGAGTTTTATTACTCGTTCTTCTCTGTCCAATTTCGGATAGAGATGAACATCGATTAATTGGTTGAGGAAGACGGTAAAGTTGGATTCTCCCTTTGTGCTGGCAGTAACATTCCTCTCTCCTCCATCAAGGTTTCGACTGCTGCCTGTATAGTTACTCCCTTCCCCAATGCTAGATTTTCCTGTAGCTTACGCTCAATTATGGCTTCTAATTCACCGTTTTGGAAAGCCTGGTTTAGTCCTGCATATACCATTTGATCAAAAGCTTCTCCGATTTGCTGTTTTTGGGAAACGACTTTACCAGCAAGGGTTTGAAGAATCTGCTGCTGTTGGTACGCAGACAAATTATCAATATTTTCCACTATTTGCCTAACGGGATCGCCTGATGTTCCAACAGCTACGCCAAAATGTTGAGCTATTTCATGAGGTCTTTTACCTAATGAGCTTAATTTACAGCATTCTACAAAGCGAAGAGCCTGTTCATCAGTATAAGTGTCTGCCTCTTTGAGTCCACACAGAGGGAGTAACTGAAGCACTTGTGATAGGCTCATATCAGGAATAGCACGCTGTTTCAGATCAATAAGAGTTAGAGCTTGAGCTTGAGCTTCAGCTAATGGTTCATCATCTTTTTCTGATTCTAATTCTGATTTGAATGCGGAATAGCTTTCTAGAAAAGAATCCGCTTCTTGGAAAGAATACTCTTCTTTTTTCTCTAAATCCACCAGATCTAGAATATGAGTCAAATCTTCTTCTGACAAAGTTGCACCAGTTAATTCGTGGAGTTCAGCAGCCGATAAAGTACCATCGTTTGCTGGTAATTCAGCTTTAACTTGACTATCTCTTAAAAGATAACTGATAGAGCTTACGCTTTTCCCAGATTCTATATACCCAAAACACTCCCTGATAATTTCGCCCTCATGTTCTAGGTATTCTGCCTTGCCTTCCATCCCACATAAGGATAAGACTCGCTCACACAATTCTTGGGGTTGGTTAGCAAATAATTCGTCGTATCTTTCAGCCATTGTTTTTTACTCCTTGTTAGTTTTATTGTTTAGGGGCAGAGACTCTGCCCAAGCGTGATTAATTTTTCGCGGGATCAAAAGCCTGGTCTGCCAATCGACAAATAGTACGGTTCATCATAGCTGCCACCAATACCTGTGCTTTTTCGTTTCCTGCCATTGCGGATTTATGCCAATATAGGCAAGCTACATCAAAAGATACAGGATTTATCGGCAAGCAAGCGGATTCTAGATCGAGTTTTCCTTGAGCCTGATCTAATTCAAAACCATTGTCAAATAAGGCTTTGAAATATTTTGAACTAGAACCAGGTCTTATAGAGTTTGGCTGCAAAAGGGTAAGATTGTACATTCCTTCCTCTAGATCACCTGAATCGTCCTGGGAGATTGCTTCAAATACCTGTGCCTGACTTAAATAACATCCCCCATCAGAGATCATAAATATCTCTAAAGGAATATCCGCTAGATATATGGTTTTACACCAAATTTTGGGCGTTGATTCTTGCATTTACTCTCCTCACTGTTCTGTTTCTTTAATTGGTGTTGATTTGGTAGTAGAGCAAATCTGTTGCAATTCCTTGACCGAGTGCCAGGGGAGAACTGCCATAGCTCCTGAAATCTTGATCTCTACCCACTTTCCACTTTCTTTACCAAAACCGACTTTTTCCAAGAACTGTTTGGTTTGTTCCCAGGATTTCAGTTTGAGCCTATTCTTTATATCGATGACCACCTCTGGGCTGAAAGCTCCTAATTTCCGAATTTCTTTAGAATCGTAGGGTTGTTCTAGAGACTTAATTTTTTCTAACTCTAATTCCGCCAATTTGATTTTGAGTTTCAGTTCCCTCTCGGTCAAAGTCTCTTGCTCTGGAAACTTTAAAATATTCTCAGATTGATCTAGAGACTCAAGACAAGCATTGGGGTCTGAATTGAGATTCTCGATCATTGCTTGATTTTTGGCACTAGTAGTCCGTTTAACATTAAAAGCTTGGTCTGCTAGGTCATATAAGCTATGCTTTCCCAAAGCCCATCCTAGTTGTTGAGCTTTTTTGTTTCCTGCGACCGCCCATTTTTGCCAGTAAAGACAGGCTACATCAATAGATACAGGACTTATTGGCTTATTTG
>JASJCP010000071.1 GCA_030065935.1 Xenococcaceae cyanobacterium MO_167.B27
GGTCAGACAGAAAGTTACGCCTGAAACAACTTGAACGAGATATGACTGGGGTTGCTCGGTCAGCGTAGGAAACTTCTGAGCCTTTAGGTTACAGAAAGTATGGCTAGATCGGTGACGATTTAGCCCTGATTCCAACGTGCTTTTAGCCGTTGGAGCGGGTCAAATAGATAATTGCCTAGTTCCTAGTTGATTAAAAATATGTAGGTAGGCAAAATTATTTGTATATTGATAACGAGGTTATATTTCCCTATTGCAAGAAAAGCAAGAATGCCTCTTGCCTCCCTCCACCAAATGTTAAATTAACCGATGCACCGGGTACTTATCTATAGCGTTTCTCCCACTATAGTAAAAATCTCCTTGGCGCGGATTTTGCTTGTTGTGCTGTGATTTCAATCTACAATAGTCTCTTGTATTCCTTAGAATGGCGGGAGGCGGATTTGAACCACCGACCTTCGGGTTATGAGCCCGACGAGCTACCAGACTGCTCTATCCCGCGTTGCTTTAGCTAGTATAACAACTTTTTCGGGAAATGACAAACTTTTTGTACTCTTAAACTACAGATAATTCTCCCATGATTTCCAAACGCTTGTAGGGACTGAGTTGTAAGAATTTTTCTGACAAGCTTTCTGCTATGGCTGGAGAAATCCAACCCATTTGCTTAAGCAGATGAATAGCTACAGCATATTTAGCTCTTTTTGCTCCATCAATTACTTTAATGGCTAAACCCATTCCTTCTCCCACTCTTCCAATACACTGGATACCTTCTGCACCAGATTTACTGACGATTTCTCCTTCCGCTACCCGCATTAATTCCGTATCAAAAGCACCATCTCCAGCAATCATCCTAGGATAGTAAGTCATGGCGCGCACTATCCGCTCTAAATCCAGATTGTTACCAGAAGCCAACTGAGCATAAAGATAAGCCATATGTTGCAGTTGTATCAAATAGGTGGGGGCACCACAGTCATCGTGGGCGGTAATTACTTCTTCCCCTGGAATTCCTAATAATTCAGAAACCTGGCGCAAGATCAGTTTTTGTATGGGACTGGAACGACGTAAATAATCGTTAGATGACCAGTCTTGATGTTTACATACTGCTAACATTCCTGCGTGTTTACCAGAGCAATTGTGTTGTAGAGAACTTTGCTTATTTTCTGGAATGGGACATTGAAGGGCTAAAGGATCAACATCAGCACGCCAAAGAATATTAAATACTTGTCTGGATTGTTCTATATTTCCCCGATGGGAACTACACATAATTGCGAGGTCTTTATCTGTTAATCGATATTTAGTTAATGTTCCTGTAGAGGTAACGGCTAGAGCTTGAAAAGGTTTTAAGGCGGAGCGAATAAAAGTAGCAGTTTGAGCATCACCAGCCACAGCTAAAGCACGACCCCGATTATCACATACTACGGCTTCTACTTTGTGTACTGACTCGGTGATACCTTCTCGTAATAAATGAACTTCTATTTTCGCTGCTTGAGTACGTTTTACCCTGGTCATTCGTTTTAAAATTACGCCAATTTAAGAGTATGGAAGATTTTATCCCATAATTAACCACACTACACCACTGATAGCTATTAATCCTCCTATTAGCCAGAAAGTTCGTTGTAAACGTCTTAAGATAGGAGCAATTTCATAGGCTACAATTAGGCGATCGCGACTTAGCATATTGGTGGGTTTGTGCCAAATTTGACCATCATACCAACCTGATTCCTCATAGAATATACTTGTATTATTTAGGCGATCGCTAATATAAGACCAGCCAATGTAGAGTCTGGCTAATACTAAACTCAAGAGAAAACTAGACCCCCAAAAACTAGAAATAATAAACCGAATTGGATGGTCAATAGGATGGAAACTAGCTGCTGCTATTGGTGCAGCGATTACTAGCCCCCAAAAGCCGACCCAAGCCAATTTTTTGCCATAATCTAAATTCTCTAAAATTGCCCAACGGGAGAACCACGAATCTTGCATTTGTTGATATTCGTAGATTGGCTGTTGTTCTTGGGGAACGGGACAAAATTCAACGGAAGATTCGCTCATCATCAGTATTTCACAAGTGGTTAGCTATTGCTTAAAAATTCTTTGCGTTCTGCGTGTCCCCAGAATGCTTCTAAATTATAGTATTCTCTTTCTTGAGGAAGAAAGATATGGGCAATCACTTCACCATAGTCCATTACTACCCAACTACCGCCAGTTTTTCCTTCAACACGAATGGGATATTTTTGATAGCAATCAACTAGTTGAGTTTCAATATAATCAGATATGGCTCGTAATTGAGTACTGGAAAACCCCGTAGCAATCACAAAGTAATCTGTTAAATAAGATACTTCCTCTACTTGCAGTAGTACTATATCTCCTGCTTTTTTATCATCTGCTGCTTCGGCAATTTTCCACGCCAGTTGTTCACTAGTGAGGAGAGAACTGTCTGTAATTTTTTCTTGAGTGGCAATACTATTCAATTCAAACTTTTGTGAGCTTCTCATTCAAACTTTTTGTTGCTTTCTGCCTATATTTTAATCAACTTAGCCTGTTATCGACTCATCTTAATAGTTGTTTAGATTTAACTAATGCCCAATTACGAGTTAATACAGTGCGAGGGTGTATTACTTTATCACTACCCATTAAATATTTTAAAGAATAATCGCTGGTTTTTTGCACAGACTGATACAAATTTTTGGGAGCTATTTGCCTTAATTGGTTAAGTTCTGGGTCATCACCACGATTAGGCTCAATAGTATCAGCAACAAATACCAAACAACTTAATAAACTCATCTTAGGAGAACCTAGAGTATGATTTCGTATTGCTTCTAGCACTTCAGTGTCTTTGATCCCAAATTCTTTTCTGGCTACAATGGCACTCACGTCTGCATGGAGCAGATGGGGATGATTACAACAGATTGAATCTATAGCAATCCCGTGTTTTTTTGCCATTTTCAGCAATTTTTTAGCAGGAAAAAATTTAGCTAAATCGTGCATCAAACCAGCCAGGGCTGCTTGTTTCTCATCTATCTGGTGACAACGAGCTAAGTCAATACAAGTTTGTTCTACTCCCAGGATATGTTGCAAGCGTTTTTCGGAGACATTCTTTTGTAACCAAACTATAATGTCTTTCCGTAATGATTTCTGTTTAGCAAGATTTCCCATAAAACTTTAACTAAGTGCTGGAAAATTTTGTCGCCATATCAGTAACAGTTTGCTGGAACAGCATTTCATATTGGTCTAAAGCCAAGTCGAAGGAATAGTGTTTTTCTGCGTAAGCTCTACCTTGTTTGCCTAATTTTTTGGTTTTCTCTCGGTCATAGTACAGATTAATAATTGCCTTGGATAAGGCTTCGGAGTCTTCTGAGGGGGTAACTATTCCACCACCACTTTTCTTAATCGCGCTAATTGCTGTACCTGTATGGGGAACTGAAGCAATAATGGCACGACCACTAGCTAGTAGCACAGGGATTTTTGATGGCATATTAAAGTCTAAAACATTTTTTTTCTGAACTACTAATCCCACATCCGCAGCAGCTAGCATTTCTGGGAGTTTTTCTTTGGGTTGAAACGGAATTAGCCGAACATTACTGATGTTTTTCTGTTGACAATATTTTTCCAGTCTCGATAAAGCCCTCTTTTCCCCCACTATTACTATAGCTATTTCGGGGAGATGTTGTAGATAAACCGAAGCATCGATAACAGTTTCTAATCCTTGAGTCAAGGCGATATTTCCTGAGTAGATTACAACAAACTTATCTTCTAAATTATATTCATGACGAAAATAGCTAGTATCTTTGGGTAGGGGTCTAATAAAATCTATATCAGCCCAGTTAGGAATTTCTACAATCTTTTCTGGGGGGACTCCTTTTTTTAGGATATTTTTCGTAAATCCATCTGCAATTACAGCAATTTTATCGCTGGTTTGATAGGCAAATTTTTCTAGCCATTTTAAAATAGCTATAACTTTAAGGTTGTTAATCATTCCCGTATGAACCGCAGCATCGGGCAGAATATCTTGTAAATTTAAAATAGTAGGACAGTTATAGATGAAGCGGAGTAAAGCTGCTGATAGACATACTGGTAATCCTGGTACAGTCAGCAAAATGATATCAGGTCGCCAGCCCCTCAAAGCTTGAAATAAACTTAGTGTCATAAAACTCAGTTCAAATGCAGCCCTATTTATCAGGTTACGCTTTTTACGAGTCCAAATATAACTACGCTGTACCTTTACGCCTTTAATATTTTCTGTCACAAAAAATTTTCCGCGATATTCTGGATTAATTTCCCCTTCAGGATACCAAGGCATAGCGGTAACTACCCTTACATCATGTCCTCGTTTAACTAGTCCTTCCGCTAACTGGGTCATCAAAGGTGCTATTCCAATGGGTTCTGGGTAGTAGTTATAAGAATAAATAAGAATTCGCATAGTTACTAGAGTTAATATTTTCAATTATACGGAATGTAATTTTTTTGTGTAGTATGTAAAAATCTCTATTTTGGGAAACAAGGAGTCCAGAAAATATTTGATTATCTTGGTAGTAGCTAATATATTATTGTTCAAATAATTTAGTCCTGAGAACAGGGTAATTAATCAAGATTGATAGCATTGCCTCAACTAATTCAGTTAAACAAATTAATTTGCTCTTAACCATACATTTACCAAGATAAAACTTGTTGTTATGAGCTACTAAGTAAAATTTTTCGTTCCCATTTTTTGTAACTCTTTAGAGTATTGACTTTTTAATTGTAGTGAAAATTATCTAAATCTTTATTAAAGATTTAATCAAGTTGGTATAAACACTTGGTATAAGTCTGAATGGTAGCCTCTAATCCATGATTAACAAACGCCAAAATGCTTAGATTACGTCGAACTTTATTTGCTTATCTGCTGGGTACAATTTTATTGGTCACAGCCTGTACTCCACAACCATCTTCCCGTTTTGAGCAAGCACAGCAGGATAGTACTTCTAGAGGTGCTAGTGCTGTAGTAAAAGAATCTGCGTCTGGTGGTAGTTTTAACCGCTATTTTCCTGAACCTGGTTCAGAATATGAAAGGGTTTATACTCAAGAGAAAAAAGGCTTTGCTGAGGCTAAATTGAAAAAAGCAGGAAAAGAAGTGGCGGTAATGGCAATTTCTGATATTCTCAATAATCCTAGTGCTGTTGATAAATTTAAGAACAGTACTGAAAAAATTGCTGGCTATCCTGCGGTTAATCAAGGTAGCACTGGCACTGCTATCTTGGTTGAAGACCGTTTTCAAGTCAAGGTGTTATCTCGGGATCCTTCTTTCACTGAGAGCGATCGCAAAGACTGGTTAAGTAAATTTGATCTTAGTGGTTTGTCTCAATTGAACTAAAACTGTATTTCCTAATTCAACATTTAGCAGACAGAAGTAACAATAAATTATGAGCCAACCAATTTTTGAGTTAGTGGATAATTTACCCACTAATAATATGACGGTAATGATGCTTAAGTCTTTGGATTTTGTCGTCCCTGGACAATGGCAGAATTTAGTAGGGTTTGAAAATACGATTCGGGAAGTTACAGGAGAAACCGATGAAGAGATGATTCAGCAGATTGGCGATCGTGCTGTCTGGTTATATAATGATAAGTCTCAAGGTTATCAAAAAGCGATGTGGCTGTACCAGATTGTTGATAGTGCAGATAATGCTTTAGGTGCTGCTGCTTTAGCTAATAAGGTGGGTAATAGAATTCCCTTGCTAGGAGGATTATTAACGAAAGTAACCCCTAATCCTGATAAAGCACAGTCTTTGGACTTGTGTATTAAACTAGTTGTAGAATTGGTAGCCTTTTGCCAAATTAACGGTATTCCAGGGGACAGTATTGGAGATTTTGTCACAGCTTTAGCTGACTATAGCGGAGAATCTTTGATGCGAATGGCAGCTTTAATCTGTGTGGATGGTTTAATCCCTTTAGGACCTGATTTTATCCTAAAAGCACAATCTATTTTGGGTGATACTAGTCCTAGAGAATTGGATTCTAACGCTACATTTAAAGAGGTCAAAGATTTAATCCCAGGAGATGATACGGATAGCCAACTAGGTTTTATTGGTGAAAGTTTTGATTCTGTTAAAGGCTGGATGAGTGACTTTGTAGCGGATAAAGATCTAACTCCAGAAAGAGTTTTTGGCAAGTTTCAGGGTTTTTTAGAATTTTCTGAAGATAAATTGGACTATGTAGCTGCGTTTTTAGACATGACGACTAACTACTATGAACACACGGGGACTCAGACTTTAGCGCGACGTTTGATTGAACGTGCCATAGCAGAAATTTAAGCTATATTAGAGGTTTGAGAGTATCTTTTCTTGATTATTAGACAATTTCGGTAATCAAGATTACTGAGGTATTGTAAGTCATCAGTTAATTTCTTGATAAATTGCAATCCTCGGCCCCCTTCTTTATCCAAAGATGTAACATTATCTTGATTGGCTTGAAGTTGTGCTTGAAGATCAAAAGGTTTACCCTGATCCCAAACTCTCATTTCTAAACAATTGGGATAAAGTTCCACTTCTAAATCTATAGGGGTATTGCTTGGTAAATCTTGATGAGCGTGTCTTACGGCATTGGTGAAGGCTTCTACTAACGCTACTTCACATTGCCTCCCTGTTTGTTCAGGCAGACGAGGACTGATTAACTCTTCATACCACTGTAGCACTTCCTGTAAAGCCTCTAATTTGGTCTTTACTTGTAAGTGAAATTTTTGCTTGGTATTGTTGTTGTTCATTGAATACGCAGCGATTACTAAGCCAGCATCAAGTCAGAAGTTAAGATTTGAATTAACTTATACTATATTTTTATCTTATCCAAATCTTTAATAAAATTGTAAAAATTTTAAAGTTCTATCGTCTGCTTAACATTAGTTCAGAGTTACTATTGTGGTGCTTACGGAATAAAACACGATATATGGGTTTAGAGTCTTCGATGACATACAACTCTCTTTCTGTGGGTACAGGGAAAGGATTATTTTCTAACCAAGTTTCTTCATGTTGCTGAACTAAACAAGGATGGAGACAGAAGCGATCGCGCATTTCCCTAATGACATCTTCAATATCAGATTGTAAAAAAACAGTACCGTTCTCAACTAAATAATCAACTAAAATTTTAACTAATTCTGGTTGAACCACTCTCCGTTTTCTATGTTTGCGCTTGAACCAAGGATCGGGAAATTGAATTGTAACCGAATGAAGTGGAGGTAATGATTTTAATAAATCTTCAGCAACGTAATTAATATTACAGAATAAATAATGGAGATTAGTTAAGCCTAGTTCAGTTTTTTCTTTGTTAGCTTCGATGACCAAGGGTTGACGTATTTCTACACCTAGAAAATTAGTTTCTGGTTGTAATTGCGCCATCTGAAGTAAGAATTCTCCTCTAGCGCAGCCAATATCTAAATGTAGAGGTAGATGATAATTTTGATAAATATCTTCCCAATTAGGAATAGTAACAGTATCTTTATATCTAGTCCTTAACGGGTTAACGTGTTGACGAATCCGAAGCTTTGGCAAAATTCACCTTTGATTAAGTTAGCATTCAATATTTTAATTCAGTTATAAAAAAGTAAGGCAGGGCATATCCCCCCCACCCTACTTAAAATTGAAGTAATTAAGTTACACTAAACACCAAAACAAAGCCTAAAACTGCTGCAAATACAATAAGAGCATAGAATTGGGCGCGTCCTGTTTCTAAGTATTTTAATCCTTCTCCACTAAGTAAGGTTGCTAAACCAGTGAGGTTTACTGCACCATCTACAACCCGATAATCTACTTCCATGATTTGTCTTGCTAAACGGCGAGAACCAACCACAAAAAATTTGTCGTAGATATCGTCGAAGTACCACTTGTTGAGAGATAGCTGATAAAGAGTAGGATATTTTTTGGCGAGAGCATTGGGATCGATTTTTTTCAATCGGTACATGAGTGTAGCGACGATGATTCCTGTAACAGCGATCGCAATTGATAATCCTGCCATAATCAGGAATTCATTTAACTCAAAGGGTTCTTCTGAGATTATCGCTCCTGGTGCGTGGATAAATTCTTCAAAATAGTTTGACCAAGGCATACCCACTAAACCTACAGCAAAAGAAGGTATAGCGAGTAAAACCAAAGGTAATGCCATATTTAGAGGGGATTCATGGGGAGAATCACTATGTCCGTGAGTTTCTGCTTCTTTACTATCCATTGCTCCAGGACCAAAAGCGACTCCTGAAGCTGTTAACAGTTGTTGGCGAATTTCAGTATCGTTACCGCGAAACTCACCTTCAAAGGTCATAAAGTACATACGGAACATATAGAAAGCCGTTAAACCAGCAGTTAACCAACCTACAAACCATAAAACTGGATTAGCTTGGAAAGCTTGTCCGAGGATTTCATCTTTTGACCAAAAACCCGAAAAAGGAAAAATACCACAAATAGCTAGATTACCAATTAAGAAAGTATAGGCAGTGACGGGCATATATTTCCGTAATCCTCCCATCAACCGCATATCTTGAGCTAATACAGGATTATGTCCTACTACTGCTTCCATACCATGAATTACTGACCCAGAACATAGGAATAGCATTGCTTTAAAGTAAGCGTGGGTCATGAGGTGAAACAAACCTGCACTGTAAGAGCCTAAACCCATTGCCATCACCATATAACCTAATTGAGACATGGTGGAATAAGCTAGACCTTTTTTGATGTCATTTTGGGTTAGGGCAATAGTAGCACCTGTGAAAGCTGTAACTGCGCCAGTACAAGCAATAATAGTCATTGCTATGGGTACAGACTCTAGAATGGGGTACATACGAGCAATTAAAAATACCCCAGCAGCTACCATTGTCGCAGCGTGAATTAAGGCGGAGATTGGTGTAGGACCTTCCATCGCATCAGGAAGCCATACATGGAGGGGGACTTGAGCAGATTTGGCAACAGGACCTAAAAAGACCAAAATCGCAAATAGAGTCGCTAATCCGGCGGATAATGCCCCAGATGCGGTTAATTCTTGCAGTCTTTCTCCAATAATGCCAAAGTCGAAACTACCAGTTGCCCAATATAGCCCTAGCATCCCTAACAGTAAGCCAAAATCCCCTACACGGTTAGTGACAAAAGCTTTTTGACAGGCTTCAGCAGCAGCTTTACGCTCATACCAGAAACCAACCAGGAGGTAAGAACACATCCCCACTAGTTCCCAGAATATGTAAATCTGTACTAAATTAGGGCTGATAACCAGCCCCAACATAGAAGAACTAAAGATGCTCAAGTAAGCATAAAATCTTACATAGCCTGGATCGTGAGCCATGTAGCCATCAGTATAGATCATCACCAAAAAAGCTACTGTCGTAACGACCACTAGCATCAAAGAAGTCAGATTGTCAATGATATAACCCATTTGGAGATGAAAATCTCCTGCTGATGCCCACTCAATAGTACGAGTGTAGGTTTCATGTCCGTGTATCTGACTCCAGAAGATGCCAAAGGACAGCACCATTGCAGTACCAGCAATAAAAACAATAAAAAAGGAAAGAGTTTTTCTAAGGCTATTAGTTGCCTTGTTCAAAGAAATAAGACCAATTCCGAGGAAAGTTGCTCCTAAAAGAGGCAAAACGGGAATCAGCCAAGCATATTGATAAAGCAGTTCCATATTTAATAAATCTCTGTATCAGCAAAAATGGCTTGGCAATGTACACTCTTTACAAAAAAAGTGACTTTCTGTCATCCCATTGTAAATAAATTTTGTAAATTGACTGTAAAAATCAACCAGAAAATTTCAGCAACATTCTATAACTAGTATCTAATACAAAAATCAAAAATGAGAAAATTAGCAGTCTCCCCTTAAGAGTGCTAAATTTGCATATGGACACAATCACCAATTTTAGAACTATATCCTATGGCAAAGATTGTTTCTTTCGATGAAAAATCTCGCAGAGCTTTGGAAAGAGGGGTTAACGCTCTAGCCAATGCGGTTAAAGTTACCCTGGGCCCTAAAGGTCGTAATGTACTGTTAGAAAAGCAATTTGGCGCACCCCAAATTGTCAAAGATGGGATTACTGTTGCCAAAGAAATTGAATTAGAAGATCCTCTAGAAAATACTGGCGCAAGATTAATTCAAGAAGTCGCTGCCAAAACTAAAGATACCGCAGGTGATGGTACTACCACCGCTACGGTAATTGCTCAAGCTTTGATTCAAGAAGGGTTAAAGAATGTCGCAGCAGGTGCTAACCCTGTCGCACTGAAAAAAGGTTTAGAAAAAGCTACTGCTCATTTAGTAAATGAAATTGCTGCGATCGCCAAACCCGTTACAGGAGATGCGATCGCCCAAGTAGCTACTGTTTCTGCGGGGAATGATGAAGAAGTAGGTAGCATGATCGCTCAAGCGATGGAGAAAGTTACCAAAGATGGTGTGATTACTGTTGAGGAGTCTAAATCTCTAGCTACAGAATTGGATGTAGTAGAAGGGATGCAGCTTGATCGCGGTTATATCTCTCCTTATTTTGTCACCGACGGGGAGCGTCAGATTGTGGATTTTGAAAATCCTCTAGTTTTGATTACTGATAAAAAAATTAGTGCGATCGCAGATCTAGTACCAGTATTAGAAAAAGTTGCTCGTAATGGTCAACCTCTATTAATTGTGGCAGAAGATGTGGATGGAGAAGCTCTAGCTACTCTAGTGGTGAATAAAGCCAGAGGGGTTTTAAGTGCTGCTGCGATTAAAGCTCCTAGTTTTGGCGATCGCCGTAAGCAAATGCTCCAAGATATCGCGATTCTGACTGGTGGACAACTCATTTCAGAAGAAGTGGGTTTAAGCTTAGAAATGGTAACGGTAGAGATGCTAGGAACAGCTAGTAAAATCATTATCGACAAAGAAAATACCACTATTGTTGGTGGTGGTGGCAAACACGAAGAAATCCACGCAAGAGTGGAACAAATCCGCAAACAGTTAGCAGAAACCGACTCGGAATATGATTCAGAAAAACTGCAAGAACGGATTGCTAAACTAGCTGGTGGTGTAGCAGTAATCAAAGTAGGTGCAGCTACCGAAACGGAATTAAAAGACCGCAAACTCCGCATCGAAGATGCCCTCAACGCTACTAAAGCAGCAGTTGATGAAGGAATTGTTCCTGGTGGTGGTACAACTCTGATTTATTTAGGCAAAAAAGCACTGGAGTTTAAAGCAGAATTAACTGATACTGAAGAAAAAGTTGCTGCAGATATCTTTGCTAAAGCCTTAGAAGTCCCCTTACGTCAGCTAGCAGATAATGCTGGAGTCGAAGGTACAGTAATTGTAGAAAAAGTTAAAGAATTAGACCTCAACATGGGTTACAACGCCCTCACTGGGGAATTCCAAGACCTGATTACTGCTGGTATTATTGACCCTGCTAAAGTAGTACGCTCCGCAATACAAAATGCTTCCTCTATTGCGGGTATGGTACTTACTACCGAAGCTTTAGTTGTAGAAAAACCTGAACCCGAACCCCCAGCGCCTGCTGGTGGCGGTGGTATGGATCCCATGGGTGGCATGGGCGGTATGGGTGGTATGGGTGGTATGGGTATGATGTAATACCTACTCCCATTCACTTTTTGTAAGTTTAAATATCTTAGAAGGGCGGGATCAGGTCGCCCTTTTTTTTGCTCCCTAAATTTGGCGATCGCTGTATTAGTAAGTAGCTATTACACACTAATGAGATTGGCGATCGCCAAATTTCCCCCATAGAGCTATTAGACCTATGGGGGAAAGTACTGATTTGATTATTCTGTGTATCTAGCTTAAGCAAAAGCAAAGTTGGCACTATCTTCTAACGCATTAGCATCCATACCCTGAATAACTGCCAAATCTGTACCATCAAAGCGGATTATAGTATTGTCTCCATCTTGGCTAAAGGTTAAGTCGGCTGTAGATGATGCGGGTATCCCTGCCACACCAATAACATCTATGTCTAATTCAAAATCAGTAATAGTTGAAGCTAATTCTGGTAACTCAGCCACAGCAATCCAAAATTGATCCCCATCTGCTCCTCCAGTAATGCGATTATCCCCTTCACCTTGATTGAAAAAGCGATGCAGCGCGGTCTTGGACTCCCCCTTACAAGCTCTTGAAATGAATTCAAGAGACAGCGGATCGGCTTTCCCCCACTCGCTGTTGCATCAAGAAACGGTCTTCCCCTTCTGCACCAACTAAAATTTAGTCGATAATTTTGATATTATTTTGCTACCTACTTTTGAAACAAGTCAAATGACAATTAAAAAAGAAAGAAAGATAAGAGCAAAATCTGTTAGACAAATGCTTACTCTATCTCATTATCGGTTTAAGCAATTTTTATTCCACAAAGCTTTTGAAACTGGTAAAACAGTTTTAGATGTCAATGAAGCATACACCAGTAAGACAATTAGTTGGACTGGTGAAATTGTACATAACCTTGGTGGCAGAAAAACTATTAAAGATAATAATGGCGTTGCCATGGACAGGGATTTAAATGGAGGGCGTGGGATATTCCTTCGCTCATTGGTAGATATTCCCAGTCTTTTTGACTGCATTGTTAACTAAGGTTAGCAAAATCATATCGGATACAGCAAGGTTACGAATTTTTCGTCAATTTATCAGTAAGGCAGTAGAAAAATATCGAGATTTACTAGAGGGAAACAGTTAATCGACTTGTTATTAAGATTAATTTCACTGCAAAATCCCAATCAGTCATTACAATTTTGGTAAAGAGTTTTGTTAAAAATTTATGACCCTCGCACCTATTTGGGGTTCTCTAATCATTTTCCTATTTTGTCCTTTATTGGGTGGACTACCCCTCATTGACTGGCTTACCTACGGTTTTACTGGTCGCCAACTAGCTAAACTAGGGACTGGTAATATCTCTGTATCCGCAGCTTTTGCTCATGGTGGTAAATTTGTTGGGGTATTAGCAGTATTGTCGGAAGCTGCAAAGGGAATCATTGCTGTATTGCTGACGAGGTTGTTTTTTCCTAGTGGTTCATTTTGGGAATTACTAGCATTGATCGCCCTAGTTATGGGTCGTTATTGGATGGGGAAAGGCGCAGGAACAACTAATGTAGTGTGGGGTATTGTAGCTCATGACCCAGTGGCAGCAGGATTAATTTTTTTAATTGGGGGAATCAGTTTTACCATCAACCGCGATCGTAAAGCAGGAAAACTGGGAATACTAGTCTTATTAGTAATTATTATTGGACTACGTCACCCAACAGAGCCAGAATACTTTATAATCGCTACTGCCCTTGGTAGTTTACTCGCTTGGATTTATCAACAAATACCAGACGACTTAGACCTACCAGAAAATTCAGTATCCCAGGAGTCAAGGGGAATGTTTCGCTTTTTTCGCGGTGATAAAAACCTGCTACCTCTAGACAAGAAATTAGATGGAAATAAAGTGGGGAATAAAGCTGCGAATCTTTCCCTAGTAAAAAGACTTGGTTACAGTGTTCCTGATGGTTGGGTACTTGTAGCAGGAGATGACCTCAAACCCGTAGTAGAATCCTTGCAACCATCTCCAGAAAATCCTTTAGTAGTTCGTTCTTCTGCTACTGGAGAAGATTCTAATTTAGCTTCTGCTGCTGGACAGTATTCTAGTTTTCTCAATATTACTAGTAGTGCTGTCCTACAAACCGCGATTCTAGACTGTCAAGCTTCCTATCTGGAAAATAACGCCCTGGAATATCGCAAAACTCGTCAGCAAGAAGAAGGGTCAATGGCAGTACTAATTCAAAAACAAATTATTGGGGTGTATAGTGGAGTAGCTTTTAGTCGTGACCCTATAGATAGGTTTCAGGATGCAGTGGCGATCGAAGCTGTATCAGGACAAGCTACAGAAGTAGTATCAGGAAGAATCACCCCCTATCGTTATCAAGTAATTGTTCCTTCTGTGACCACTAGTAATGAATTAAAGTCTACAAACAGTAATTCCCTTCAAGTAATTCCTGATGCTCCAGTTCCTGCTAATGCTATCCCCGATGACATTTTGGAATCTGTAGCCATTTTAGCCCGAGAAATGGAAGATATCTTCCAGGGTGTCCCCCAAGATATTGAATGGACTCATGATGGGGAAAAACTCTGGTTATTACAAGTACGACCCATTACCAATCTTCAACCGATTTGGACTCGTAAAATTGCAGCCGAAGTTATACCAGGTCATATTCAACCCCTTACTTGGTCGATAAATCAACCTCTCACTTGTGGGGTTTGGGGAGAATTATTTACTTTGGTGTTGGGGAAAAAAGTTGAAGATTTAGACTTTAATCAAACTGCAAATCTGCACTATGGTAGAGCCTATTTCAACGCAACTTTATTAGGAGAGATTTTTCTGCGGATGGGACTACCTCCAGAAAGTTTGGAATTTTTGATTAGAGGGGAAAAATTCTCGCGACCTCCTATAACTTCCACCCTGAAAAATTTACCTGGACTGTGGAAACTTTTGCAACGAGAATTGAAACTAGCAACAGACTTTGAACAAGATTCTGAGCAACTATTTCAACCCCTGTTGGAGGAAATCGCAGCAAATCCTATTGAGGACTCATCTCCACCAGAAATCATTACCAGAATTGATAATATCCTTAAAGTCTTACAAAAAGCCACCTACTACAGTATTCTTGCTCCTTTAAGTTTGGCATTACGTCAAGCAATTCTCAAAGTACCAGATACAGAATTAGATAATAGTAAGATACCAGAAATTGCTTCAATGCGATCGCTGGCTACTTTAGCTTGTGATACTCTTAAACTTTTAACCGCAGAAAACATAACCATTGATTCTTCTGCTTCTCTTTTTGCTTATATCGCAGAACATCCTGAAGGGGAATCAATCTTGCAGCGATTTGATGAGTTGTTAACTTGCTACGGCTATCTTAGTGAAGTTGCTACCAATATTGCTGTTCCTTGCTGGCGCGATAATTCTAGTCCTGTTAGAGAAATGTTTGCTCGTTTTTTCTTTGACCCAGAAGCCAGAAAACTAGCCCAGTCTGACACAACCCCCTCTACTAACCATTGGCAAAACCAAGTAGTTCAAAAACGCTTAAATCTTAAAGGGGAAGTTAGTGTAATTTATAATAAACTATTAGCAAATTTACGTTGGAGTTTTCTGGCTTTAGGAACATACTGGCTCGATTTGGGAATCCTATCAGAAGTAGAAGCAATATTTTGGCTCAAATTTTCGGAAATAAAAGATTTTGTATCTCAAGGTAATAACCTTAATTCAGAAGCAATCACCAAACTAATCTCAGTTAGAAAACAACAATGGCAACAAGAATCACAACTAACCTTGATTCCCTATCTAATGTATGGCGAGCCTCAACCTTTAACCATGTCTAGTTTTCAGTCTTCTTCTATAAATAATAGTCAAACCTTAACAGGAATCGGCGCTAGTAATGGCATGATTGAAGGAAAAATCCAAGTTTTACAGAACCTCAACCAAACAATTGACATAGATAGACAAACCATTCTAGTTGTACCCTACACCGATGCAGGATGGTCGCCTTTATTAGCTCGTGCTGGAGGATTAATATCTGAGGTTGGTGGTCGTCTCTCCCACGGAGCTATAATTGCTCGCGAGTATGGTATTCCCGCAGTTATGAATGTTCCCTATGCAACTCAAATCTTACAAGCAGGAAAACGAGTAAGAATAGATGGTCAAGCTGGAATAGTAGAGATTTTAGATTAATTTTATGGTTGCTCTCATTCTTACCGTATTTGTGGTTATTCTGGGTTCAGCGATTTGTTCTGGTTCAGAAACAGCTATCTTATCAGTTTCTTCCATTAGAGTCCGTCAACTTGCACAATCTAAAACTCCTTCTGCTCTTGCACTGTTAGGTATTCGCACTAAAATTAATCGACCGATCGCCACTATTGTTATATTAAACAATATTTTTAATATCGTCGGGAGTATCGTTATTGGTAGTCTAGCAACCCAAGTCTTAGGGGATGCTTGGCTAGGAGTATTTTCGGGATTTCTAACTTTTTTAGTGATTATCTTTGGTGAAATTTTCCCCAAGACTTTATGTGAACGTTATGCAGAGCCGATTTCTCTAGCTATTGCCATTCCCATCAGATTTTTGACTTGGATATTTACTCCTTTAGTATTATTAGTAGAATTTGTAACTTCTCCTGTCACTAAAGGTAGAGCTATTCCCACAACTAACGAAGCAGAAATTAAATTTTTAACTAAAATAGGTTATCAAGAAGGAGTTATAGAAGATGATGAAGCAGAGATGATACAGAGGGTATTTCAACTCAACGATCTTACTGCTTCTGATTTGATGTCTCCCAGAGTAATTATTACTTATCTCAAAGGCAATTTAACTTTAGCTCAATGTCAAGAAGAAATTATTAGCTCCCAGCATTCACGGATTATTGTCATCGATAACAATATTGATAATGTTATAGGTTTAGTCTTAAAAGATCATCTTTTGACAGCACTTATTCAAGGAAATCAAGACAAAAATGTAGCAGAATTAGTTAGAACTGTAAGATTTGTTCCTGCTAGTATTAGAGCCGATAAATTACTTAAAGTCTTTCAAGAAATTAGAGAACATTTGGCTGTAGTTTTAGATGAATATGGAGGTGTAGCGGGAGTTGTCACCCTAGAAGATGTCCTAGAAGTTTTAACAGGAGAAATTGTCGATGAAACAGACCGCAATGTTGACTTACAAGAAATAGCTCGCAAAAAACGTCAGCGACTTTTACAATCTAGAGGAATTACTAATGGAAATTAATGATATTCAGTAAGCAAAGAATCAAATTATCTGTCTGATATTCTAAGACAATCCCCACCCTACTTCGTTGGGGTGGGGTAGTTTAAATATCTTAAAATATCTTATTCTACAGAACTAGAAGCAAATTCTGGTTTAGTATCGATTTCATCCTGCTTCTCCTTAGCCTGTCGGCGTTTTTTAGCGTAGAGTTGAATACTAGCAGCCATAGTAATCACCAAACCTACAACCAACCAAGTTGTTAGGTCTAGAGGCAGATTGTTTTTGAACACAGCTAATAGCACAATAACTACTAGGAAAATAGTAGGAGCTTCATTTAAAACACGAAACTGCTGTCCTGTCCATTTACATTCACCTTTAGCTAACTGCTTCATCAGTTTTTTGCAGTAGTGGTGATAACCAATCAACAGCAAGACCATCGCCATTTTAATATGTAACCAGCCAGATTTAAGAATCTCTGGTTCAGTAGAAATTAATCCAATTGCCATCACTACAGTAACAATCATCCCAGGATTGGTAATGATGTTGTAGAGACGTAATTCCATTAATTCATATTGTTTTTTTAAGATAGATTGGGCTGGTTCAGGTTCTTGATTTGCCTCTGCATGATAGACAAAAAGACGCACTAAATAAAACAATCCTGCGAACCAAACTACAACACCAATCAGGTGAAATGCTTTAAACCAGTAATAAGCCATAGATTAAATTTAATTTTGCAAATTTCTCCCTTATTCAGTGAGTTTATATTCTTATTAGGTAGTAAAAACTGATACGCAACAAAATTTTAAATCTTGCTCTGAGATGATTGTTGGAGTCGGGAGACTAGGGAGGTCGCAGAAGCGCACCTTCGGTGGGGGGAGATTCGGGAGAAAGATTTGTAGCAATTGATTGCAGAATTGGTATGAGTTTATATTGCTTTTTTGATGGCGTGCTATTGCTGGTAAGGCGTTGCCCATCAGTGTAACCCTTACTTCACTGCTTCATCAGCGATGGCTGCATAGGTGCTTGCGACTTTTGTCGTTACTGCCTTGTCGGACTTTAGCCCGTGTCGGGCATAAATTGTGCCGAAGAGGAATTCAGCAGAGTTGTAGCTCAAAAACACTTTGCCGTTGGCATCTTCCCAGACCATTGCCTTTGGCGGAAGATCGATTGCAACTGTGGGGGTCTTGATGAAAACTGGCGTGCCGATACGAGGATTGCCGAACACAATGACGGTCGCCCGTGGCATCTTCAAGCCGACCGACTCAGCAGCAGCAGCATGATCCAAACGGGCAAAGATTTTGAGTCCCCTTTTCTTCGCTGCTGCCTCGAACTTCTCGATTGTCACATCGACAGAATTTGCACTTGGTCGTGTGATCAGCCCGTTTACATCAGACGCAGAAAGGGCAGTAAAAGAAACCAGTATGGAGATCGCTATAACGGCAAGGTAGCGCAAAAACATCATCATTAAGAATGAGCTATGAAAGTTTTATGAATCTTCACTTCTATCGTACCGACTGCATACTGTTCCAACCTACAATAATTAAAAGTTTCTGTTTCAATTACATTGTTAAGACTCTTTTTCTTTTTCTTTTTCTTGTTCTGCTTGATGTTCTTGCCACAACTTAGTTACCAATTTTTTGATCTCTTGATGTTTCTCTACTCCTTCGTAAGCATAACGATTGAGCTGGTTAGAGACGATCATTGTTTCTAGATCCGTTATTCTATCTTCTGTATCTGGGTGAGTCGAAAGCCAAGCAGGGGGGTTAGGATTATCTTCCTCATCATGCTGTTCCTCTAGTTTCACCATCAAATTCCTTACCCCATCCGCAGCATAGCCTGCTGCTGCTAGAACTCTTGTTCCATAAACATCTGCTTGTCTTTCCATGTCTCGGCTGTAATTGAGAACTATTAAATTACTTGCGGTACTACCAACGTAGGGTATGTATTGAAATACGTTGGAAGTAAGATTGGCTCTTGTGACCAACTGAAAGCCGTGGGATAAGTCAGAGTGTGCCACTTCATGAGCTATTAACCCTGCTAATTCTGCTTCTGAATCAGTCTTCATAATTGCTCCTGCATTAATAAATATTTTTCCTCCAGGTAGAGCAAAAGCATTGAGATTTTCGTCCATAATGACGTGAAATTCGTACTCAAATTCATTTCTTCCTGATACTTTGGTAATTTTGTTGCCGATATCTCTCACATAGCTTAAAACTGCTTCATCTTCTACCATTGGTACATTTTTCTGAATTCGCTTACTAAATCTTTCTCCTATATCAGATTCCCCTTGCAGCAGCATGATAGTAGTGTCCAAAGCGGAAATAGGACCAAATAAATTACCTGTAACAGCAAAACCTATTGTCCCCACAATCGCGTTACCTACTGCATTCCAAGTTAGTTCAGAACGGACATAATCTTGATATTCTTCTAAATATTCATCTGCTAATTTGGTAAATTCTGCTGCTTCTGGACTATCAGGATTAAATAAAGCAAATTGACGCGCAGAAATGGAGGCATTTAGCCATCTTTTTTCAGCTACATCTGTAGCAATTTTAGCTCTTAATAATTCAACTTCTTCTGGATAAAGACCAATGGCATTTTCTAAGACTTCTATCGCTTCAAGAGGGCGTTCATCCGCTGTTAATTCTTGAGCATAAGTAATATGACCAGGGATAAATTCAGGATCTCTGGTAACTAATAATTTTAGAGGTACAAAAATTTTACTTTCTAAGTTTTGCTTTTTTCCTTGTTGATACATACGCCAATATACTGAACCACCAGGACTGAGATTGTCAGATTCATAGATAGGTTTAGGTAGGCGATTTATTTCGATTCCTTCTTGTGACCAAGTTTCTTTAGCATCTCGATATAAAACAGTTGCAGCTATTTTGTCTCCTTTTAAATAAAGACGGTCTGCTGCTGCTAGTTTTTGGTGACGTATGATTTCTTCTAGTGTGGGACATTCTGCTTTTGCGGTAGGCTCTTCTGGGTTAGAATCTTCTGTTGCTGATGTTTTCTCTTGGTTCTTGATTTCATTACAATCAGTGTTTTCTTTGAGACTTACTTCGGATTCTAATGATTCAATTTCTTGGTCAGAGGTTGTAGGAGCTTCTTCTAATTGCACCTCCGTAATAGTTTCTACTTCTTTTTCAGGAGTAATTTCCGCAACTGTTAAATTAGTTGTGAATAAATTACTTAAAATGATTATGGGGAACAAACTTGTATAAAATTTCATATAATTACTTGTTGGTAAGGAGAATATAGGCTGTTAATTTTTATTTTAATCTCTCTATCTCTAACTGGAAAAACTCTTTAATAAGAAATTAACTATATTCATCGAAACTGCAATAAAATAGGAGACAGAATGACTACTCACTTTATTACTGCTGAAATTGATTTACAAGAAAACCCTGCTCAATTACAGCAAGAAATTGCAGCAGAATTAGCTAAACAAGGTGAGCCTTTACGATGGGCTATTAGCGAAGTAGATCGAGAGCAAGAAAAAGTTACGGTAGAAGCCATCGTTACTGAGCTTGAACCTTTAAAGGATCGGGGCTAAAAGCTCAATGATGAGGACAATTTTTCCCTGTTCCTCATCCTTCAATCCTCATCCTTTATAATTAACCTCATGTTAAGCCAATCCCTCAAACCCTTTACCGTAGTACTCATAGTTCCTACAGGAATCGGTGCATCTATTGGTGGATATGCAGGAGACGCATTACCTGTAGCACGAGCTATGGCTGAAGTATGCGATCGCCTGATTACTCATCCCAATGTCCTCAATGGAGCGCAACTCTACTGGAATTTAGATAATGCTTACTATGTGGAAGGATACGGTTTAGACCAGTTTGCTGCTGGCTCTTGGGGCTTACAACCAGTTACACAAAATAAAGTTGGTTTATTACTAGATCGAGCTATTGAACCAGAATTACGCTTGCGTCAACTCCAAGCTGCTGATGCTACTAGAGCTACTTTAGGACTCAATGTTACTGACTATGTGATTACTGATGCACCCCTAGAAGTAGAATTACGCACTGCATTTTCTGGTGCTAGTTGGGGAACAATAGGTAATACAGCAAGCCTTCTTAGAGGTGCAGAAAAATTAATTACTCAAGCGGGAGCAGATGCTATAGCGATAGTAGCTCGCTTTCCTGACGAAATGGACAGTATGGCTTTTAATAACTATCGTCAAGGCTCAGGAGTAGATCCCATAGCAGGAGCAGAAGCCGTAATTTCTCATCTGATAGTACGTCAATTTAAAATTCCCGCAGCCCACGCTCCAGCCCTACGACCTTTACCAGTTGACCCTAATGTTTCCCCCAAAGCAGCAGCCGAAGAGCTAGGATATACTTTTCTCCCTTGCATCTTAGTGGGATTAGCTCGCGCACCTCAATTTGTTACGAAATACGAAGTATCTCCCCATCTAATTTGGTCTGAAGAAGTTGATGCCCTCATAATACCTCATAGTGCCTGTGGTGGTAGTGCTGCCTTGAGTTTCAGTAACTCCCAAACCACCATAATTACAGTTGAAGAAAATTCTACTTCCTTGAAAGTTACTCCAGAAGCTTTGGGCATGAAAACTATTAGAGTAAACTCTTACTTAGAAGCTCTAGGCGTACTTGTAGCTCGTCGTGCTGGAATTAATCTGAATGCCTTAAGTTCTTCTATATCATCTCTACACCATTTATCTTAAAAGTCCGTGGCAAATCCAAAAACCCCTGAAATTGAACCCTTGAGTCGCCCCCAGATACTAGTTGTGATGGGGGTCACAGCCGTTATTCTGTTGATTATTTCCAAAATATGGCAAAAACTAGGTTCAGTTCCGCTATTACCAACGGAAATCACTACATCCGCTTTTATTTGGGGCATAAGTTTAGCAGCAGGTATTACAGTAGCTAGCAGCATTATTTATCGCTTGTGGCCAGCTTATCGTGACAGTGCAGATATTTATCTAGAATTAGTGATCAAACCTTTAATTTGGCCAGATTTAATTTGGTTGGGATTATTACCTGGTTTAAGCGAAGAATTACTATTTCGAGGAGTCATGTTACCAGCTTTGGGGCTAAATATCGCAGCCGTAGTGTTTTCTAGTCTTCTATTTGGCGTATTACATCTTAGTGGAGCAGGGCAATGGCCCTATGTGGTATGGGCAACAGTAGTAGGGTTTGCCTTGGGTTATGTAGCTCTGATTACAGGCAACTTATTCGTTCCTATTTGCGCTCATATTATCACTAATTTAGTATCTAGTTGTCTGTGGAAACTAACTCATAGAAATTTAGAAACCAACAGCACAAGTAATAATTAGCTTTTCATCCAATCATAATGCAACAAGGTGACTTAATCGAGCTAGAAATTACTGACCTCAACACTAGTGGGGAAGGAGTCGGCAGAATTAATGGTAAAGTAGTATTTGTTCCTGATACCGTTACAGGCGATCGCATAAACACCAGAATTACCCACATTAAATCGAGGTATGGAGAGGGAAGGCTACAACAACTCCTAATTCCCTCAAAATATAGGATTCGCCCTCGGTGCATCGTAGCAGATAAGTGTGGCGGTTGTCAGTGGCAACATATTGACTGGGAATATCAAAGACAAATTAAAAGACAACAAGTCATTCAAGCTCTACAGCGTATTGGTGGTTTTGAAAACATCCAAGTAGCTCCCACATTACACAGCCCTCACCCCCTTAACTATCGCAACAAATCAACCTATCCTCTAGGAATTGGCTCAACAGGAAACATACAAGCTGGTTACTATCGTCGAGGTAGTCACAAAATAGTTAATCTTAACCAATGTCCTGTACAAGATTCTCGTTTACATCCTCTCCTCAGAGAGATCAAACAGGATATTCAGCAACAAGGATGGTCAATATACGATGAAAAAACCAATAAAGGTCAGCTAAGGCATCTTTCATTAAGAATTGGCATTCGTACAGGAGAAATCTTGCTGACTTTAGTTACAACTGACCCAGAATTACCACAAATAAAACAACAAGCTCAGATTTGGCTGGCGAAATATCCCTCATTAGTGGGAGTCTGTCTGAATATCAATCAAAAACCGAGCAACGTTATTTTTGGCAAAGAAACTTTGGTTGTTGCAGGAAAACCCTTTCTCACAGAAATTTTTGCAGGAGTCACACTACAAATTCTCTCTGATACCTTCTTCCAAATTAATACTGAAACGGCGGAACTTTTGCTCGATAGTATTCTGCAAGAATTACAATTGCAAGGAACTGAAACTTTAGTTGATGCTTATTGTGGCATTGGAACATTTACTCTCCCTTTAGCTCGAAAAGTTAAACAAGCTATTGGTATTGAATCCTATTACTCTTCCCTGGCTCAAGCCAAAAACAATGCCCAAATCAACAAGATAGACAATGTTACTTTTTATGAAGCAAAAGTCGAAGATTACTTGCAACTCATGGGCGATCTGAAACCAGATATCATTTTTCTCGATCCTCCCCGTAAAGGTTGTAATGTTCGTGTATTAAAGACCTTATTACAGTTACAACCCAATAAAATAGTTTATGTCAGTTGTAAACCTGCTACTCTCGCCAGAGACATCAAAAGTCTGTGTGAAACTGAAGTCTATCAACCTCAATGGGTTCAACCTGCTGACTTCTTTCCTCAAACCAGTCATGTAGAATGTGCTGTAATCCTTAGAAAAAAGGGATAATTTCTTAAGTAGTTTCCGCGAACTTCAAGTTAGTTAGTATAATGGATATGACAAGTTCAGACTGTCCAAAAGAGGAAAGCTATGATTTTAAAGGTTAAGTTAATAGTTCAACTAGCCGAAATTCAAAATTTGACAACTTGTCGTAGCTACAACCCTAATCAGTAAAATCATCGAAAAAATATCATTTTCTCAGAGCTTGGTTAAAACTTCATAACTTAACTACCGAAGACCAATAGCCAACCAAGCACAGCCCAAAAACTGACCCAGTTTCTTGACAACTGTAATGAAGCTAAATAAGGACTTATCATTATAGCCCAAATTCCAGTTTTAGATGATTTATTTCTATTCCATACTTTTAGAATATAAGGTTAGAGGTACTATCTGTGTTCGTCATACCCATCCCTCGTAACAAAAGTAAGTGGAGTACCATTAGTTTTGTTTCCACTCTCTATTTATGTCCCATTCTCGATTTACTTCTAGCTCATATCCCCCATAAATGGCAAGCAGAGCTTCGGTTAGGATTACAAGAAGCTTTAGTGAATGCAGCTAAACATGGCAATAAACTTGACCCTAATAAAACAATCATTGTTAAATTTACTATCACCGATACCGAATACTGCTGGATCATTATAGACCAAGGTGGCGGTTTTATCCCTCAATGTTCTTGTGCTTCTCATCACGAATCAGATCTTCCTTCTGATGAATCGGAAAGTGGAAGAGGGTTGTGCATCTTACAACAAGTATTTGATCGAGTAAATTGGAATAAAGAAGGTACAGAATTAACTCTTTCTAAGTTAGTCTATAACAACCATCATTAAGAAGTGATGACAAAAAATTTTGATGGCATATTCAAACAAGTCTATTTTGTTGTAGAATAAAATTCTGCAAGATGGTGGCATAGCCAAGTGGTAAGGCCGTGGACTGCAAATCCATTATCCCCCAGTTCGAATCTGGGTGCCACCTTATCTCATAAAGCGATCGCTTATGCCTCACCGAGGCGAGAACCCTTTGATCGCAGTTTATAAATAATTGAATCTAAACTTTATTAGCGATAATGGAATCAGCAGTAAGTAGCTCACTATAATTTAACTATAATTTAAGTATAAAGAGTTTTTGCAAGGGGTCTGTTATGGGTAAATTTGCCGTTGCAGTTATCAATGGAACTCAAGCACGTTTTTTCACCTTAGATTCAGCAGCAATATCGGAATATGAATCTAGTCCCAATTTAATCGAACAGGAAAGTTTATTTGATTCTACCAGAGGACTTCATGCTCAAGAGCTTTGGGCAAATACCCAAACTGGACGTAACCGAGGTTCAAGGGTTCAGGCTCATAGCTATGATGACCATCGTCAAAACCATAAGATGGAATTTGAAAAAAGGTTTGCTAATCAGATTAGTAGGGCAATGCTCAAGATGATTCAGAGAAATCAAGCAAGACAACTGATTTTAGTGGCAGAACCACAAATTTTAGGTATGATGCGAGAAGCTATGATGGACAAATTATTTAAAAGCCTCAAGATTCATGAAGTAGCTAAAGATATCTGCCATTTTAACCTGAACCAAATTCACGATTATCTGGCGAAACAACAACTCTTACCTCCTTGCCAAAAAGTTTATTCTCGATGATCTGAAGGATTAGATCACCAGATGGGAAATGAGCTATCATAATCCAGAAGAAATAGTTTCCAACCTATCACTTCTAGAAGAAGAGGTATCAGTTTTGAAGCGTAGTCTCTAGGGGCTATAGTTCTAAAGGGTGTTGATCATTACAAATATCCATGGGAGTTGGCTTCTAGTATGGGTTAGTTATGTAAGGTATTGCCAATTAATATGCTGCTCTCAGAACTTGCTCGTGATCGCGGAATTCGTTATTTTCTCATTTCTTTTACTGATTTATTTGGAGTACAGAGGGCTAAACTTGTTCCAGCCCAGAGTATTGATGAAATGGCGGAGAATGGGGCGGGATTTGCGGGTTTTGCTGCTTGGTTAGACATGACTCCTGCCAATCCTGATATATTGGCAATACCTGATGCTAACAGTTTATTTCAGTTACCTTGGCAATCTTATGTAGCATGGATGCCAGCAGATTTATATGGAATGGATGGAGAACCTCTATTACAAACTCCCAGGTTAGTCTTAAAGGGAATAGTCAAACAAGCAGAACAACTAGGATATAGGATTAAAACAGGGGTTGAATGCGAGTATTTTCTATTATCTGCTGATGGTAGTGAAATTTCTGACAGTCGTGATCGCGCTTCTAAACCTTGCTACGATCAACAGGCACTAATGCGCCGTTACGATGTGATTAGTGAAATCTGCGATGCTATGTTGTCTCTGGGATGGAAACCCTACCAAAACGATCATGAAGATGCTAATGGTCAGTTTGAAATGAATTGGACTTACGATGATGCGATAGTTACAGCAGATCGCCATGCTTTCTTTAAGTATATGGTTAAAAGCATTGCAGAAAAACACGGCTTCCGCGCCACCTTTATGCCCAAGCCTTTTGCTAACCTAACTGGTAACGGCTGTCATACCCATCTCTCAGTCTGGGATAGTTCGGGTAAAATCAACTTATTTAAAGATACAGAGGAAGAATTAGGACTTTCTAAGTTAGCTTATCAATTTATCGCTGGAGTGCTAGAGTCAGCTTCCGCTTTGTGCGCTTTTACTAATTCTACAATTAACTCTTACAAGCGCATTAATTCCCCTGTAACTCTATCGGGTGCAACTTGGTCGCCCAACAGTATTAGCTATAGTGGTAACAATCGTACCCATACCATTCGTATTCCGGATGCAGGAAGATTTGAATTACGTTTGGCTGATGGTGCAGCAAATCCCTATCTTCTCCCCGCAGCAATTATAGCAGCAGGATTAGATGGTATAATCCGTCAAGCAGAGCCAGGCGATCGCTCTGATAATAATAATTACACCGATCCTCTACCACCAGATCGGGTTAAGCAACTTCCTTCCAACTTATTAGATGCTTTACGCTGTTTGGAAAATAGTACAGTGTTTGCTAAAGCTTTGGGGGATTCTTTTGTTGCTTCTTATTTAAAGTTGAAATACCAACAATGGCACAATTACAGTAACCAAATTACTGACTGGGAATTAGATAATACTCTTGATTGTTGACCCTGAAAGGATGAATTATGAGGAGTGAGGAAAGAGGAAATAATTGCCGGTATATTGTAGTTTACTTCTATTTCCTGATTCGCAATCTTTATCCCTCATCCTTTAAATGTTAATTGTTGGACTGAACTCGATCTTAGACGGAGCTTTATATGACTAATCTACTACAAATAGTAAATAAATACTTAGTGTCTTTTATTGTTATTATCACACTCTTGCTTTTTACTAGCGATCCTGTTTTAGCTATTAGTCAAGATAATGGTGCAGCTATTTTTGAAACTAATTGTGCAGGTTGCCACCCCAAGGGGGGTAATATTATCAGACGGGGTAAAAATCTGAGAAAAAGAGCTTTAAAACGGAATCATTTAGAGACGATTGAGGCGATCGCATTTTTGGTGACAAATGGCAAAAATAATATGCCAGCATATGAAGAAAGACTTAGTAATCAAGAGATAGAAGCTGTTTCTAGCTATGTTCTGGAACAGGCTGCCAAAAACTGGCGCAATTAAGTCATTTATCCCTATAGAAAATCAAAAAATGCTGGCGACACATACAATTTAAGGTAGGGGGATGCACTGCCCACCCTACTGTGTTTCTGGCTTTTACCAAAGGTTTATCCAAAATAACTGGGTTCTTTACCAGGTATCCATTTAATGTTGCAGCCGATACTGGGTTTTTGTTCTGAAGGAATTGGTTTATCTGCTAACACATTAGATATGGCATTTCTTAAGTCTTGTCCTGTTACGGGTAAATTGTTACTGGGACGGCTATCATCTAATTGACCTCGATATACTAATTCTTGTGTCTGATTAAATAGGAAAAAGTCAGGAGTACAAGCAGCAGTATAGGCTTTGGCTACTTCTTGGGTAGCATCATAACAAACGGGAAAATTAAACCCTAATTCTTGAGCCATTTGTTTGAGGTTTTCAGGAGAGTCATCAGGATATTTTTCTACATCGTTAGCACTAATTGCCACAATTCCTAAAGACTCATTGGCATAATCTTTCCCTAATTTAGCTAACTCCTGTTGTATATGCTTCACAAAAGGACAATGGCGACACATGAAAATAACTAACAAGGCTTTTTTATCAGCAAAAGTCCCTAGAGAAATTGTGTCACCAGAAACTACATCCGCTAAAGCAAAATCTGGTGCTTTAGTTCCCAAGGCTAACATTGTGGAAGGAGTTAAGACCATAATCACTATTCCAGAAAAAAAATAGGGTTAACTAACACCTACTAAAAACCTAAACGCGCGTTGTACATAAGTAGGGCTATGTTTAGGGTTGGGACACGGTGAATTCCCATCAATACGGGGTTCATAAACGCCTGGGGTTTCCCCAGGCGACGACCCCTCACAATTTGACTGGCTACTGGCAGGAGAGAGGGGAGAACCCGTCTCATTACTATCACTAATAACAAGTGTCTTGGTGCGCGTTCCCAAGCCAGTCCGTTGGGCGGGTTTCCCGACTTGAAGGAACTGGCGTTTGC
>JASJCP010000257.1 GCA_030065935.1 Xenococcaceae cyanobacterium MO_167.B27
CCTCTAGAATAACTCATTGAAAAACCTTGGTTTGTAACATAATTATAACTTATTATTTACTGACCAATGCTCTAAATTTTAGCGATCGCCTGTCTGATTGAAAATAATTTTTCGATCTACTGAAAATTGCTGCTGCTAATGTACCGATTAACAATGACCAAAAATTGCCTCTCGCCCAAGCTGTTTCAAATACTTCTAATAGTTGATTGTTAGCGGTGCGAATAGTTAAGCCTTTTCCCTCCAAATCTTTGAGGTGCAGAAGGAAAAATCGGGGTGAAAAAAAATTGCCCACTACAGAAGAGGCTGTTACACCAACAATAGTTACTAGAATATGAGAAAAAAAGAGTCGGGCTTGTAGATTGAGCTTGATCATTATTACCTAGGAATCTTCAAATTTATAACCCACGCCAACTACGGTTTTAATGAATCTAGGTTTATTGGGGTGGGGTTCAATTTTTTTGCGTAATCTGGCTATGTGGGTATCAATCACTCGCTCTTCACCAAAGAAGTCGTCTCCCCAGAGCTTTTCTATTAGTTGTCCTCTTTCCCAGACTCTCCCTGGATGTTTAACAAATATAGTTAGTAACTTAAATTCAGAAGTAGATAAATCTAGATGTTTTGGTGATTCGGAATCAAGATGACGACTAGCAATATGTTGTTCAAGATTTATGGTAAAGGATTTAGTATGCAATAGCTCAGAGTGTCCGCCCTCTCGTAAGCGACGACGTAATAAAGCACGCACCCTAGCGACTAATTCTCTGGGGCTAAAAGGTTTAACATAGTAATCATCTGCCCCTGTAGATAACCCAATAATGCGATCAATTTCTTCTCCTCTAGAGGTCAGCATCAAAATATAGGGGTCATTAGTTACTGGTTTTTGACGGATTTGGGTACAGACTTCCAAACCATCCATCCCAGGCAGTCTGAGATCAAGGATAATTAAATCAGGTTGTTGTTCGGCAAAAACCCGCAGGGCAGAATAACCATCATAACAGACACGACAGCAAAATCCTTCAGCCTCCAAGCATTCTTGAATAATTTGTGCTATTTCGCGCTCGTCTTCAACAATTAAAATCTCCATCAGTTGGTATATTAATCGCTCTAAAAATATTGAAACATAAAAATAACGGGACTTTGGTCAAAAAATAGCTGAGATCTTGGAAAAATCTTGTGTAGATATTTAAGTCACCCGATCGCGGTAGAAGGGTTTTTTCTGACTTTTATGGCTCTTTTATCCTGATTTTTCCCTTAAATTATTCTACGAAACCATCAGGAGTAATGAAGTGAAAATTCGCGACAGCTTCGCGTTCTCTTCGAGAACGCTTCAAGACACATATTTTGAGTTTTCTGTCAATGCAAAACTCAAAATATATCTATAATTGACATGACATCATAAAAATTGATTCTGTGAATTCACCTTCTCTTAAGCATTCTGCTTCCACAAAGGCTTCTTCTTTTGCTCCCCCCTCCATTATTGGTTGGCGGGAAATTGTCGCCTTACCCCAATTAAACGTACAACAAATCAAGGCTAAAATTGATACTGGGGCTAGATCTTCTGCTCTCCATGCTTTTGCTATTGAGGAATTTGAACTTAATAATAAATTAATGATTCGCTTCCAAGTTCATCCTCGACAAAGAGATAATAAATACATAGTTATAGCAGAAGCAGAATTACTCGAATATCGCAAAGTCACTAGTTCTGTGGGACACTCCCAAATCAGACCTGTAATCCTCACTACAGTAAAACTGGGACAAAAACAGTGGCAAATTGAACTAACATTAACCAATCGGGATGTTATGGGCTTTCGGATGTTATTAGGAAGACAAGCTGTGCGCGATCACTTTTTAGTTGATCCAGGTAAATCTTTTTTGCAGAGTTCTAAAAATAGACAAAAATAGAAATATTAAAATAATAAGCTATGAAAATTGCCATTTTATCGCAAAATGAGGCTCTTTATTCCACCAGAAGACTCATAGAAGCAGGAGAAGAGCGAGGACACGAAATGCGAGTCATCAATTACCTGCGTTGTTATATGAATATTACATCTCACCGCCCCAGCATTGTTTATAATGACAAACCCCTAGAAAACTTTGATGCAATAATACCTCGCATCGGAGCATCGAAAACCTTTTACGGTACGGCGGTAGTACGTCAATTTGAGGTGATGGGAGTATTCAGCACTAATGAATCCCAAGCTATTTCTCGCTCTCGTGACAAGTTGCGTTGTCTGCAAATTCTGGCAAAAGATGGCATCGGTTTACCAGTTACAGGATTTGCTCACGATACACAAGACATTGATGGTTTAATCGAAACTGTTGGTGGCGCACCTTTAGTAATTAAATTACTCGAAGGGACTCAAGGTATAGGAGTAGTGCTAGCAGAAACCTATCAAGCAGCTAAATCAGTAATTGAGGCGTTTCGCGGTTTAGATGCCAATATCTTAGTTCAAGAGTATATTAAAGAAGCAAAAGGGGCAGATTTACGCTGTTTTGTTATAGGTGGAAAAGTCGTTGCAGCGATGAAACGTCAAGGGGCAGAAGGAGAATTTCGCTCCAACTTGCATCGTGGAGGAAAAGCCGAAAAAATTAAGTTAACTCCCGAAGAAAGAAGTACCGCAATTCGTGCAGCCAAAGCTATGGGATTAAGAGTCGCAGGAGTCGATTTATTACGCTCTAATCATGGTCCTGTAGTTATGGAAGTTAATTCTTCCCCTGGTTTGGAAGGGATAGAAAAAGCGACAGAAGTGGATGTAGCAGGTAAAATTATTGACTACTTAGATAAAAATGCTGTACCAGGGAAACACAGCGATCGCATTAAATATTAGAGGAGAAGGCGGAAAAAATATTGACAGGGAATACTATCGAAATTGCCAAAGAAACTATCCCTCCAGGGGGTTCCAAAAGGATTGATATCCCCGTGAGTCGTCTTCCTACCCAGACTTTATTATCTTTGCCAGTAAAAGTAGTAAATGGAGTCGAACCAGGAGCTAAATTGTGGCTTAGTGCAGCTATCCACGGTGATGAACTCAATGGGGTAGAAATTATCCGTCAAGTACTAGAAAAAATACAACCAGAAAAATTACGGGGTACTCTGATTACTGTTCCTATCGTCAACGTATTTGGTTTTATTGAACAGTCTCGTTATCTTCCCGATCGAAGAGACTTAAATCGCAGTTTTCCTGGCTCAGAGACGGGTTCGCTAGCTTCTCGCCTAGCGGACTTGTTTATCAGAGAAATTGTTAGCAACAGTACTCACGGAATAGACTTGCACACTGCTGCAATTCATCGCACTAATTTACCTCAAATTCGTGCCAATCTAGAAGATGAGGAAACCTATCGCTGTGCTAAAGCCTTCAACGCACCAGTGATGCTTCATTCCAACACCAGAGATGGCTCACTACGCCAAGCAGCCACTAAAAAAGGAATTCCCGTATTACTCTATGAATCAGGAGAAGCACTACGCTTTGACTCCACAGCTATTGACTTGGGTGTCAGGGGAATATTAAAAGTTATGGAATGTCTCGATATGTATGAATTTCCCCAACAGAGGTCAGAAGTTAAATCTGTAGAACTACAAAAAAGTAAATGGATTCGGGCTTCTTGTGGAGGAATTTTACATTTGGCTATTAGTTTAGGGCAAAAAATCCCTAAAAAACAAGAATTGGGCTTTATTACTGATGCTTTTGGCGAAAATAAAGTTTTAATTCGTTCTCATGTTAATGGGATCGCGATCGGCTACAGTTTAAACCCTCTAGTGAATCAAGGAGATGCTATTGTTCATTTGGGGATTATTGATTAATTTGATAGGATAAGTACCTAGGCAAAATTATTTTTACATTCGGACATTACCTATTGCAAGAAAAGCCTATTCCCTATCTCAATTATCGCGTCATATTTTGCACAACTACTTAATTTTTATTGAATGTTTGGTTGAATATGTTGGATAGGTTCACCAATCAAATCATTAAACCCGATTAACTCTAAGACGTTTTGCCAATCCTGTTCTAAAATTGGGTCGCCTGGTGCTTGTTGTAGTTGCAAACTGATAATTTTTAGAGCATCAAACCAGACTCCAGATTCAGCAAAAATTAGAGGATATTGATCCACAGGAGCAGTTTCTAGTTTGCTAACAAGTTCAGGATTGTCGGTGGATTGTCTTTTGATCGAGTATTTCAGGAACATCGTAGTTTGTCGAGTACAGTTAATCTGAATACGCCATTGATATTCTTGTTCTTCTTTGAGGGGTTCAGATTCTGGAGGGAGAGCAAAAGCAATAATTCCCGATTTATCGAGGTTTAATTCTTGTTCATAGACTTTAGTCGCTCTAGTTCTGGTTCTACCATTAACTTCTCGGGTTTTCTGACCAATTAGAGTAAATATAACAGGAACAGAATCAGATTCTACTCCAGGGAAATACCAGAAAAAGTAAGGATAGTCATCAAACGTAAAACCTAAGCCATTTTCTGGGGCGATCGCTCTCATATTTTCTCCAGCTTTAGTACAAGCTTCGTCTTTGTTACCTCGAATTGCACCAATACTGTTAGATCCTTGTCTTCTTGTGGTTGGTAAACCGCGAAAAGTTACCGGTCTTCTTGATGATGTTGAGGGAGGTGGCGAAGTAGGACTGGGTATGGGTTGATTAGTAGGAGTTCTTCGGATAATTTGAGAAGAGCCGACATTGATTCTTTCTCCCACATTAATGCTATTAGGACGAGAAGCCAAGTGAGGATTATAAGCTAGAATTGTGCTTAAGCTCAAACCATGACGAATCGCAATTCCTCCTAGAGTGTCTCCTCGTCTGACTGTATATTTTCTTCCCTTTGATGGTGGAGGAGAAGTACTGGGACTGCTAGCTCCTCCCCCTACATTAATACTTTCTCCTACATAGATTAAATTGGGACGCGATCGCAGTTGCGGATTATAATTTAACAGTTGACTAAAACTAATGCCAAATCGATTAGCAATTCCCCCCAAGGTATCTCCCAGTCTGACTCGATAAGTTCTAGCTTGGGCTATCTGATAGCTATTGTGAGATTCAGATATCTTATGCTCAAGATTGGAAGCAAAAGAGGGATAGCCATTACCTTCAATTAAGCAGCTAGCTAATATTATTGCAGTGCTAAAACCTAAAATTTTTTTGTGTAACATATTCGATCTCCATAATTTTCTGTTGAATGATTATTTTTCTTTACTATGAAGCAACTAAGTAACTAGACTTTTATATATAGTTTTGTGTTTCCTTTTCCCTATTCCGTTAAAATCCAATTTTGTGTATTAACCTGAGTTTCTCTTGTTATATTTTATAATACCAAATCAAACAATGTGAGCGACTCATGAATTTGATATCAAATCACTTTCAATATGCTATATATTAATCTCCGCGTCTGGAGCGTCTCCCCCGGAAAGGGGGGATTTTAAGTTACTTATTGGGTACAAGAGGTTATCTGATTGGATATGCCCCCCATTCGGTGCCCCCCGTCAATCATCTGTAGCAAGCTTAAAAGGAAATCATATGAGGTAGGGGTTGAGCATCGCACCTATAGCAATAGGTCAGAGAATTAGGACTTGACATACTCCCTTTGCGGGACGCGAGGGATTCTAATATCATCAAAAGTTGCTTTTGTTAACCAAAAGTCTTACACTTTCTCCTTTATGGGTTGATGCCCCAACCCTCAAAATATTTTTGGCCGCGTTAAAATCTCTATCGTGAACTGTCTTACATTCAAGACAACACCATTCTCTAACAGTCAATGGTAAGCTATCTATTTTATTTAAACAGATGTTACAGGTCTTAGAACTAGGGTAAAATCTATCAATTTTGCCGACAAATTTACCTAATTTAGTAGCAAGATATTCTAGCTTTTTGAGGAACTCAGAGTGTGACAAATCAGAGATTTTACGACCCCATAACTTAACCATTACTTTTAAATATAAGTCTTCAAAATATAGATTATCGTATTCTTTTAACAAGTTTCTTGCTAATTTCCATTGATAATCTTCTCTGAGGTTTTTTATATTTTTGTGCGCCCTGATTAAGTTTTTTTTAGCTTTAACCCTGTTGCTAGACCCTTTCTTTTTACTTGAAAGTAGTTTAGATAACTTTTGAATCTTATCTAAATATTGTTTAAAAAATTCAGGAGATTTATATTTATCGCCATCTGAAGTAATCAAGTAATCCTTCAAGCCGAAGTCTATCCCTACGCTCTTACCCGATAGTGGATATACTTCCTCATCTACAAAATCTGTTACCAGAAAAATGTAGATATCCCCTAAGCCATCTCTTTTTATCGTGATGGTTTTGACTTTCCCCAATATTTCTCTGGACTTTGAATATTTATAAATCTTTTGACCGATTTTTAATTTATTGACTCCTAGAAATTTATATCCAGCTTGTTTAAGAGTGAAAGACTTATATTTTCTGTAAGACTTAAATCTTGGAGTTCCTATCTTTCTCGTCTTACAGTATCTAAAGAATTGTTGATAAGAACGATCGACTCTTTCAATAACATCTTGTGTCGCTTGACTACCAAGTAAAGACCAATAGCTAGACTTTTTTCTGAGTTTAGCTATATGAGATTTAAGTTTTCCTTGAGTTAAATATTTACCAAAAATTCGATAATACCGTTTATGCAAAGCGATACAATGATTATAGATTGAACTAGCGGAATGAATTTGTTGGTGTAAATATTTATTCTTTTTGGACTTATACAACTTAAATTTATAAGTTTTCACGGGCTGTAATTCGACCTAATTTAGCTTTCTGTATTTTATTGTAAGCTGCTACGCAGCTAGATTGTATAATATCAAGACAAGACAAATCAGCGATACCCAACAGAAATGCCAGCTAAAAATCATCTTTCTCCAGAGCAAAAAGAAAGACTAATTAAAACCTTAAAAGAAAGTG
>JASJCP010000072.1 GCA_030065935.1 Xenococcaceae cyanobacterium MO_167.B27
GTCCTGAAATTATGACTGCACCAAACACCCTCAAATATGGTCAAGCAGGAACTATAACCGTCAAAGATGGCACAAAAGAAGGTTCTCTCGTTCTCAATAAACTAGGGTCTGTTACCCATTCCTTTGATTATGGACAACGATTAGCAAAGTTACCGATCAAAGTCTCAGAAGATGGTTCGTCAGTGGAATTTGTGGCGCCAGAAAACCCCAATCTTTATCCCCCTGGGTATTACATGATGTTTTATCTTAATGACATCGGTAAACCATCCCACGCCCACATGGTCAAGCTAAGTTGAGATCCGAAAAAGACCGAGGCGAACTGCCGTTTGCCTCGACATCAGGAAGTTCAAAATTAAATTTATTTCAAAATTTACTATCTCCTTCAGTCTCCCTATTAATCATTAGTCGTAAATAGTAATCAAAAAGGTATAAATATTATGGCACTGAGAGAAGAAGACTTAAAAAATATTCCTGAAACTGGAATTGATCCAGAAAATTCTGGAAAGTATCAAGGACTCCTTGAAGATTTACAAGGAAATATCTTGAAAGGACATGGACGAGATTACAGCGTACATCTCTTTTTACAATGGAAACCTGAGCAAATTCATGAAGCAAAACAATGGATACAAACCTTTACCCAAACCTATGTAAAATCAGCCAAACAGCAAGCGAATGAGGCCTTACGTTATCGACAAGAAGGAATTTCAGGCGGTATTTTTGCCAATTTTTTCTTAAGCCGTAAAGGCTATGAAGCATTAGGATTTGAACCCTTTCAGATTCCCAAAGATCAGCCTTTTACTATGGGCATGAAGAATGAACAAATCAGAGATTTCTTAGGCGATCCTGAAGTTGAAGAGTGGGAAGAAGGCTTTAAAAATGAGATTCATGCCTTAATATTAATCGCCGATGATAATCTCATCAATTTATTACAAACTGTCAATCAAATTACACCAAAACTGCGTCAAGTTGCCGTAATTCTTCATCGAGAAGATGGCTTTATCCTCAGAAATAAAGCGGGACAAGTCATTGAACATTTTGGCTTTGTCGATGGGGTAAGTCAACCCTTATTTATCAAACGAGACATTGTCAAAGCTCAAACAAACGATTGTAATTTTAGTCAATGGGACCCTAGAGCTTCCTTAGATATTATTCTTGTCAAAGATCCTAATGGCAAAACAGAAGATAGTTATGGCAGCTACTTAGTCTATCGCAAACTCGAACAAAATGTTAAAGCCTTTCGTGAAGATCAACAGCAACTTGCCCAAACTTTAAAGATCGACAATGACCTTGCTGGTGCTTTAGTAGTAGGTCGTTTTGCTGACGGAACTCCAGTGACCAAGTCTGACATTCCTACCTATGCTGCTACCCCAACCAATAACTTTAATTATGATGCCGATGTTGCTGCTACGAAATGTCCGTTTCACGCTCATATTCGGAAAACTAATCCCCGAGGAGATACGGGCAGAGTCGAGTCTTCCCCAGGTTTTGATGAAGCTTTAGCGGTAGAGAAAAACCATCGTATTGCCCGTCGAGCTATTAGTTATGGAGAAAAAGACCCAACCCAAGCTCCAGAAACAGGTTCAGGATTACTCTTTCTTTGTTTCCAATCCAATATTGAAAACCAGTTTAATTTTATGCAAGCTAGATGGGCAAATCCTGACCGCTTTGTTAAAGTCGGTGTTGGTCCCGATCCCGTAATTGGTCAACCCGAAGGAACTCAAAAATGGCCCAAAAAATGGGGCGAAAGTGAAACTCAAGAATATAGTTTCAAATTGTGGGTGAACATGAAGGGTGGCGAATATTTGTTTGCCCCTAGTCTTCGTTTTCTTAACCATTTAGTTTAGAGTCTTGCCAAAGCCTTGTTTTCTCAAAATTGACAGACCACTAGGCTAGCCTTTGAAAAATAGGTAGTTCTGTATAGTTCTGTAAAAGGAGAGAGCCAAATTTGTTCAGCATTTTCTCTGATTTTCAACTTAAAAACTAAATTTTACGACTTCCCTACATTGAATGATAGGGGTTTACAACCTCACAGGAGTTTTAAATGAAAAAAATTTTATTTGTCATGACAAGCCACGAACAACTTAGCGATACCGAACACAAAACAGGAGTTTGGCTCGAAGAAGCTGTTAACCCTTATTATACATTTATAGATGCAGGGTTTGAAGTTACTTTAACCTCTCCTAAAGGGAGAGAACCTCCGATAGATCCAAAAAGTACCCTCGATGAATCTCAAACAGAAGCAACCCGTCGTTTTTTCATCGATGAAATCGCTCAAGAACGCTTTAAAATACTATTCCTCTTGCACAAGCCAAAGCTGCTGATTATGATGCCATTTTTTTGCCCGGAGGTCATGGTCCGATGTGGGATCTCTGTCAAGAACAACTCTTAGCAAGATTAATTGAAGACTTTGATCGCAATAACAAAATTGTGGCAGCAGTGTGTCATGGTTTTGCAGGGTTAGTATCTGCATTGAAACCTGATGGCACCCCCTTGGTAGCCAAGAAAAAAGTCACCGCCTTTAGCAATACCGAAGAAACTACGGTATGACTTGATCAAGTAGTGCCATTTTTGTTAGAAACACGCCTAACTGAATTGGGAACAGAGTTTGTCACAACAGAGAATTTTCAAGAGCATGTGGTTCAGGATAGCAATTTAATCACGGGTCAAACTCCCGCTTCTTCTACGGCAGTGGCCACAGCCATTATTGCTACTTTATAGAGTAATTCCTAGTAATAATTTGGTCAAACTAAGAGTTCACAACTAATTAAACCATGGCGTTTCTTGATACTTCCACATTAAGAAATAATTATGACTTTATCTACTATCATTAGCATTGCAATTAGCCTTACTTTTATTTATTTAGCTTCGAGTGTTGTTATCTCTGAAATTCAGGAAACAATTGCTTATTTCTTCAAATTAAGAGCTAAAAACTTAAAAGAATCGCTTTATGGCTTGTTAGGAGAAGATCCAGCAATAGGAACTCCAATCACAGAAAAATTTTATGAAAAATATTTAAAACTGCCTTTTAATCCGGTTCTAGCATCGAGCCTAATTCAAGAAAGAAAAAAAGTAGATCAACCCAAAGCAGCAAATTTAGAAAAAACAAAATTACATGAACTAGGAGCAGAAACACCAAAAGGAAAACAAATTAAAAAATTGACTAGAGAACCAGAAAAAATAACTGCCCAACAATTTGTTACTGATTTAATAGAGTTAGTCAGAGATGAATTAAATTATGAAAATGGTAATTTTTTACACGAGAAAGAATTAGAAGAAATAATCAAAAATCTTAACAGTGACGAATGTTTTTTACCTCAAAAAATGAAACTAGAGCTTACTGCAATAGCAAGAAAAGTTATCAATAGATTTGAAAAAAAACAAGACCAACTTAAGGCTTTAGATCGAGAAATTCAATCTTGGTTTAATACATCAATGGAATATGCTTCCGAAATTTACCGCAGAAACCAAGTAGTTTACTCTCGTGTTTTAGCCTTAATTGTGGTGTTGATGTTCAATATTGATACTGTCAACATTATCGATAATTTATCTAAAGCAGAGGTTTTATCATCAACGTTAAGCAATACAGTAATGGAAGTAATGACATCAAATTCCGGTATGACTTCATGCTCACAAGTCAATGATCAATCTCAATTTCAAAACTGTATGTCAAATATTCAGACTGAATTAGCAACTGCTTTAGATGGAATTGATACTTTACCCATTGGTTGGAATCTTTACGATCGACAGGAAGAACAATTTACCTTTTTTAAGGCTTCTAATACAACCCCTTTGAATCCTCCTAATATAGTCAAGGCAGTTATTGGTTGGACTATAAGTGCGATCGCAATTTCTATGGGAGCACCTTTTTGGTATAGCATTCTCAATAATTTAATCAATATTAAGTCTAATAAATCAGCTAAAAATTAATCTTAGAAGTATGGAAAATTCATCTGATTCTCTAGTGGTTGTAGCGGAATTGACGTTACCACTGGGTAATATTACCTTCACATCAGAAGGACGTATTTTTCTGAGTCTTCATCAGTTTTACAATCCTGAAGTAGCAGTTGCTGAATTAGTTGATGGGCATTTACAACCTTTTCCTACAGGTGATGATGCTCAACTGATTAGTTTTGATACCGTACTAGGCATTGAGGCTGATGCTAATGATTATGTTTGGATGCTTGATAACGGCAATCAAAATCAGTCATTATCCAAACTGATAGCTTGGGATACTCGTCAAAAAAGATTAGCACGGCTAATTTATTTACCTCCCCCCATTACTTTGAATAATTCCTTTGTTAACGATTTAGCGATCGATTTGACTCGCATTTCCGACCCAGTAGCAGGGGCAGAAGCTGCTTTAATACGAGTAGATTTAAATACGGGTTTAGCTCAACGAATTTTACAAGGCAATCAAAGTGTTATCCCAGACGATCTAGATTTAATTGTTGATGGCGTTCCAGTGCAAATTCAGCAGCCCGATGGAACTTTGATTCGTCCGCACTTGGGAGTTAATGGTTTGGTACTCGATGTTAACAATGAATGGCTATATTTTTGCCCGATGCACAGTAAAAGTATGTATCGCATCAAGAGTGAAGATTTGTCTAATTTTGATTTGAGCGATGCCGAACTTGCCGAGCGGGTGGAAAGATACAGTGACAAACCTATTTGTGACGGAATTTCCATCGATCAAGATAACAATATTTATGTTGGAGATTTGGCAGCTAATGGTATTGGAGTTATTAAAGCTGATCGCTCCTACCAACTACTAATAGCCGACGAAAAAATATCTTGGATCGATTCGTTTAGCTTTGGCCCAGATGGTAATTTGTATTGTAATTCCAATCAATTACATCGTTCAGCCCCACTAAATGCAGGAAACAATACTTCTACTCCTCCTTATCATATTTTGAAGCTTTTACCTTTTGCACCAGGATTAGTAGGATGTTAAATATAGAACAACTCACAAGTCAAAAGTCAGAAGTCAGAAGTGTTGTTTAAGTTAAGATTTTAACTGCACCTTAATTAATAACCAATTTCAGAATTAGGTGTGGCCAGAACAAAAAATATCTTTACTTCTGACTTCTGAATTCAATAAAGAAAAGGGATTTGATGAATGCAAATTTCAAAGTCGATCGAGAATTTACTCATGAACATAAAACGTTATTTGTTGGTAAGCTTAGTTGCTTTTTGCTCCGCTTGGTTATTAGCAACCAACACCGCTTGGGCAGTGGGAGGTGGTCAAGCTCCTGGCGCACCAGGAAGTCCCTCGGTTTGGTCTTATGCTGGAAAACAAGGCATTGGAACCTCCTATGAACAGTATGTCGATAAAAAGTATCAAGATGGTGGCCCCACCAATGACATTTCTAAGGTTTGGTTTTCTCTAGCCCAAGGAATTGTGACAGAAACCGCCTTTGGGCAAATCGATCGAGCCCAAATCAAAGATTTACAGTTCTTAGTGACAGGCAATGGTTTTTTTGATGAAGAGAAAGTAGATACCAATAGCACTGTAGATTATCTTGATGAGGATAGCAGTGAGCGCCCCCTTTCCCCTGCTTATCGTCTCGTCAATACGGATAAAGAGGGCAAATATACTATTGAAAAACACGTCTTTACCGATCCAGACCGCCAAACTTTATTTACCAGAGCGATCTTTACTGCCAATGAAGATAACATTACTCCTTATATTCTCGTTAACCCTCACATGGCTAATACGGGAACTAATGATGTTGCTTTTGTTTTTGAAGATAGTCTTAATGCTCGTGAAGGACAAAATGACTACTTGAGTATAAAAAGTAGTATTCCTTTTGTGAAAACCTCAGCAGGATATGTAGGTAGTAGTGACGGCTATCAAGACTTAAACGATAATGGGGTTATGGACTGGACTTATGATTATACCGATGAGGTACGACCAGGAAACGTAGCTATGATGGCACAATTACCCACTTTAAATGCAGGTGAAAGCTATACTTTAGATTTAGCTGTGGGATTTGGCTCTAGCTACGACGAAGCTGCTGCTGAAGCTGATAATTCCTTAAATGAAGGCTATGACAGTCTTTTAGCTAAATACAATGGAACTGGTTCTGCTATAGGATGGGAAGACTATTTAGATAGTCTCAGCAATATTCCAGACATGATTCGCCATACAGGGGATAACGGCAAACAACTTTATGCTAGTGCTTTTGTCTTAAAAACCATGGAAGACAAAAATAATGCAGGAGCGTTAATTGCCTCTTTATCCGTACCTTGGGGCGATACTGTTAATGCGGATGGCTTTGCTACTGGATATCGTGCGGTTTGGCCGAGAGATTTTTATGAAGTAGCTATGGGGTTTTTAGCCTTGGGAGATACGGAAACTTCTCTAGTTGCTTTTGAATATTTACCTACAGTACAAGTCAAATCCGATACTTCAGGAAATTCAGGCGCTACTGGTTGGTTTTTACAAAAAACTCACGTTGATGGAGACCTAGAATGGGTTGGAGTACAGTTAGACCAAACTGCTATGCCGATTATGTTGGGCTGGAAGTTATGGAAAGCTGGGGTAATATCTAACAGCGAAATTGCTGAATTTTATCAAAGCATGTTAAAACCAGCTGCAGAATTTTTGGCTAATGGCGGTGAAGTTAATATCACATATCCTGGTAGTGATAGTAGAAAAGTTTTTGTCATCAATCCTCCTTATACTGAACAAGAACGCTGGGAAGAACAACAAGGTTATTCTCCTTCTACCACAGCAGCTGTAATTACAGGTTTAGTTACAGCTGCTGACATTGCTAATGCCGTTAACGATCCTGGCGCTGCTGATTATTACTTTAGTAAAGCAGATGAGTATCAAAGCAATGTAGAAAACTTAATGTTTACCACTAACGGATTGTTTGGTTCTTCTTGTAAGGATTCTCAGGAGTATTTCTTAAGAATTAATCGCGATAGCGATCCTAATAATGGCACTAAGATCGGAGATCCTAATAGTACTCTAAGCAATGACGAACGCAATCTTTTAGATGGTGGCTTCTTAGAACTAGTACGTTATGGTGTTCTTAAAGGAGATAATTCTGATATTGCTGATAGCGTTTGCACATTCGATAATACTACTATCCCTGATAATTTAAGGGTAAGATACGATATCCCTTTTGATAATAAAGATTATCCAGGGTTCAGACGTTATGGCGATGATGGTTATGGGGAACTAACAACCGATGGTAGCAACTTCCGCGACGGTGGCGACAAAACAAAACGAAGAGGAAGAATTTGGCCCTTCTTTACAGGCGAACGAGGTCATTACGAGCTAGAGTTAGCAAAAGCTAAAAATAATGGTACTATTAGCGATGCCGAAGTAGCTGAAATTCGCGACACTTATGTTCGTGCAATGGAATATTTTGCTAATGATAGTTTCATGCTTCCCGAACAAGTTTGGGATAACGTAGAGTCTAATAAAACTAATAATTACACTTTTGGAGAAGGAACTAATAGTGCAACTCCTTTAGCTTGGACTAATGCCGAATATGTGAAGTTAGTGAAGTCCTTGACTGATAAGAATATTTGGGATTCCTACGAGATCGTTAAGGAAAGATATTAATTTCACTATTTACTTAGTAGGGTTGGCTTTGCCAACTCTACCAGTTTTTAGGTGATTTTATAAGATTATTAAAATGAAGAATCTATCAATTTTATTGTCAGAACCAGCCGAGGAAACTGAAGTCCTCAGAGAAAAAGATAGTGACTATAAAGCGACATTTACGGTTAATAATGGAGCAGAAACAAGAGAGTTTTCAATTAAAACCAATGCCCCTTTTAAAACTAAATTCGATGGCAACAATGTTCAACGAGATCTTTATGAAGAATATTTAGGTTCCTATAGAGGAGAGAATCCGCGTAAAATTGTCGAATCACCGGAGCGTCCGACTTTGCAGAGTAATCATATTTGGTTCGATGCTCTTTACGCTTTAGCCCTAGAAGAAGTGGCTCAATGTTCCCAAGATGAGATTAGTGATGGTTCCTATAATAATGGACAACCTATCTCTGCACCCGAAGGGGGATATTTTCAGACAGGTTTATTCTGGACCTACGTTTGGACAAGGGATACTTCCTATTCGATGGATCTCAGTTTAGCCAATATCGATCCTGTTCGAGCTTTAAATTCTTTGGATTTTAAACTCTCCGAACGCCGTGAAGGTGGCAATCTACAGATCATACAAGATACTGGCACAGGAGGCAGTTATCCCATATCTAGCGATCGCGTGGTTTGGTCTTTGGGGTGTCGTGCATTATTGCGACAACTCCAAGGGGAGAAAAGGCATAATTTTGCCCTTCGTTCTTATGATGCTCTCCAAAATACCATTGAACACGATCGTCAAGTAATCTTCGATTCCCGAGATGGTCTTTACCGAGGAGAACAATCATTCTTAGATTGGCGAGAACAAAGTTATCCTGAGTGGACGGCTCAAGATCCAGTAAGCATTGGAATGTCAAAAGCTCTTTCTACCAATTGCTGTCATTTCCATGCCTTACAGTTTGCAGCTTATCTGGCTAGAGAATTAGGTAAAATTGACGAACAACAAAAGTACAATCAATGGGCGGAGAATTTACGTCAAGCAATCCGCACACACCTCTACTTACCAAAAGAACAACTCTACTCTACTTTTATTACTACAACATTATTTGTTCCTGGTGCTGCCCGTCAATATGATTTATTAGGAAATGCTTTAGCTATTTTGCTTGATATTGCAGATGAACAACAGGCTGCCAAAATCGTATCCTATTATCCCCATTTACCTAAAGGAGCATCTGTCATTTGGCCACAACAGAGAGACACCCCAATTTATCATAATCAGGCAATTTGGCCTTTTGTAACTGCCTATTGGTTAAGGGCTGCTAAAAAAGTAAAAAACGATCAAGCTGTAACCTTGGGAATAAGTTCCTTAGTGCGAGGTGCTGCTCTGAGTTTATCTAATATGGAAAATTTTGACGCAGTGAGTGGAAGGGTTGAAATAGAGTCAGAAATTGAGGAACCTCGGGTGAATTCGCCCCATCAACTTTGGTCCATAGCTGGTTATCTGTCGATGATCCATGACATCATTTTTGGCATCACTTGGACAGATTCAGGAATTCGCATTGCTCCCTATATTACCCGTGAATTTCGCAACCATCTCTTACCAAACTCGAATCAGTTAGTCCTCAATGGTCTTTCCTATCGGGGACATCAACTAGATATTGAAGTTAATCTACCTCCTGTGAGTCAAGTTATGGAGGGAGCTTATACCGTAGGAAAAATTCTTCTTAATGGACAAGGTATAGACTCAGAGATTATCGAATCGATGCTTGATGAACACAATGTCATTGAGGTTGATTTAGTGGAAGGGAATAATACAGAACATTCTCCAATTACTCTAGTTACTAACCTCGAAGATTATAGATATAGGTATGCCCCCAAACCGCCTAAAGTTGATTCTATAATAGCGATCGATAATCAATTAGAAATTAAGTTTAATCTCAATGGAGAAAATCCTGATGAAGTCAATGTTAATGTCTATAGAGATGGGCAAATAGTTGAAAGTGGACTACCAGGCAATCTTACCACTTGGCGAGATGCAAATTCTGAGGGAACGCGATCGCCGAGCTATTGTTACAGTCTAGAAACTGTTTACAATAATAGTAAAACAACTTCGCAACGTTCTAGCCCCTTTTGTTATTGGGGTCCTAATTATAATCGGATTTATTCTGTTTCAGCTGACCAATTTTCCTCTGCTAGAGGTAATCTTTCCTATAATCATGGAAGACTACATTTAGAGGGTTGGTGTGAAGCCAATAATCCAGAAGATCCCGACCAAAAAATCACAGCTAGAGTAACGGCTCAATTTACTGCTCCTCATGCCCTACAGATAGAAGCAGGAAATGGATTTGGGGCTATTAATACAGGGATCGCATGTGGGGTGAAACGTTTGCAGATGACGAGAAAATTAGACAATGGTAGTAATCAAGTAGTTGCTGATGGCTATTTAATAATGCCTCAGCTTGGAACCTGGAATAGCTGGAAACCATCTTCTGTCATTTTTACTAAAGTTGACTTGATTGCTGATGAAGAGTATGAAATCAAGATTTTTGGTGATTCTCAAGCCATCAATATGTCAAGCTTTGCCCATAATGAATGTTATACAGGTGGTCATGGGGGAAAAACAGGACCTCAGAATTATGCCAATATCTCTGAGGTTAAGTTGCTCTCATTAACGGGACGGCATGAGTCCGTTCGCTGACAATCTTTTTGAGTACTCCCCTGCTTAAAAGACAGGGGATTCTCAGGGGATACTTTGAGATAGGTAAACTCTCTTTTCATTGGGGATTTTTTCGATTTTTTGACTGAATTCTGCCCTTTCTTCTTCATTTCTTTCTTGATATTAGCAATTAGCTTTTCATCAATTAACAAGCTCATCCCAGGTATAAGTGACGTGGGATGAGTTGATGAAAAAATTAATTAGTACGGAAACTAGCTAATTCCTGACCTGTTTTGGCATCGTAAGCGTGTACGGTACAAACTAAACAGGAATCAAAAGAACGAGCTACATGACCTACTTCTACAGGATCGCTAGTATTTACCACAGGCGTACCTACTAAGGCTTCTTCAATGGGTCCTTTGACTCCTTGACCATCTCTTGGTCCTACATTCCAAGTAGTGGGGGCAATAATTTGATAATTTTTGATCTTGCCCTTTTTGATTTCAACCCAGTGACAGAGTGCGCCTCGACTAGCTTCGGTAGCACCCCAACCCCTTCCTTCTTTTTCAGTGGGTTTGATGTACCAGGGTTCTTGTAAATGAAATTCTCGCAAACAACGTTCTGCTTGACGGTAAAGTTTAACGATTTCGTGTACTCTTGCTAACTGACGCACATGAATATTAGCACCATTCATTTGCTTAAAAGCATCGAGGATAAAGCCATCATAGTGTTGCCACCTTTGTCCATGTTTGCCTCCTGCGACTAATTGACGCGCCAAGGGACCTACTTCCATTCGTCCTAAATCTTGGTGGGAGACAGCACTTGACCAAGAATAAGCGCGATCAAAATCTTTGACATTATTTTGAGAAGGAACAGTAACGCGATCAAAAGGATGTCTATCTTCTGTGCTTTCTTCGTACCAAGAGTGAGTAGTATTCTCCCGCGCAAAACTATGATCCATTAGTTGGTGAGTGTCGGTGAAACTGTCGTAAACTCCACTCTTCATAATTACTGCGGAGTTACGCCCCTCAATAGTGGGTTTTTGATAGCGGTCTTCGTGGGGAAGATAGCCCCAACTCATATATCTACCACAGCCAGCACCGTATTGATCCAAACCAATATCTAAACCCATGCGCCAGTAAAAACCTAAGTCGGAATTAGCATGAGCGGGACTTTCATCGATCCAAGCGAGAAAATCATCGTAGGTTTGGATTTGCTCGTAACGTTCTAGAGAACAACCTAACCATACAGGTTCGAGCCAATTTGTCCGAAAATACTCTAAAATCGACCAAGCACGGGTGACATCGGTTAAGGTAGGAGCGCACATGACTCCACCTGGTACCATAAAGCTAGAGTGGGGCCATTGTCCGCCAAAGAGGGCGTAAATTTCCACTGGTTTGGCTGAAAGAGTGATTCCTACTTCGTAAGACTTGCCTGTATAGGGTTCAAAGCGACGGCAAGCTTCTTCGTAAAAGGAACTGTTTTGATATTTAGGATTAGTTAGATCTATCGCAAACAACCCATAAAAATAACGAGGAATGCTTTGAATAGTCTCAACAATCTGACCGAGATTTCTTGCTAAAATTGCGTTACGAGGTACTTCTGTTTGCCAAGCTGTATCCAATGCCCAAGAAGCACAGGTAAGGTGAGACGCACCACAAATGCCACATACGCGAGGGGTGACAATTAGTCCTGCTTGAGGGTCTTTACCTTTGAGAATTACCTCAAAACCACGAAATAACTCTGCCTGAGTCCAAGCATTTACTACATAGCCATCTTCAATTTCTACCCTAACATCTAAATCTCCCTCGACGCGACCGACAGGGGCAATATCTAAAGTTTTAACTGTCATGTTCTCTCTCTCTTTACAGCATTTTTCAAATCGCTAGTAAGGTGGGCAGTGCATCGCCCTACAAGCATAAAACATAAGGTGATGCACTGCTTCCATCTATCACAATGTCGAACTAATACCGGCAGTGCATCGCCCTACAAAAAATCTCTCTCTCTATTTTCTTTAAATTGTAAACAGATCTTCTTCTGCCCAAGGAGGGGTAGCATCTTTAGAAACTATGGTGAGTAACGCATAGTCTTTTTTGTTGACCCCTGTCGGTAATTCTTTAGGCACTCCCATTACTGTTTGGGTTTTAAATACTGTACCTGGCATCAAATCGTGGAAGGGAAATTCTGGTTCAGTACAGCCGATACAAGGCATTCCTGCGCGAGTTTTGGAAGAAACCCGATTCCACAAGATACGATTGCAGGAAGAATGAGTCATGGGTCCACGACAACCCAAATCGTAAAACAAGCAACCGTGACGCTGTCCGAAGTCCGAGGTAGAAGCTTTATAGGCAAAGTGAATGTTACGGGTACAACCAGTTTGGGTAAAGGTATGGAAAAAGGTTTCAGGGCGATGAAATTCGTCTAGGGTAATATCCTCAATTCTACCCTTGGCAACAGCTACCAAAATTTGACTAATCCAGTCGGGATGGGCTGGACAACCAGGAATGTTGATTACTGGATAACCTGTTTGGCTGCGAAAGTCTTTACCAAGATAGCCTCCTTCTTCCCGCTTGAGAAATTGGAGTCCTTCCGATTCACTAGGATTAGGAGCCATCGCAGGAATACCGCCATAGGTGGCGCAATCTCCCACTGCAACCACAAAATTAGCCACTGCTGCTAAATCGCTCAACCAGTCTTTCATAGGACGACCAGCAAAACGATTCCATTCGCCAGTGCCATTAGGTGCATTAACAACAGTACCTTCAAAAACTAGGATATCTAGGGGAATTACTCCCGAAATACAATCTCTCAACAGTTGTTGCAAGTTATCGCCTAACTCTAATCCCAAGGAGGGATGCCAAAGTAGATTAATCCCAAAGTCTGTAACAAGGTCACAAACACTGGGTTCTTCGGCATTTAGAAATGACATAGTGTTGCCTGAACAAGCACCACCTTGCAGCCAAAGTAGATTAGCCATTGGTATTTTCTTCCGCTCTAATATTTTGCTCGGATCGTAAATAATTTAGGCAGTTTTGATCGCTAGTCGGAATTATTTGCCTAAATTTTTGACATTAACTTAATTTTCAATACATTAAAATTATGCTGCCATGAGATTATTGTTATCTTGTTTGATGTTTAGATTTTTTTTATTAATTTGTCAGGGCAATTTCACAATCGATAATCTCTGTAGTTTAAATTTATAAAACTCAACAATCAAGCAATAATTATCAAAATAATTATACTGGTTTTAAGGGCTATAATTCATTAGTTAAATTAAATGTGCGTCATTGATTCAGCTATTTCAAGGCTTGCTCATTGAGACTATGGCTTTGACTCAAAACCCTTGCCAACAGAAGCAAAAGAGCATATGGCGGAAGGGCAATAATGGAGTAAAAACTATTGCTGGCTTGCCAGTTACTTATTGCCTTAAAATCAAAAATATTCTCTTGAGTCGTCCACTGTTAAAGAGTTAAACAATAACAAAGTTGTTAAAATATTTGGAAAAACTAAAACTAAATTAGCAGAAAAAATTAAAATTTTGGGATTTAGAATAAAAATCAAATATATAAATAAATTATTGATTAAAATCTTCAGAAAAATTAAGCAATTATTACTATTTTTAAAAGCTATGCAACCAGTAGAAAAAACACTAGAGCAATCAACTATACTTCTTAGTCAAAGCGAAACAACAGTGCAAGCAGCGATCGCAGCAGTAGAATCGGAATCCCCTTCTCTATCAGAAAAAATTGAAATGCTGTTGGCAATAGCTACAGATTTACAACAAAAACCAAAGAGTTCTCAACAATTAGAAGCTGCGATCGCTTTATACAACAAAGCTATAGAATTATCAGAAGAAACTTATCCTCTTTTTAAAGCTAGAGCCTTAGCAGGAAAAGGAACGGCTTTAAGAACTATCCCTTCAGAATCCGCAGAACTATTATTATCAGCTAAACAAGCTTACGAATCCGCCCTACCTATATTGCAAGAATTAGCTTCACCCAAAGAAGTCGCGGAAGTAGAAATGAACCTGGGTTTAGTCTTGCAAGCTCTCGTACCCTTTAATCAAGCTAAAATGCAAGATGCGGTACAAGCTTATAAGCGATCGCTAAGAGTTTTTAACGGATTAACTCATCCTCAAGAATATGCAATTTTACAGAATAATCTGGCGATCGCATATTTATCTTTTTCCCTCGCTCCAGAAAAAGAAGAAATGCGCCAAGCATTAGCAGTGCAGTCTTTAAAAGAAGCTTTGCAATGGATTACTTTAAAGGATCATCCCAACGAATACGCCATGCTGCAAAACAATTTAGCCAACACTTTGCAGTATCTTCCTAGCACTCATCCTCTAGAAAATAATCTCAAGGCATTAGCAGCTTATGACGAAGCATTAAAAGTAAGAACTTTACAAGATACTCCCCTCGAATACGCCAGCACCATCGCTAACAAAGCTAATCTTCTCTATAATCTACCCGACGATGTTGAGCATCCAGAAGTAGGAAATCGTCAAAATTTGCTACAAGCAAAAACCTATTACCAGGAAGCTCTCCATCTTTTCTCCCAATACGGCGAACTAGCAAGAGGGGAAATTGTTGCATCCGCCTTGACAGAGTTAGAGAAGGAATTAGCAGCGTGGAAAGATGGGAAAACTAACCACTAACCACTAACCACTAACAATCTTCAAAGGAGAACACATAATGACCGATTTCTTATCTAATTTGGCTAATAATCCTAACTTACAAGATTTTTTGCATAACCTAATCGCAGGGGAAATCACTTGGTTAACTGCCCTATTTTTAGTGGCGATCGCAACTGCTTTTTCGATCCTTGGGGGAGCAATTGGCGGAATCTTGTTAGCAGGGAAAGATTTAGGCTATCGTCTAGCTGCTATGATTGGGGGTTTATTTGGTCCTGCGGGAGTAATTCCTGCTGTGGCGATCGGACTGGTGGTATTAAAATTAGTATAGGAGTTAAAAAGAATGCTCGAAGTAGGTTGGTTTTCCACAAAATTACTGTTAAAAGGTAAATTATTACGCAATCCTGGTTATTTTTACCGACAACTAGCAATTGGAATTATTCTCGGCTTATTGTTGTTAGTAGGAATGGGAGAGACAGGTATTAATCCTTTATTTGCGATTATTGTTTCTAGTTTGGCTCTAGGAATAGCAATGCCTTTTCTACTTAAAGACGTAAAGATGCAATAAGGGTGTTTGATAGGGAAGTATCCGCAAGGGGGGTGCATCACCCCTCATATCATTTTCATTTAAATTTGGGACTTTTGACTTATTTAATTTAACTCACCAATTTCTTTGATTAGGGAAATTATCCAAGCTAAGGCAATAGTAATTAACAGGAAAATTTCTAGAACTTTAAACAAAGAAAGACATGATAGCCATTGCTTAACCATCTTGATGCCAAAATTGGAACGCCAATGAGAAATATGCTTGCGCCACAAAGCAGGACTATCTTGACTGCGAAATTGCCTATTGAGCATTGATAAGATTAAGGGGATTAAAAGCATAGACAACAAAGACAGGAAAAACCAGTAATGTCCACAAGCCAAATGTCCCATGAATACCCTCAATTTCTGGAAATTTAGGTAAGGGAATTCTCCCCCAACGTCCATCATAAGTATCGTAAGTCCAAAAAGCAGTAATAATTGCTGCGATCGCCAATAAGCCAGTTATTCCGTGGAGAATACGTAGTAAGAGTGGTTGATAAGGCTGAGAAGATTTTGCTGGCATAACTTAGAAACCGAGGGAGAATTTCCACCTCATTTATGGGGAGGGAGAGGTTCGCTCCGCGTCGAAAGCGAGGGCTAAGTTTATGTTACCAAATAAGCTAGATTATGGTAATATGATTCTTATGACCCTGACTCTTAACTACACATACCGCTTATATCCAGACAATTCTCAAGTTGAACTACTCAACGAGTGGTTGGAAACTTGTCGCATAAGTTACAATTACGCGCTCTTAGAATTGAAGGATTGGATCGCTTCTCGCAAGTGTCCTATCGATAGGTGTAATACGATGTCAGAATACATTATGGCTGCGAATTATCCGTTTCCTGGCTATCATCAGCAACAAAACAACCTCCCCAAAGCTAAAAAACAATTTCCTAGACTAGCTTCTGTTCCATCACAAGTACTTCAAACCAACATTAGACGACTACATGACGCTTGGGATTTCTTCCAAAAAAGAGGGTACGGTTTTCCTCGATTCAAGAAATATGGACAGATGAAATCTTTGTTGTTCCCTCAGTTCAGGTCTAATCCTTTGACTGATTGGACTATCAAACTACCCAAGCTCGGGTTAGTACCAATCAACTTGCACCGACCAATACCAGAAGGGTTCCTGGTCAAGCAAGTCCGAGTAGTGAAAAAAGCGATGGGATGGTTCGCCTCCGTAGTAATTTCTACAGATATCGACATTCCTAGTCCTGTACCTCATGGTCATAGTATCGGGGTTGATGTTGGGTTATTTTCCTACGTCGCAACATCAGACGGATACACAGAACCTAGACCTAAGTTTTTCAAGACAGCAAAAAGTCGGCTGAAAGTGCTACAAAAGCGTCTGTCGAGAAAAATGAAACGAGGCAAAAACTACGAAAAAGCGAGAATCAAAGTAGCCAAGCAACATAACCACATAGCGTTCAAACGTACCGATTATCAGTTCAAATTAGCTCATAAATTATGCGATATGGCAAATACAATCTTTGTTGAGGATTGTGACTTCCGTATCATGGCAAAAGGAATGCTAGGGAAACATACTATTGATGCTTCTTTCGGTCAGATGAGAACCATATTAGAGTATGTAGCCCGAAAAAGAGATGTTTTTGTAGGTCGAGTAGATCATAGAGGAACATCCCAAACTTGTCCTAACTGTAGAACTGAAGTCAGGAAAGAATTATCCGAGCGGTATCATATTTGCGCTAGTTGTGGTTATGGAGTTGATCTACCAGTAGATCGAGATATAGCCTCGGCTCAAGAAATTTGTAACCGAGGTCAAGAAGCGGTGAGACCCCGCGTCGGCGTAAGACGCAAGGGAATGCTCACCAAGACAACGTATCCAGGGACTCTGGAAAAGCAAGAAATTGTCTCTCAAGTCGTACTGTCGGGGAACTTGGTTCTAGATAAGTGGCGTTTTAGGGGAGAAATGTCTGTCCGTGAGGATAGAAGCCCGTCTCCTTTTTAGGGGACGGGAGATGTCACAAAGGATTTGATATGATTCGTATTTTAATGGGCGAGGAGAGTATAATTAAAGTTTTCGTTTGTCCGTATTGACTGAGATGTTAACTATACTACTAGCATTATTAAAGAAAACTTCCCTTCCATTGTTTTCTTATTATTTTTTGTCCTTTGTCCCACTAACTGATACCGATTTCATATCCTTGCTGTTGAAATATCTCTAATGCCAATAATGGTTCTGTATCCAAAATTGACTGTAACTCTTGGCTTTCTCTCATCAGTGGATCTTCATTATCGACATTGATAATGAAGGTTGAAGTCTTAAAATTTTCTTGACACAGTAACAATAATTTGATTTGGGAAAGTAAATATTCTATCTCAAATGGCTTGTAGCAAACCTCATTAATATTAATCATCTCTTCTAACTGAATATTTTTCTTATTTGTTAATAGTAATATTGGGATATGGGATAGATAATGATTGATTTTTAAACTATGAATGATGTTAATTTCATCTAGGTATGATGTCATTAATTCTAAGATAATTAAATCTGGTAAAGCTTTATAAATATTATTGAATTTCTTGGAATTATTGCTGATTGAGGTAACAGTATATTCTTGATTTTCTAAAATTAACTGTATTAACATTAGGGTTTCTTTACAGATATTAATTAGGAAAATATTTTTGTCTTTTTTAAGAGCCATGGCATAAGTACAAGGATTTTAGTCATTAATTTCAGAATAATTTTTTATCTTAAAAAAATATCTTAAAAATGGATACCTTATTATTACTTATGTAAAAGTATCCAACCACTGTAATTATTACTGATATCCCATAATGGATTTGTTACGAATTAATAGTCATATATACTGAATTTTAGTATTTATAGTGACAGATATATTTCAGATATTTGTCAGTAAAAATACTTACAATTAATAGACAAAATCAAAAATACGAAGAAGAAAATATGACTCACGTGCAATCTTTTTGTGGCGGGTGGGGTAGTGCATTGTCAAAGAAGTACAAAAAACCTATTTATCTTCGTTATGGTAGAAGACCCTCACTTAGAGTGACGAGATGAATACCAGAATAAAGATAAATTAGCTCTAAGATAAAATTCTTATTAATGTATTTGTATCGATAAGCCTTAATGGAATTCCATTAAGTATTATTAACCAAGTGTTTGGTGTTATTTCTTTGATTAGACATACTTTACTATTTTGAGAGCTTTTTATAATCCATTTTTGAGAAAAATAGTTTTGATGTACTTCAAGCCCCAACATGAGGGCTTTTTCTACTAGGTTATTTTTCACTGTTTTTTCAATTAAAATTAAACCTTATCAAAATAACGAGATATTTAAATCAGAATTTACACATACGTAGTTATACATACTTACCTAGAAAATTCAGTATTTTAACTGGGATAAAAACACCTAATCCAGATGATATAGCTAAAAAAATAGAAAACCAATATAGGGCGTGGAGAACAAAGTCAATTTCCGAAATGTAGGCGATCGCAGAATGCGTCAACATTGGGAATTTGGGTAATAGAGAGTCTTGTTAGTAATTAGTAATTATTAGACTGTTCCACCTGAGGCGAAAAATGTGTAAATAATTTTGCCTAGGTACGAGCATTAGCTAAAACCGAAAATAATCTAACATTACGAAACCGAAGAGCAGGAAGAAAGATAGGATGATCCCATAACCTACTTCTCATATTCTCTTCGAGTAAGGGTGGGTCTTCTATCACAAAACAAGATCGATCTCGGTTGTTGCTAAAAGCTCAAAACAGCACTCATAAATAAATGAAAAATATTATTTCCTTTAGTCCGACTTCGACACCAAATAATAATACAGGCGAGTCATTCCTCGATTTACTCTCTCCATCAGGGGCAGAAGTTATTTTAGGACAGCAACCGACGGATATTCTAGCTGTACCCTTGCAACCTAGTGCTACTACCATGTTTGGTCCTCGTGGTGCTTGTCTGGTGTCGGAAACTGGGGCTTTATGGGTAGCGGATACGGGACATCATCGCTTGTTAGGATGGCGGAAGCGTCCAGAAAGAGATGGACAACCTGCTGACTGGGTAATCGGACAACCTGACTTTCAGCAAGAGGGACAAAATGCCAAGGGAACACCAGGAGCAGCAACGGTAAGTGTACCTACAGGAATTTGTGTCTGTGGCAAAGGGTTAGCAGTTGCGGATGCTTGGAATCATCGAGTTTTGATTTGGAAAGAAGTACCAGAGGATAGTAATGTTGCTGGGGATTTGGTCTTAGGACAAGCAGATTTTAGTCACAATCAGCCCAATCGAGGTTATTTAGAAACCTCAGCTGATCGAATGCACTGGCCTTATGGTGTACTGTATCATCAGGGTAAGCTGTTTGTCGCTGACACGGGTAATAGGCGAGTTTTGGTTTGGAATCAGTTACCAGAAGAAAACGGTCAACCAGCAGATTTAGTGTTAGGACAGTCTAATCTCAACTTACGAGATGAAAATGGTGGGGGTACACCTACAGCTTCTAGTATGCGTTGGCCTCACGCGATCGCAATTTGGCAAGATAATTTAATTGTGGCTGATGCTGGCAATAATCGTATTATGATTTGGGATGGAATACCTACAGAAAACCATACTCCTTGCCAGATAGTTTTAGGACAGCCTAATTTTTCTGATGTCGAACTAAATCAAAGTAATTACTTTCCCTCTTCTAAAAGTCTAAGTATGCCCTATGGCGTAGCCGTCTATCAGGACTGGATTGTAGTTGCGGATTCTGCTAATTCTCGTTTATTGGGATGGCGAGATGTTTCAACAGGAACAGTTGCCCAAGCTTTAACAGGACAGACACAGTTTAATAGTAAAAGCGAAAATCGTTCCTATGGTAAGGCTACTCGTAATAGTCTTTGTTGGTCTTATGGAATTCAAATTTGTGGTGATACTGCGATCGTAGCTGATTCTGGTAACAATCGAGTTTTGTTATGGTCGCTTAATTCGTCCTTGTAATTTTATTGTTTTCAAAGTAGGGTGGGGCATCGCCCACCTTACTATAGGTTTTAAACAGATATTGAACCTCCCATCGACATAGTCGAGGGATTCCCTTATAGACTCTTATCTAGTCTGCTTTGGTACAAACGATATACTACCTTCCAAAGTTTAAGACCCCGACAGACCGCCATTACAGGGCTGTTTCTTGAACGAACAGCGAGTGGGGGAAAGCCGATCCGCTGTCTCTTGAATTCATTTCAAGAGCTTGTAAGCGGGAGTCCAAGACCGCGCTCGTCCGCTTGTTTAACGTTCACGGGCGCACCGACCGCAAACGGATTTAAAATCTATTTAATTAGTTTTGACTTTACGTGCATTGCTAAACCTAATAACCAGTCGCGTCACCATTACTCTTTCTAGGGCGATATTTGTCCCGACAACTGAGGTAAGGGAGGTCAGTCCCCAATATTTATACTGGCGCGTTACCGCTTTGAAAATTATACTACAGTTTAAGACATTTGCAACCGTCACTCGCTCTCTCACCGCAGGTGCGCGGAGCGACCCCTTCACGGGACGTGAGGGTCTTCCCGCTCGTATAATAAATTCAATATAAATATAAAATAGCTGATATTATGGTTCAATTTGAATCAAAAAATCACAAAACAAACTCAGAAATCGCCGAGGAAATTCGTGTCACAGGAACAGTTCAAGGCGTAGGGTTTCGTCCGACAGTTTACCGACTGGCAAAAGCTAATCAACTGCGAGGAGAGGTTAGCAATGATGGGCAAGGAGTTTTAATCATTGTTGTTGGCGATCGCGCGACCATAGATAATTTTATCGAACAGTTACAGCAAAGAAAACCGCCTTTAGCAAGAATAACAGAGATAATTCGTCGTCCCTATCAGGAAAAGCGAGATTTTGTTGACTTTACGATTATAAAGAGTACTAATAACGAGATTCGCACCGAAATTGCTCCCGATGCTGCCACTTGTCCCACTTGTCGGGCAGAAACTTTCGATCCTTTCAGTCGTTGGTATCGCTATCCATTTACTAACTGTACCCACTGTGGTCCTCGTTTAAGTATTATCAAACAATTGCCTTATGATCGCCCTCAAACCAGTATGGCAGAGTTTGTGATGTGTCCTAACTGTCAACAAGATTATGACAATCCTCTTAATAGACGCTTTCACGCCCAACCCACCGCCTGTCATGTATGTGGACCTCGCGCTTGGTTAGAAAGGGCTGATGGAAAACCCGTTACCTCTCAGATGTTTTCGATGCTAGATGATGTCGATGCAGTAGCAACTTTAATTCAACGGGGATATATTATCGCAATTAAAGGTTTAGGTGGTTTTCATCTTGCTTGCGACGGGACTAATGAAGAGGTAGTAGCCAAACTACGCACCTTGAAAAAACGACCCGATAAACCTCTGGCTTTGATGGCAAGAGATATCGAGGTAATTGAGCAATATTGTTACATGAATCAAGCAGAAAAAGAACTATTACAAAGTCCTGCTGCACCGATAGTCTTATTAAAACAAAAAAACTCTCCCCTTGCTCCCTCTATTGCCCCTGGACATAATTATTTGGGCTTCATGCTGCCCTATACACCGCTACATCATCTCATCTTCAAACGGCTGAATATTCCCATTGTTTTAACTAGTGGTAATTTAGCTGATGAACCACAGTGTATTAATAATGAAGATGCTAAGAAAAAATTGACGGGAATTGCTGACTATTTTCTCTTCCATAACCGCGAGATTGTTAATCGTGTTGATGATTCTGTTGTTAGGGTTTTGCCTAATTTCTCTTTTGGGCGCAAGCCTTGCACAGATACATTATCAATGCAAATCCTCCGTCGCGCCCGTGGTTATGCACCTGCACCAATCAATTTACCAGCAGGTTTTGAAAATATCCCTCCCATTCTGGCAATGGGTAGCGAACTTAAAAATACTTTCTGTCTGCTAAGAGATGGACAAGCAATTCTATCTCAACATATTGGCGATTTAGAAAATTTGGCTGCTTGGGAAAGTTACCGTAACACTCTCAATCTTTATCTAGGTTTATTAGAACATCAACCAAATGCAGTTGCAGTTGATTTACATCCCGAATATCTAGCAACTAAACAAGGTAAGGAGTTGGCTGCTGCTAATTCTCTGCCCATCTATTCAATCCAACATCATCACGCCCATATTGCTGCTTGTATGGTGGAAAATGGCTTACCTCTGGATACACAGCCAGTATTAGGAATTGCTTTAGATGGTTTGGGTTACGGAGAAGATGGTACTTTCTGGGGTGGAGAGTTTCTCTTAGCTGATTATCGTAGTTACAAACGGTTGGGGACTTTTAAACCTGTAGCAATGCTTGGAGGCGAACAAGCAATTTATCAACCCTGGCGTAGTACTTATGCTCATTTACAATCCGCGTTTGCTGAAGATCGAACCTCTCCCCAACCCTCTCCACCTCCCTCTATCCCTCCTAACCCCCCTCTATCCCCCCTATTAGGGGGGAAGACAGAGGAAGAGTTTTTTTATATTGGGGAAGACAGAGGAATTACCTTTTTACATTGGAGAGGGAGTTTAGATTTATTTGAATTTTTAAGGCAAAAACCCCTTAAATTATTAGACCAGATGGCAGAAAAAGGGATTAATTCACCGTTAGCTTCTTCTTGCGGGCGTTTATTCGATGCGGTGGCTGCTGCAATTGGTATATGTCGAGAATCTTGTAGTTATGAAGGACAAGCAGCGATCGCCTTAGAAGCTTTAGCCGAACAATGGATATTAAATCACCCTGAAGAAATCGCGGTTTATTCCTTTGCTGTGGAGAATAAAGAAGTACAAGGGGAATCGAATTTACTTTATCTTGAACCGCGCCCGATGTGGGAGGAATTATTAGCAGACTTGCAAGAAGGTATTTCTAAGCCTGCTATGGCAGCCAAATTCCATCGGGGATTAGCTAGAGCGATCGCTGTAATGGTAGAGAAAATTCGGAGCAATTATACAGAAGCAAGCATTAGTCAAGTGGCATTAACAGGAGGAGTATTTCAAAATCAAATTCTGCTTTTAGAAGTATCGAATTTGTTACAAGAGATGGGGATTACTGTTCTCACCCACTCTCAAGTACCACCCAATGACGGCGGGTTATCCCTCGGACAAGTTGCGCTGGCTGCTTCTCAGTTATCAGTAAACAGTGAACAGTAAAGATTAAAAAACGCGCGTTAATAACCACTAACTACTAACTACTAACTACTAACTACTAACCAAAATAAAAATGTGTTTAGGAATCCCTGGTCAAATTGTCGAAATAACAGATGCGAACAATAAATTAGCTTTAGTAAATGTCGGTGGTGTCAAACGACAAGTCAATCTCGCTTGCATTGTTGATGAAGAACATCCCGTCCAGTCTTGTGTCGGCGATTGGGTTTTAGTTCACGTTGGTTTTGCCCTCAATCGCATTGATGAAGAAGAAGCTGACGAAACTCTAAAAATATTACAGGAAATAGTAGCTTTAACCCCTTGACACTCCCACCGCGAGACGCGTGGGATTCTTGCTTCACACCCCCTTAGCTAGACATAATCCGAAAACTATGCCCCCGCCAGACCAAGTCCACAAGCATTTTAATTTTGAGTCCACTGGCTGCCCGACAGCAGACTTATTGCAACAGTATTTACCCAATCCCCAATCCCCTTATAAAAATGAAATACGTCAATGAATTTCGCAATCCACAAACTGCCCAAGCATTATTTCAAGAAATTAATCGCTTAAGTTCCCTATTAGAAAGAACTCCAGAACAACCCCTGAAATTAATCGAAATTTGTGGCGGACATACCCATTCAATCTTTAAATACGGAATTGAAGCAGCCCTCCCCAATACTATTGAGTTAATTCACGGTCCTGGTTGTCCTGTATGCGTCATGCCTAGAGGTAGATTAGATGACGCGATCGCACTTGCGGAACAACCTAATGTTATTTTTACCACTTTTGGGGATGCTATGCGCGTACCAGGGTCGAAAAAAAGCTTATTGCAAGCTAAAGCAGAAGGTGCAGATGTGCGGATGGTTTATTCTCCTCTAGATGCTTTACCCATTGCCAAGGAAAATCCTGACAAGGAAGTAGTATTCTTTGGGATTGGGTTTGAAACTACTGCCCCTAGTACCGCTTTGACTATCTTACAAGCGGAAGCAGAAGGGATTAATAATTTTAGTATTTTTGCTAATCATGTCCTAGTTGTTCCTGCTTTAGAAGCTTTATTAAATAATCCCCATTTGCAACTCGATGGTTTTATTGGTCCTGGTCATGTTAGTACAATTATTGGTACTAACCCCTATGAAATTATTGCGGAAACCTATCATAAGCCTTTAGTAGTGTCTGGATTTGAACCTCTAGATATTTTGCAATCAATTGTCATGGTATTGCAGCAGTTAGCAGATGGACGCTGTGAAGTAGAAAATCAATATACTCGTTTAGTGGAATCTGAAGGAAACAAGGTAGCTTTAGATGCCATAAATAAGGTATTTGCAGTACGAGAAGAGTTTGAATGGCGCGGTTTGGGCAATATTAGCCAATCTGGACTGAAAATAACCGAAAATTACGCTAATTTTGATGCCGAAGCCAAATTTAAATTTACTCTTCCTAACCGTCAAGTAGCCGATGCTGCTGCCTGTCAGTGCGGAGAAATACTAAAAGGAGTATTAAAACCCTGGCAATGTAAAGTATTTGGTACTGCTTGTACTCCTGAAAATCCGATCGGTACTTGTATGGTATCTTCTGAAGGAGCTTGCGCTGCTTATTATAAATATGGTCGTCTATCTACTGTTGGAAAACAAGTTAAGTCTCAGAAAACTGAAGCAAAAGTAGCGACTTAGCATCTTATCCAATTAACGTAGCTTTTTTGTGTTTGTAATAATAATACTTGAGATGAAGAACATTACTAACTGGTTAAGACAGATTTTTAGGCGTTTTTTATACTTTATGAATTGGAAGAATCCTCTAATCAGAAATTGTATAAATTTCATTATTATCGTCTATTTTGTAGCCTATGAAGTAATTTTCATAAAGCTGTTATGGGAAGAAATTAAAGCTGCTGGTTTTCGACCTACTAACACAATAATTGTAGTAGCATTACTTGTGTTTTTTCCTGGATTCATATATATTGCTTGGCGTTATTTTATTAGGAATTTTAGTAATGTAAAAGCAGTATATAGAAACATAAAAATAGAGTTAAGTAAAGAAATAAAAAGTGAAGTTACTACTGAGTTGATTGACAATATTACAGCGACTACAGAAACTACAGTCTATGGACTAGCAAGCCTTATGATAGTCGATCCAAAGAAGATAACTGGTTACTGGGAAAGTGGAGGAAATCAAGGAAATCAAGGAAATCAAGGAAATCAAGCTGATTCAGAGCAATAAAATCAAGGAAATCAAGGAAATCAAGAAAATCAAGGAAATCAAGCTGATTCAGAGCAATAAAATCAAGGAAATCAAGGAAATCAAGAAAATCAAGAAAATCAAGCTGATTCAGAGCAAGAAAATCAAGGAAATCAAGAAAATAAAAAAAATATTATTATTGGGTGTCAAGACTACACTGAACAGCGCATTCTTTGTGCGATTATTAAAAAACTACTTGAAAAGCATCTTGACAAAAAGAAGTACGAAATAATTTCAAAATATAACTTCGGTGGAGTTGCGTTAAACTTCATCGCGCTTGCTCGTGGTGATATTGACATTTATCCTGCCTATACTTGGCAGGGTTTTGAAATAGCATATTCCACGTTTTTATCTCAAAAAACAAAAGATTTGAAAACCCTACCGGCCGAGAAAGCAATTGAGCATCTTAATACGATATTTAATAGCTTATCGAGTCCTTTAGAATGGATCTGTCATACTGGCTTAAAAGATAATTGGAATATAGTTGTCAGAGAAGATTATGCTAAGGATAAAAATATTAGAGATATCTCTGACCTAGAAAAATGTCAAGATTTGATTTTAGGATGTGAGTATGATTTTTTTGCTCGCCCAAATGGCTATAATCTGCTCACAAGCTACTCTGGTTATGGTCTTAGGTTTGAAAAAACCGTATTACTCGATCACGCAAAAGCTTATGATGCTCTTGATAATCAAGAGGTGAATGTTATTGATGGATTTACTACTGATCCGCAGCAGATTTATAAGGATAGTCGTTATCGAGTGCTGGAAGATAATGAACAAAAGTTTGGAGATTATTTTTCAAGCATTGTAGCAAGAAAAACAGTGTTAGATACTAATTCGAATGTTAAGAAAATTTTGAATCTGCTGCAAGGACAAATTAGCCAAAAGGAGATGTCTAATATGATACAGAAAGCAGACAGATATCACGACAGTAGATCCAATATGGTTCAAATTACTGCGATTGACAGGATTGTAGATAACTTTCTGAGAAAAAAGGGATTATATGAAAACGATATCTCAAAAGACACAAATAATTCTGGAACCGGATCGCAGTCTAACTAAATGTGGTGGTTTGGGGAAGCTGTAATTCCCCAACAATAATCTATCTGATTAGGTGGGGGATAGACGGACTCCCCCAATCTTCTAGTTATGTATTTACTGTATTGAAAATTTCAGACAATTCCTCTTTTTACTCGCTCCACTTCTCATTCAGCAACACCAAAACACAAATGTTTTTTTTGACTCGAATAAGAGCAATATTAATATTTCTTCTACTAGCTTTTTTAACTGAAGCTTGTCAAACACTAGATTCAAATAATAATAATAATGAAAATGAAGATTTAACCACTATTGAAATTGCAGTTGGAGAATGGAAGCCTTTTGTAACTGAAGACTTTGAAGGTTATGGAGAAGTTCCAGAACTAATTACTGCAATTCTACAAGAAATGGGCTATCAACCTGTATATAAATTCATGCCTTGGGGACAGGCTGAAAAAATAGTTCGGGAAAATGAGAAAGATACTGGATCTAGAGTAACTTTTCCCTATAGAGACACAACTAAACGTAAGGGAGAATTCCTTATATCTGAGAAGCCTGTATTTCAAGAGTGCATACGATTATTTTATAACAGTGATAAGGTGAGTCGAAATAAGCCATTAATAATTTCATTAAGTAAGGACCTTAAAAAATATAAAATTGGATACGTAAGTGAGGAGGGAGGATACCAATATCCCGAAGAACTTGATAAGTTGCTCAAAGGAAAAAATGGTATAGAAGTAGATAGCCTTTATGAAGCCTTCTCAAAACTTGTCGATCCTAATTCTGATGTTCAAGTAGTTCCAGAAGTTGAAGAAGTAGGAGAAGAGCTTTTATATCAGCTTTTTCCAGAAACTCGCTTCAGCATAAAGATTATTGAAGAGAACATAAATCAATCAGAGGAGCAATGCCTCTTTCAGGAGAATTACTATTTGATGGTTTCAAAACGCAATCCCCACAACGATGAATTTATGAAAGAGTTTAAGTACTTAGGCAAAATTAATTGTATATTTTGTGCCAAAATTTTTTAAAACCTTTTCTACATACTCAACTAAATTTTTCCAGCTAGAGTATGCGGATGTTTCAATCCATTCATATTTCATAAATCTCCAAAGAATTTC
>JASJCP010000073.1 GCA_030065935.1 Xenococcaceae cyanobacterium MO_167.B27
GCCTTTTTAAAAATCACTCAAAAAATCTCTCAATTCCCATTATTTTTATCGGCAAAAATTAAATTAAAATAATTCACCATCATACCATAAAAAACTTTTGCAAGAGTTCTATTAAAGATGGGAAACAACTCGCTATTGTTGCCAAAGATGGCACTATTAGCTTTTGGGACATTCAAGGAAAATTCCTACAAGTAAAAGATATACCTCCATTAGATACAAAAGATTTGACCAGCCTAACTTTCAGTTCCGACGGAAAACAACTCGCTACTGCCTCAGAAGGGGGCATTATTAGTCTTTGGACATTCCCAGAAGAATCATCATCACAAGACGAACAGTCCTCACAACCCAAGATTCTTGCTCTAAAGTATGGAAAAGATAAAACAAAGGTGGCTAGCCTAACTTTCAGTCCGGATGGAAAACAACTCGCCACTGCCTCAGAAACTGGATTTATCAGTCTATGGAGTACTGAAGACGAATCTCTATGGACTACTGAAGACATTCTAAAGAAACCTCTCATAAGTTTTCGTATGAAATTACCAGGCAAAAACTCGAAAAAAGTTTTGAGTGCTAATTTTGTCTCCGATGGGTCACAATTCGCTATTGCTTCAGAAGATGGAACTATCTCCTTATGGAATTTTCGGAATAAGCAACCCAATTTAGACGAAGACAATTTAGACGATTTGCTCAAAAGGGGCTGCAAACAACTTGCGAACTATCTAAAAACTCATCCTGAAAAAAGACGACACTTGCCATGTCCCGCTTCAGAAACTAAAGCTCCTAAATAAATATAACTTGATGCATAACAATAATTTAATTTTGGAAAAACAGACAGAGGTTCTTGCAAATGAATTCAAAGCGTAATTACTGGAAGGTTTGGGAACTTTTTGTAGTAGCAGCTATTGCTGCTGTTTTAACTTCTACTTTATCTCAAACAACTTTAGTTAAAGCTCAAGAGATATTAGAACCCACTATAGAAAATCGATTGGCAAAAGTTAGAGAACAGTTAAAGCAAACCAGGCACGAATCTAACACTTCTTCTCCTCTACAAAATAGCTTGAAGACTGAGAAAGACAAAACAATTCAAACCCAATGGTCTAACTATTGGAATGACTGGAGTAATTGGAATGACTGGAGTAACTGGAGTAACGCACCTTGGAGTAACTGGAGTAATTATTAGTTAACTAAATTCCTTCTCAATAAAGAGAATTATTTGTTCTCAGTGAGTTCCGATCGTAAAGTTATGAATAAAGTACAGCAAGTTCCCAAAGCTACGTTACAAGCAACTGAATTTGGATCAGTTCAATTAGTTGTCATTCAACCAACCCCTTTCTGTAATCTAGATTGCGATTACTGTTACCTACCCGATCGCCACTCAAAACACGGACTCTCCCTCGATTTAATTGAACCCATATTTAAAAATCTGTTTCAAAGCCAATTTATTGGTAAAGAATTTACAGTTGTCTGGCACGCTGGCGAACCACTTACCATGCCTATTAGTTTCTATGAATCGGCATTTGACAAGATCGAACAACTCAATCGCGAATTTAATTCAAGTCACTGTTCCATCTCTCATGCCTTTCAAACTAATGGGACTTTAATCAATCGGGCTTGGTGCGATCTAATTAAAAAATATCGGGTCAAAGTAGGGGTTAGTCTGGATGGTCCAGCTTTTATCCAAGATGCTCACCGCAAAACCAGAAAAGGCTTAGGCACTCATGCCAGCACCATGAGAGGGATATCGCTGCTACAAACGAATCAGATTGACTTTTCTATAATTGCCGTTCTCACTAATGATTCGCTCAATTTTCCCGAAGAAATATTTAATTTTTTCCTGGAACACCAGATTAGGAATGTAGGTTTCAATATTGACGAAACGGAAGGAGCAAACGAAACATCATCTTTGGGAAAAGATGATGCAGAAGAACGGTATCGTACTTTTATGAAGAGGTTATACGAACTGGCAAAAAGCACCAATGGCTATTTAAGAGTTAGAGAATTTGAACAGACCAAAAACTTTATCTATGAAAAGTGTAGTGCGCTCCAAGGGCAGTTCACTCCGTTCACGATGATTAATATTGCTTATAATGGCGACTTTTCCACGTTCTCCCCAGAACTTTTATCCATGAAAAGCTCTGATTACGGTGATTTTATTCTCGGCAACGTTCAAAAAGATTCCTTTGACTCTATCTGCCACACTGATAAATTCCAAAGCATAAATCAAGACATTCAAGCAGGTGTGGAGCTGTGTAAAAATACCTGTCAATACTTCTCTTTATGTGGTGGCGGTGCGCCTTCTAATAAATATTTTGAAAATGGTTCTTTTGCCACCTCGGAAACGATGTATTGTAGATATACCAAAAAAATAATCGTAGATATTGTTCTTGAGGATATTGAAAAAGATTTGGGTTTGCGTGCAAGTTGAGTAAAAAAACAATTAGAGCGATTACTAAATGCTGATTGACTACTTTTGCCAACTTGCCTTTGTGAGAAGGGGTCTCCCGCGCTTTCCGCTTTGCGGAAGCGCGGTGAACAAATGATTGAAAAATAGGGGGTCTTCAAAAAGCGATAACCTAATGGCTTCAACCATTAACGCGCAGTAACAAGACCCCCTATTTTTTTTATCTTCTCTGTGAGGGGAATTCTCACTCCTTTAACTAGTGGGTCGAGATTGGTTTTGTACATATTCTTGAACGGGTTGCTCATGGGGGAAACCCCCAAGACCGCACCCGTCCGCTTTCTTCAATTGCTCAACGGTTACGCCTCCACAAGAAGCAACGAAATAAGATGCAGTCCAGAGAACAGGTTTAGAATAAGCATTTTTAATTTGTGGGAACTCTTTACGAAGATAGCGACTAGATACAGTTTTAAGATTAGCAATTAATTTAGTTAAAGCAATATCTGGCGGATAGTCAATGAGTATATGGCAATGGTCTGACGACCCATTGAACTCCCTCACTCTTGCTTTCCATTTAATACAGGTTTCTGAACATATATTCTCAAGTCGCTCAATCATCTTCAAATTCAGAATTTTTTTACGGTATTTGGTGACTAAGACAATATGCGCATTAAGTGAATAAACAGACCTGTTAGCTTTATGATAATTAACTTTTGTCATTTCACAATAAATGATATGATAAGTCTATGTTAATCACTTATCAGTACCGAATCAAACCCAACCAAGAACAGGTAGCCATAATTGAGACATGGCTAGAAATGTGCCGTTGGCAATGGAATAGGTGCTTAGGGGAAAGATTAGACTGGTTAAGAAGAACCAGATGTCAGATAGACCGATGCAGCTTATATTCTGAACCTATAGGAGAAATACCAGACAAAGTAAACTACTACACTCAGCAAGCTTTTTTACCATTACTCAAAAAAGAGCAAGTAGAATACAAACAGCTTTACGCAGAGTGTTTACAAGATGTACTACGGCGATTGGATAAAGCCTGGAAAAGATGGTTAGTTCCAGATAGTACAGGAAGAAGAGGTGGTCGCCCTCGCTTTAAAAAACAAGGAGATTATCGCTCATTCACATATCCACGAGTTAACTGTCCCAAGGCAGGGGTAAAGCTACAAGGGAACACTCTAAAACTTTCCAAAATAGGAGAGATGAGAATAGTTGTGCATCGTCCTATCCCTGATGGGTTTAAATTAAAAACTTGTATCATCATCCGTAAAGCTGATGGTTGGTACGCTTGTATATCCGCAGAAGATAAAACAGTACCAGATATTATGCCTGTAGATACTATTCGTACTGCTACAGGTATTGACATGGGATTGAGTGCATTCTTAACTAGCGCACAAGGTCAAAAAATACCGATTCAACAACACTTTAGAAAATTAGAAAAACATTTAGCTAGACAACAAAGAAAATTATCCAGACAGCAAAAAGGTAGTCAAAATTGGTTAAAACAAAAAAACAAGATATCTCGAATTCATCTCAATATTAAAAGAGCAAGAAAAGACTTTTTCTACAAAACAGCTTGGTGGTTAGTTCGTCAATACGATCTAATTGCTGCGGAGAAGTTAAACATTAAAGGATGAGCTTCGTACTAAATTGGCAAAAAGTATTCTGGACGCTGCTTGGGGTACATTCCTCAACATAATGAGAGCAGTAGCAGTAAAATGCGGTAAACATTTTGTTGAAGTAAGTGCCTATAAAAGTAGTGTTGAATGCAGTCAATGTGGTGCTGATGTGCCGAAAGATTTATCAATTCTGATACACTCTTGTAGTTGTGGACTAGTTCTAGACAGAGACGAAAACTCAGGAAGAGTGTGCGATTCGTTTAGGAAAAACCTAGAAATAGGGAGGACTCCTAGCTTCTGTTGAGTAACCCTTGGGGTTGAGTTCGCACTTAGTAATCCTCAACAGATGACAACTTCAACATCATGTAAGTGAGTGAAAGTATCCTAGAAATCACAAGTCTTACCACCCCAGTACTGGGTTGAAAACATATTCCCCAGGGTAGCGACTAGCCATCAATCCCTGAAGCGGGAATAAAAGCGGAAAGAGGAGGTAAACCTAATACCAAGTCCCGTGAGTAGAATCTCTAAGAATAGCGAAAGCAAAGGGCTATCAAAAAACCATCGTTACTGAGAACCAGTGAAATTAGGTTGACACACTGGGAGTACCAAAAGGTCATAAGGTCATATTTATATGACATAAGGGTGATAGAGAAATACTCTTTAATCTATCAGTACTACCCTAAAACTCGGTGGAGTGGTTCATTCTAAGGAGATTAAAACAATGATGTTGAGGAACGAAGTAATCTATCTGTTTACTCTTACCCTTTGGTCGAATTTCGGTAAGTAGTCAGCTAAGACGAAAAATCTACTCAAAACAGTAGGTAACAGATAGAAAAGATTGAGTCAGAAGCAAAACGCTTTACTGTAATGGTAAAGATACGCTAACAGACTCACGGTAATACGGATTGTAAAGCAAGGAGTAGAAGTGCATAAGTCATGAACACGGTATCACCGATGTATGAATGGAAAGACATCAACTGGCATAAGCTGGAACGTAATGTCTATAAGCTTCAAAAAAGGATTTACAAAGCGTCACGTCGTGGTGAAGTCAAATTAGTTCGCCGACTCCAAAAACTTCTAATTAAGTCCTGGGCTGCAAAGTGTTTAGCGGTTCGTCGGGTCACTCAGGAGAATCAAGGTAAGAAGACCGCAGGAGTGGACGGAGTAAAATCTCTGTCCCCGAAACAGCGTCTCACCCTGGTAAATAAACTAAAACTGGGTACAAAAGTCGCTCCCACTAGGAGGGTATGGATTCCTAAACCTGGAAAGGAGGAGAAGCGACCGTTAGGAATTCCGACAATGTATGACCGCGCTTTGCAGGGACTCATAAAACTGGTATTAGAACCAGAATGGGAGGCTCTTTTTGAGCCAAACTCTTATGGGTTTCGCCCTGGACGCTCATGTCACGATGCTATCGGAGCAATATTCATCAGTATCCATAACAAACCTAAATTTTTTCTCGATGCTGATATCAGCCAATGCTTCGATAAAATCAACCACAACAAACTATTAGAAAAATTGAATACCTATCCTACCTTACGGAGACAAATCCGAGCTTGGCTGAAAGCTGGAGTAATGGATGGACTTGAGTTAAAACCTACAGACCGTGGAACACCGCAGGGTGGCGTGTTAAGCCCTCTATTGGCAAACATAGCACTGCACGGTATGGAAAATGAAATTAAAAGACTGGCTGATAGCTTCGATATGAAGCGTGTTGATGGTACTCAAATGAGTAAAAGAGACAAAAGAAAGTCAGTAAGTATAATTCGTTACGCAGATGACTTCCTCATCCTCCATGAAGACATCAACATCTTAAATAGATGTGTAGAGGCGATAACTCTGTGGCTTAATGACATGGGATTAGAATTAAAACCTAGTAAGACCCGAATAGCTCACACCCTGAACCATTATAAGAGAGAAGAACCTGGTTTCGATTTTCTTGGTTTCAATGTGAAACAATATAAAACAGGCAAATACACCTGTGGTAAAAGCAGAAAGGGATTATTAGGTTTCAAAACAATCATTACCCCCAGTAAGAAAGCCCAAAAACAACACTACAAAAATTTAGCAGAAATAATTAACAAATATAAAGGGCAGTCACAAGCCACCCTTATATCAAAACTTAATCCCGTTATTAGGGGTTGGTGCAATTATTACGCTACGGTAGTAAGCCAAAAAGTGTTTGAAAAGTTGAAAAACTTAATGTACTGGAAACTTTTTAAATGGGGAATCAAACGCCATCGAAAAAAAGGAAGGAAGTGGGTCAAAACCAAATATTTCCAAAATATTGGTGGTAGAAATTGGGTATTCGCAACCAGTGCAAGGGATAATCCGATGCAGTTAATAGCACATTCTGATACACAAATTATTAGATATGTAAAGGTCAAAGGCGATGCCAGTCCATATGACGGCAACCTAGTATATTGGAGTTCTCGAATGGGAAAACACCCTGAGATGCCTAAGCGAACAGCATCCTTGCTCAAAAAGCAAAAGGGTAAATGCAATTGGTGCAAACTAATTTTTCGAGAGAACGATGTAATAGAAACCGACCACATTATACCCACCGCAGCAGGTGGTAAAGATGAATATAAAAACCTACAACTATTACATAGGCATTGTCACGATGAAAAGACTAAATCAGACCTAGAAGTGATTAATAATCACCAAAGGGAAAAGAGAATAAAAGAACTCTATAAATGGTTCAACAAATTGGACTGGATATGGAAAGATGATATTCTGACAATGGTTTGAAGGCGTACTAATGACAATAGCCGTTTTACTGAGGAGCGGTATGAAGAGAAATTTTCACGTCCCGTTCTGGAGAGCAGTGGAGAAGGTGACTTCTTCACTGACTTTAATTTTGTTGAATCGAGCTTTAAAATCGGTAGGTCTCATCGATTCTGCCTGTGGAGGCTTAGGGGTTGCCCAGCCATTGAAGCAGGAAACTTCTAGAGTAAGATACGAACTATCTTTGCCTAGAAGCCCACAAAGCGACTCGTAGACTTAATGTGGGAGAACGTCACAGAGTAATCAACCATCAACTATCAACCATTAACCATTATCACTTGATTTCTCCAGTCACGATATATGCGACTCTTTGACCTATATTCGTAGCATGATCTGCCATTCTTTCTAGGTGACGAATAATCAAACCCAACAATAATATAGGTTCAACTACCCCAGGAAAATTTCTCTGATAAGCTAATTGTTCGTAGAGGCTCTCATAAGCAATATCTACTGTATCATCAAGTTGTTGAATGCTTTTTCCGATTCTGGCATCCAAATCTGCCAAAGCAACTAGACTAGTAGCTAGCATTAACTGAGCGTGTTCCGACATCATTCTAATTTCACTCAAACAAGAGTGAGGGGGATATTTAATTAATTTAACCGCCATTTCAGTTAAATCTTGAGCATAGTCCCCAATTCTTTCTAAATCTCGTACTAGCTGCATCAAAGCACTGAGCAAACGCAAATCCTGTGCTACGGGAGATTGAAGAGTCATCATAGTAGCACAATCTAATTCGATCTGACGGTAATATCGATCGATGCGTTTGTCCAGATAAATAATTTTCTTCGCAGCATCAATCTCTCTTTCAAACAAACATTGGTGACTCATGCGAAACGATTGTTCTACAAGAGTTCCCATCCGTAAAACGTCTTGTTGGATTCTTTTTAAGGAACGTTCAAAGTGGTTGTTTTCCAAGCAGCGAGTAGTTTTTTGTAAACGAGACACAGTTAATTAGTAATTGATTAGTTGATTTACGTTTTCTTATCTCTATAAATAACAAGAAAACTTGATTTTTTCTGGAAATAGTGTGTTGATTTTTACTAAATTTTTTAATTTTTTCTGATTCTGTTTAACGGTAGGGTAACACGAATCCATGCACCGCCATGTTGAGGGTGATTTTGAGCGTTAATTGAGCCACCGTGAGAATAAATAATTTGTCTGGCGATCGCTAAACCTAAACCAGAACCGCTTACAAGATTTTCTGAACTAAAATCGGGGTTTCTGGTACGAGATTTATCTCCGCGATACAGTCTCTCAAAAATATGGGGTAAATCTGATGGTGCAAAGCCTGAACCTGAGTCGATAATGTCTATAATTGCTTGAGGTTTGTTGGTGTTAGTTTCAGAAGAATCTAGGGTTAGGTTAACCGAAATCCCTCTATCTGGGGGACTGTGTTTAATGGCATTATCCAAGAGATTTAAAAATACTTGAATCAATCGCGATCTATCTCCTTCAATAATAACAGTAGCAGCAGGAGTATGATTGAGGGTAACTTGTTTTTTTTCAGCTATGGGTTCAAGAATTTCCCACACTGATAAAATCAACTCTGAAAGCTCTAAACTTTCGTATTTAACTATCTGAGTAGGGTCGTCTTGTAAACGAGTGATATCGAGCCATTCTTGAACTAAATTAATCAGACGAGTAATTTCCTTGAGCATCTGCTCTACCCAGCGATGTTCGGGATTTTTTAATCTTGTGAGGAGATTTTCTCCTACTAGGGAGATGGAGGTGAGGGGAGTTTTTAATTCGTGAGCTAAATCCGAAAAAGTGCGATCGCGAGACTGAGATAATTCTACCAATGGTTGCAGATTAACTAGAAACACTCCTACCTGATAATTGGATAAAGGAAAGCTATAACCTCTCAGAGCAATTGAACTTACCATACTCGAAGAAGCTCGATTACTGTATAGAGACATAATTTTCTCAGCACTATCATCGATAGAGGAAGCGTATCTAGTAAAGTAAAATATCCAATCTTTTTCTTGATTTTTTTGAGTTTTACGAGTTTTTTCTATCAGTCGGTCTAGTTCATAGGAGCGAACCAACTCCAGTAATAAACGAACCTCTCCAGAACGCCAACGGTCTATACTTAGTAAAGATTGAGCCTCGCGATTGCACCACAATAATTGATTATCTTGATCTACTACCAGATAGCCAATAGGAGCTTGTTCGATCACAGTTTGCCAATTGTCTCGCTCTTGTTCCATTTCTTGGCGTTTTTGATCAATTAGATATAGTTCTCGGCGAACTAGAGAAAGGGGAGGGAGAGAAATAGCAACCTGGCGATCGCTATCAGCCGAAAAGATTTTAATAATCTTCTTTACTTGGCTTCTAAAATAAAACTGTTGCCATAGGTAAAGACTTATTCCCAAAGCCAAACCAATAAAAAAATCAACAGTAGCCATCATGTTAAGGAACTCCGAACTCCGAATGAGGAACTCCGAACTCCGAATGGGGAATAGGGAAAACTTCCTTACTCCTTCTTCCTTGCTCCTAGTTCCTTAATAATGATAATTTTTTAACCGAAACGATAACCAAAACCCCGCACTGTAATTAAGTATTCTGGCTGAGAGGGGTCTGATTCAAGTTTTTCTCGTAACCAACGAATATGAACATCTACTGTTTTGGTGTCTCCCAGAAAATCAGGACCCCAAACTTGCTCGATGAGTTGTTCCCGTGACCAAACTCGACGAGGATAGCTCATAAATAATTCTAATAAACGAAATTCTTTAGGTGATAGATTCGCCTCGACTCCCCTGACAACTACGCGACATTCTTGGGGGAATAAACAGATATCGCGATATTTTTGGACTGGACTTTGAGACCAAGAATTGTATTGGTGACGACGCAGCAAAGCTCGACAACGCGCTACCAATTCCCTCATACTAAAAGGCTTGGTCAGATAGTCATCTGCTCCTACTTCCAAGCCTAAAACTCGGTCTGTTTCACTCCCTTTGGCACTAATTACCAGAATCGGTGTAATATCACCCTGATAACGCAATAAACGACAGATATCTAATCCGTTCACTTCTGGTAACATCAGATCCAAGATTATTAAATTTGGTGTAAATCCCTCATTGTCTAGTTCTTTGGATTGTAAGACATTAAGAGCATATCTACCATTATTAAGGCTAAGGACTTGATAACCTTCCTCTTCTAAAGCAACAACCAACATATCTCTGATTAAGTCTTCATCTTCAACTAACAGAATGCGCTTTTTTTGCCCTAATTCAGAGTTAGATTTATTAGTTTGAGGCACTTCGAGGGATATCATAAATTAATTTTTAAATTCTCTCTTTGCCCATATATACAACAAAATTGCACTTTTGTGTTAACCCTAACTTCAACTTCTTGTATTGGGGTGTCGGGCGCTCAGGAGACTTAAGGACAACAATGTATGTCTTCTAGGGTATCCATTGAGGATTAAAACCAATAAAGGGTAATTGTTCCACCTGATGACTAGAAGATTTTTCCGAAGGAGGAATTAGTAACCACAGACGACTAGTAACAATAGTTGCTCCTGAATCATTAATAGGAATATTAGTGTTAGATATCTTATCGCTGGTTAAAACTTGATCGAATAAAACTCCTAAGCCATCGGGGGCGATACTAATGCGACTATCTTGGTACTCTGGTAAAGCTAGTAGAGGAGTAGTCTTATTGGTTTTAAGATCGATCGCTGCTATATAGGGTTGTTCTCGATATTCATCTCCTTGTTTCAACTCCGACAGTAAGCAGTAAAGATTAGTTGCTGTGGGATTAAACTGACAATCAATAATTGAACCTTCTAGATTTAATAATTCTTTCTGTAATCCCTGATTATTGACATAAAACAGCGAGCGCGTATATTTTAAATCCGGATTATCTGTATTGTAGTTCACCATTGCAGCAGCCCTACCATCAGAAGAAAAACTCACCACTCGACCAAATTTCGGTAAAAAGTCTAAGGGTTGGGCTTCTGGTTGTAAAGGGAATAAAGCAATTCCTTCTCCTTCTGCGACAGCGAGGGCTTTACTATCAGGAGTTACTAGAAAATCCCCTCCTGTGGAGTTTTTTAAAGGTTTAATAGAGTTATCGTTATTGATAATCCAGAGTCCAAAATCTTGGGGCTTTTTGCGATTAAGTCTCTGTACCACAATGGTTTTACCATCTTGAGATAGGTCGAATTTATTATTTTGATATTTTTTATTATCTAAGATTAGTTTTGGTTCTGAGTTTGATAGGGAGGTATCCTCGACTTGTTGTGTTGGCTCCCTATCATTATTATTAAATCCTGTAGCTACTGTATATAGCTGCAACATTCTAATTGCATCAATTCCACTACTTTTATCGGCTGCGGAGAATAAAATGCGATCGCCTTGGGGATAGGGTTCAAAATTGAAAACAATCAGATTTTCGGGAGTAAGGATAGTTTTTTGTTGCCTAGTCCAATTGTAGAGAATTAGTCTGCCTCTTTCTTCTCCTTCACTCCCAATATAAGCAAAAGCCCGATCTCTTGTCTTAAACTGACTGAAAAAAGGTTCTACTTCCTCTCCTAATTCTTCTTGTCCAACAAACTTCTGTCTAGCTTCTTGTAAAAATACGCGATAAGTTTCTCCATAGGGTGCAGGTATCTCTAAAGTATAAGCTAGCTTGTTTCCTGCCCAACTAAATTTCCCTGGTAATGGGGGTTCAATCGCTAGATTTTGTTCTACACTATCGCGATCCATCGGACGATTAAAAGTCATTAGAAAGGCTTTATCTTCGCTACTGATCTGTTTATTTTGCCAACTAAATTCTTTAACCTGGGGTTGCACCTCAAACCAACAATTACTACTACAGCTATTACTATTCCAAATCAAAAACCCAATAATAAAGCTTAAAAAAGTTATTAAGGCGATCGCTATAGTATCTATAGGGTGGAATCTTTGTTGATTATTCATAGTTGGTTAGTGGTTAGTAGGAACTTGGTTAGTGGTTAGTAATTAGTAATTGCTAAAAAGCTACTATTCGGTAATATATGGGTCTTTAGGTGTGGGAATTTGTTGGATTTTGTCGGGAATTAGCACTAATTTTCGTTGATTTTGATGATCTTCACTGGGTAAATTAGCTGTAGCCATTGTTCCTGTAATCTCTACCCAGATATCAGCAGGATACATATTGCGATCGCCTTCTAGCTGGACGGGAATTCCGATAGGATAAGCATCTACCGCGCAACAGGTGACTATAAAACGAGATACTAAAAAGTAGTTTTCTGGGAGTTCTGGTAAATGCAACACAAATCCTGTAACTTTGGCTGGTTGTCCTTCATAAGCATCGGGTTCAGGATAAGCGTTGAGAGTCCGCACCCAATCAATAAGGGTACGCTCTTCGGGTTTAGTAGTGCTGATAAATGACTCGGGTTGATAACGAGTTCGAGGGAGATTTTCGGTAACTCCTCTTTGCAAAGCTATTTGACTACTTAAAACATTAGGGGGAATGAGCAATCCTGCGATCGCAACTCCTAAAAGTAACATACTGCTAAATTTTGCGGGAAGAAGGGTTAAGTGTTCACCATTATCAGAAGCAGAATTAGGAGATTTGAAAAACAGTATCCCTCGAACTACACTCATGACTAAAAATAAAATACCAGTCATTAGCATTAGCAAAAAGTAATTGGGATGAATTAATAATTTATACTCCCCAGTAACAGCATATTTAAGCAATAAAATTCCCCAAGAAAGAAGCACTAAGCTATCTAACCAGAAACTCCAATTATATTGTTTAATTTTTTTCTGGGGTAATACTCTAAATTTAGCTCTTGCTTTAGTTATTGATGGTTGGCGGTTGAGCATAGATAATTTTTGTATGGTAATAAATTGTTTTTATTTAAAAAATATTTTTTAGCTAATTTGGCTCTAAATCCCTACCTTTTCAGTTCATTTAAGGAATTGGTAGGGGTTTAAATCTCCATTTCTTTTATTAACTAACAGCTTTAAGAAAAATAGCTATAAATAAGAGTAAGTAAAAAAGTTAATTGTGCGACAATTGCAAAAATATAGATAATAATCTTGGGTTTAAAAACAGATGCCATCAGCCCTATAGCTTTAATGTCAATTGTAGGACCAAAAATCAGGAAGGCTAATAAAGAACTGTTAGTAAAAGTAGCAGCAAAAGAAAGGGCGAAAAAAGAATCGACAGTAGAGCAAATCGAAACAATTGCAGCCAATATCATCATAGCAATAATAGAAGTAACAGTATCGTGACTCAAGCTTAAGACAAATTCACGAGGAACAAATACCTGAATACTAGCTGCGATCGCACTCCCCATAATTAACATACTCCCCAACTCTCTCAGTTCCAAAACTACATTATTTAAAAAACTTTGAAACTTATTCTTATTCGGGAACGTCACTATAGCAGAACTAGTTTCTGATAATAGCCCTTCCATCCTTTGGGGTTGTCCTGATGTCCCCAACAAAAAAGTACCAGACTGTAATAAAACTGGGGTTAATTCTCCATTATTTTGAGACTGGTTCGCTTGAGTATTACTTAATAAATTAAATCGCTTTGCTAAAGTTCTTTGCAGTAGAGGTTTTGGGTTTTTTTGGATACTAAAAATTAAGCCAATGATAGTAGCAATTACCAGAGAAAAGATCACTCTTAAAATTACAATTTGGGGTTGCTCGCCAAAAGCTACCCAAGTTGACCAAATAACTACAGGATTAATAGTTGGTGCTGCTAATAAAAATGCGATCGCCACCCCTGGAGAAACCCCTTTTAATAGTAATCTTCTTGCAACAGGAACATTTCCACATTCACAAACAGGAAATAAAAAACCAGCACAACTCCCAAATAAAGCCCCTAAAAAAGGATTATTCGGGATTTTTGCAATTAGTTTGCGCTCATCTACCAGCAGTAATAAAGAACTAGAAACTATCACCCCGAGCAGCAAAAAAGGCATTGCTTCGACTAAGAGACTTAAAAACAAGGTGAAAGCATTGTGCAATAGACCCATAATGAGTAATAATCGTAGATTGTTATCTTGAGCTATTTCCCTAAAAAATAGCAACATCATTGTAAATTGACTTTACTAAAATAGTTTAATTAATTTAGTTTGATGTGGAAGACATTGTCGGCTTAGGTATATTAACCCATCTGTGATAAGTATTTATAAAAAACAATTCTGACAATTAGAAACTAATTGCCAGAATATGAGCCTAATATATCTTATTTATTTACAAGAATTAAAGATTTATTTCTGTTCTTTACTTAACCTTTAACTAAATTTAGATTTATTGTGTATTTTTGCGAGTAAGAGATATTGTCTTACGGCGGACGCGATCGGCTACAATCAGAGTAAATACTATTCCTAAACCCAAACCAGGAGAAAATTCAAAAGGTACATCTTGGGTAATCTGGAGATTATCTAGCAAGAGTGCAGAAGAGCGACCAGTATTATCCACATCTACAACCCCATAACCCAAACGTTGACATCCTCCCGCCGACGGAGTCGGGGGATTCCTAAGACTCACGACTTAAGTTTTCTGCTTCTACGGCTTTTAACTAGACTACTGTTGCCAGAAGCCCCCGTCAGATCGCCTGCCACAGACATTTTCTCTAAAGACACGATCAGCCCGACCGCACCTAATCCTCGTTTCAGGATTACTTCACTAGCTACTACATCACGATTATTGGTATATCCGCAATTATCACATTGGTGAATACGTACATCAAGAGACTTTTTAGCTGTATATGTATCGCATCTAGGACATATTTGTGAGGTGTAATCTTTATCTACTTTGGCAAAATAGGTATCAGTTTTTTTACATACCCATTGAAGTATATTGACAAAGTTACCAAAACCAGCGTCAGCAAAATGTTTTCGTAACATTCCTCTTGTCCAAGTTTTAAAGTTTATATCCTCAACAAATATCATTCCTGCTCCTTTACACAATTTATGAGCAGTTTTAAAGTGAAAGTCTTTTCTTGTGTCTGTAATTCTTTGATGTAGCCTGGCTATTTTATGATTGATTTTAGCTCGATTATTAGAACCTTTTTTCTTGTTTCTCAACTTACGTTGCAGTAATTTAATCTGGCTCTGTAGTTTTTTGAGAAATTTGGGTCTAGCTATTAATAATCCTTCGCTGGTTGCAGCAAATTTATCCAATCCTAAATCAATTCCTATAGCTTTACCATGAGGGATTGAATCGGGAATATCTACATCTAGTTGTAACGACAGCATCACAAAGTACCCAGAGGCTTTTCTGATTACTCTTGCTTGCTTGATTTTACATCCATCGGGTATAGGTCGAGAGTTAATATATGTTACCCAATCAAGTTTTGGTAATCTAATTTGATTATTAGTTATTACCTTTCCTTTGTTTAATTGTGGATATACAAAACTTCTTAATCTATACTTGTTTTTAAATCTAGGAAAGCCAAATCCTCGCTTTTTCATATCGACAAAAGCGGTTTCTAGTTTTCTCAAAACTTGTTGTAAAACTTGCGATGGTGCAGATTTTAGAAAATCGTTGTTTTTCTTAGCAGTTACTAAGTTTTGAGCTTGATGATAATAATTAGGGAATGGTGCATCAGCTGGTATTATATATTCACTAACTATTGAACAAGAATTAATGCTACAACTTCTAGAATTGAGATAGTCTTTTAATTCTCTCAAATTATAGTTCCAAACAGACCTACATACGTCTAAAGTATGTTCTATGTATTCTTTTTGTTCTGGCGTTGGCAGTAACTTGTACTCCCAATTCATTACTATCATCACCCAAAAACATATCGACCTACAATAATACTTTAAAGGTTAATTAGAGAAAAGTCAAAATTTTCTAAACAAGTGCTGTGATTCTTTTAATTTTGCCCGCGATTCATCCCGTCGTCAGAGACGAGGGTCTTCTCGCGGAAGAGAGATAAAATTACTAAGGGCTAGAAACAGAAGAGTTTTTAGGTAAAAAGCTTGATTTTTCAGAGAGATAGACATAATTACAAAATTAATTGACTATAGAATAATTGTTGTTAAGTTTTTTGTAGAGCTACGGTAAAGACACAAGTCTCTCGGGTTGAGTTGGAGAGAATTTAGCCCTCGTGTTCCCCCCAAGATTGGGGGACTTTAAATCTTTTTCCCCCAACCCCCCTTTTTAAGGGAGGATCGAGGGGGGATCGAAAACTAGGAGTTTTGCTGCTTTTAAATATTTGTGTCTTCACCATAGCTTTGTAGGGTGGGGAATAAAATCTGTATCGGGAATAGTACCAGTGAGGTTTTGCAAGAACACCACATCTTTCGGGTTGAGGCTACCACTAGCATCAAAATCCACTCGCACCATAGTTCCCTCTCCACTAAAAAATTCTTGAGTGATATAACCTTCTGCAATAGCATCAGTAACAGTAGAAGGACTGATATAAGCTTCAATTTCATCCACAATCCCCCTAAAATCTAATTTATCCGTACCAGAGGTAAAGATAATATTCAATCCCAGATGCTCCTCTTTTTCCTTTTTTGTATTTACAAATAATCCAGATATCAAAGGTGACAAAATCATCTTTACTTCTGGACATAGTATGAATTGCCTTATAACTTTTTCTTCCTTTATTGACCCCTACTACGAAATATCACCCAAGTCTCCAGCCACATTTATATTGATATAAGTAGTTTTTATGAGCTTCTTTCAAACCAATCTAGAAACATCTAGAAGATATTACTGAGGACATAAAACGGATTTTAAATTAACTTCATAGAGGGAAAATTCCACTCTAGAGTCCTAAAGTATTATGGCTGGTTCAGATTTTTCTATTGATTTTGCTGCTGCTGCTCCCCAGATTTATGACCATGACACGGGGGGTGGTGCGTTTGAAGACAAGACCATTAATGAAGATGCAGTAGAATCTCTGGAGGGTGGAGATTTTGCTGTTGGGGATATTGTTTCTTATTATTTCAATGTTACTGTTGACCCCAACGCAGTAGATCAATTTGCCCAAACCATCGAAATTGATGTCTCTTTCTTGGTCAATACTACTGGGCAAACGGGAGTTTCCCATCGGGATATAGTGGGTGTTAGTGCCAACTACTATACAGGGGAGTTAGATAGTAACGGTGACACTACAATCATCGAAGATATAGCCTTAATTGATGACGATTCAACTATTGCTTGGATTGTTCCTGGGACTAAAATCTACGAAAATAAAGTAACAGGTGAAGAATATGCAGACTATGACACGGCTGCTGCTCAACAAGGGGCTGTTGTCAGTGCCACCGTGCGACTTAATGATTTAGAGCCTGGTGAAGAAATTGTCTTGCGGGTAGATACCCTCTTAGATGCCTTAGCAGGTTCTACTCCTACAGGGAACTTACAGGGATATGTTACTGGTGCAAGGGTAGTTTCTCCCACAGATGATCCCGTTATTAACGTCGGGAATCAAACCATCCCTTTTAAATTAACTGATGAAATTTCGGGTATTCCTGAGCTTGCCCCTGGTTTAACCGTTGAAAAAGTTGTTACCACTGACCTATCAGGAATATCGGTTGACTACGCAAACCATACAACAACCAATACAACCTTAGATGCAGAGGCTTACTTTGATTTAGTTGATAATGAGAGTGTTAATGCCTTAGAAGGCTCGACTGTTCGCTATATATACAAAATTGAGAACACAGGAAATACCACTCTTCAGTTTGCTAACTTACTGGACGATAATGGCACTTCTGCTGACACTACGGATGATGTTTATATTTTTTATGGTCAAGAAGATAAACAAAATCAAGACCCTATTCTCTGGAATATTCAAGGAAACGACACAACTCCTAATAACAACACTGATGTAACTACATTAACCGCCCCCAGTTACAATAATGGGATACAAGTTTTGGGGTCTGGCTTTTTAAATGACACAGAAAATGCCACTGTTTTAAGCACCCTTCAAGACCCAGCTAACCCAACGACAGGAACTGATACTCATTCCATACCAGCCAACAGTTCCATTTATGTCTATTATGATGTAGTGATTGTAGATAGTGATCGCACAGCTTCAGAAACTTACACTAACACCGCTACAGCAAATAGTCTAGTTGACCCCAACAACGGTACTCAGCAGGGGAATGAAATAACCGACACCGATACAGCCAATGTAGAAATTTTACCCACTGGTGGTAGTGCAGCTAGTCTCTCTGGTTTTACTTATCTCGATCTTGATAATGATGGGGTTAAAGATGCTGATGAACCAGGAATTGCTGGAGTCGAAATCGAGATTACTAACGGCACCCAAACCTTGACTGCAACGACAGATTTAACTGGGGCTTATCTTTTTACAGAATTAACGGGAGGAACAACTTACACCATTACTCAAACCCAACCGAAAAATTATTTTGATGGTAAAGATACTGCGGGAACAGGAGGAGGAACTGCTGATCCAACTGCTGGTAGTAACGAAATCTCTAGTGTCTCTGTTACTACTGGTAATTATTACGAAAACTACAATTTTGGGGAAATCTTACCCGCTAGTATTGGTGGGGTGGCATATATTGACTCGATTGATGACAATGGAACACCCCTGGATAATTCAGATGATTTTGCTGGTTCGGATCAAGATCGCCAAGACACAGAAGCAGGAAGGGCAGGCATTTTAGTCACCCTGAGTGGAACTAATGACTTTGGAGAAACCGTCAATCTTACAACCACAACTGATAGCAGTGGGCGTTACTATTTTGGCGATCTGCGACCCAGTGATGGGTTGGGTTATACTATCGAGTTTGGTGACGGTACTGACTTAGGAGTAGTGGGGTCTGGCGATATTGGGACTATGACAGACATCCTTGGCGGTACTTCATCTGTAGGAACAGCAGGGAGCAATGATGATATTACAGGGATTGTTCTCGGTGCGGGAGAAAATGGAACGAATTATGACTTTGGCTTACCTGCTGGTAATGTAGGCGGAGTAATTTCTGGGACAGTATATGAAGATAGGGGGATTTATACCAGTGGTGTTTTAGGTGGAACAGATGATGGTCTAATTACTGATAGCGATTCTTCTAGCACCTCAACTACACCTAGCACAGGGGAAAAGCGTATTTCTGGAGTTACTATCGAGCTTTATGACTCTAGCAATAATTTAGTTGCTACCACCACTACAGATATTAACGGTAACTACAGCTTTACTAATCTTCCCGACGGTACTTATGAAGTCAGAGAAGTTCAACCCCAATACTATGATCCTTCTGCCAACGATGGGGACGGCGGTTTTGTTGACTATCTAGATGGTCAAGATGCAAGAGATAATACGGTAATCACCGAAAATAGTGACACTATCGCAAATTTAGTAATTAGTGGTGGTGATAATCTTGTTGGTAATAACTTTGGTGAACTACCTCCTGCTAGTATTTCTGGTTACGTCTTCTTAGACCTTCTCAATACTAAACAATTTGCACTCAATGGAGGTGAATCATTAACCAATTCTGACGAAACTACAACCACATATTTACAAGGAACTATTGTTGGTGGGAATAACAGTATTGTTGATGTTAATAATACAGGGTCTGAGGGTGTTGTTTATTTAGTAGATGTTCGTAACGGTGAATTTGACGACGATGAATTTGGTATTGCGGGTGTTACCCTCCGTCTTTATGCTAGTAGCGACCTAACAACTCTACTAGATGAGACTACTACTGATGCTGACGGTTATTATCGGTTTGATGGTCTAGCTTCAGGGGACTACACTGTAATTCAAGTTCAACCTAGTGACTATGAAGATGGTATCTATAACTTTGATGCAGATTTATTCTTCAGTCGTACAGAGGTTCTTCCAGGTAATATTCTTGGTGTTCAAGAGGGTCAATATAATGATCCAGGTTACAACGCAGGGACAGAAGAAGATAACTTCAGCAGTATTGTTTTAAACTACGGTCAATCTGGTGTAGATTACAACTTCCCTGAAGCATTACCTGCTGCTAAAGCTCTGATCACAGGGACAGTTTATGAAGATTCCAATCTTTTAACAGGTAGCAACGATAATAGTGCATCAGAACCAATCTATGTTAATGATCCTGGTATTGCTGGAGTCACTATAGAACTTTATGACTCTAACAGTACTTTAGTTGATAGCACCACCACAGACGCTGACGGAAACTACTCGTTCAGTGTTGATGGAGGTGACTACACAATTCAAGAAATACAACCAACTAATTATGATAACGGCACCGAAAATAGCACCAACTCTATCGCAGTAACCGTTGCTGCTGGAGAAACTTCTAGTAATAATGACTTTGGTGAAGTAACTTCTAGCATTAGCGGTTTTGTCCTATTTGACACTGATGGTGATTCCTCAACCACAACCAACGATCAAAGTGGTCTGAGTAATATTACAGTTCGGCTTCTGGACTCAGGGGGAACTGAAATTGCTACAACCCTTACTAAATTTGATGGCTCTTATGAGTTTACTGGTTTGTTAGCAGGAACTTACATCATTGAACAAGTTGATAATGGAGATTATAGCGATGCTTCCCCCGAAATTATCTCTGGCTCAGGTACATTAAGTCCCAATTCCAATGGGAATAATGATCGCATCAGCAACATTACCTTGAGTGCAGGGGAAGATTTAACTAATTACAATTTCTATGAAACTACCAAAAATGAAGTCACTGGTACTGGTGCATCAGAATTAATTAATACAACTACTACTATTGCTACTACAACTGGAGACGACATAATTACTGCCAACAAAGGACAAGATACTTTAACTGGCGGTGGTGGTAATGATTGTTTCCATCTCAATGAAACCAGTGATGGTATTGATATTATTTTGGACTTCAATGCTGACAATACCAATGTTACTGAGCGAGATTTTCTTGATTTTCGAGATATTGCTGCTGGAGAACTGAGTGGAGTTACGGTAACTGATAATTTATTTGATGATGGCTATATCAATGCGAAAGCCTTTGGTTCTCACACGATGATTCAAGTTGATGTAGATGGCGTTGACGATATATACGATAAAAATGTGGTTTTACTAGTCGGTGTTAGTGCTGGTGACATTGATGCCAGTGATTTTATTTTCTAATTTTATTTAATTAAACAAGCCTCACCTTATTCCTGTTATACATTTGGTTAATTTTATGTCTTTATCTCACTCTAATTTCTCTAAAGCTCTAATTTCTGTTCTTAGCACTGTTGGCTTAGTAACTGTGGGCAATTTCATTTTTATTGATACTGCTCATGGTTTTAATGTGACTTTTGATAATGGTAGTTTTGACGATCCAAATGATGGATCGGGAACTCTTAATAATTGGTCAACTATTGGAGATGTCACTACTAATACAGGTATTGATGGTGTTACCCCTATCAGTGGCTCTAATCAAGCAATTATTACTAATGCTTATAACATAGAAGGCGATCGTACTGATGATGGTATTTATACCTTTAATCAGTCGGGAACTAATCCTGTTGATGCTGATACCATCACCGATAATCATACAGGAAGCGATTTACAAACTTTTCTAGGCTTAGGTATAAACGATCTGAGTATTGATCGCAATCCTGTTGTTACTGGTTTTCCTCGTACTTCTAAAGAAGGTTCGGGAATGTATCAAGATATTGAGATTACTATCTCCACAGATGATGTTAACAACGGGACGAATGGTTTTGAAATTAGTTTTAACTGGGCTTATTTAACCAATGATGGTCAAGAAATTGATTATCTAGGTAATCAAGATTTTAGCTTTATTTCTCTGATCAACGATCCTGATCCTTCTGTTAGTGTTGATAGTACTGATCCTAATTATGTTACTGGCAATGTTACTGTTCTAGGAGATAGTGACCAAACTACCATAGTTCCACCCACTGCTAATGATGATTATGTTTATTCTACAACCACTTATTATGATGTGAATAATGTTTACACTCAATCAGTTACTGGATTAGCTGCTGGTACATATAGCTACAGAGTGGGATTTGGAGTTGTTGATGTCGATAATGTTGATCGCTCTTCAGCTTTATTGCTGGATAATTTCAAGGTGCAACAAGTTCCCTTTCAATTTTCTCCTGGCTTGGGCTTGCTAATTGCTGGAGGAATAATAGGATCCGATCTCCTTCGTCGTAGATTGAAAAAGATCTGAAGGGGAGATGACCTTCAGGAGTGGCAGAATAAATTGGGGTAGTGATTCCCATGTAGTGAAAGATTCAGCAACGCCGAAAGATTAAGGAGGTATCTAAATCGGATTTACTATTATGCCTTAAGTAAAAAAGTAGGGCGATGCACTGCCCACCCTACATATTAAAAAATTGTCGATTAATTAATAATCTTAAACTCATCAAATTTAATTACTTCTGAATCTGGTTGACGAGTATCAAAACGATAACTACTAATTATTCCTGTCTCGGTATTGAAGATGCTAAAAACAGTAATATTATTGCTAGCAATGTAGGGTAATTTGTTTCCCATATCATCTTGCAAAGGAGCAATAGTCGGAATAATTGGTTCTAAACCGTTAGGGTCCCCTACTGCTGAATAATTAGAATTATTGGGAGGGATTGGACGTTTATTATCTCCTAAATGCGCCCCGTAAGTATTACCAACATTAGATGATTCTAAAAACTGCATTCCTGACTGACTTGCAAAACGATTCCACAGATGGGAATGTCCATAATAAACTAACTGTACGCCAGCAGTTTCTAATAAAGGAATTAGATCGCGGATAATATAGTCTTGCTCGATAGGATATTCATATTTAACAGATTGAATATTCCCTTCTCGATCTTGTTCTATAAAAGCTTGAGGATCGGTGTAAGGAGGAACAATATTACCTCCTAGAGTATGGGGAGGATGATGAAACATTACTATCTTATACTTGGCTTCTTGGAAAGCATCACTGGCTAATTCTGTTTGTAACCAACGGTATTGAGTACTATCTTGACTTATTGGCTCAAAAATATGCTGTCCATAACCCCAGTCTTCAGGAGAGTCTAAATCTCTGACGCTTTCTTGATATCTTCCTTTTACATTAGGTTCAGTTGACGGCGATCGCCATATATTGGTAACATACAAAACAACTAGGCGAATATCCCCAAAGGTAACAGCATAATATTGTTTTCCTCCTGACTCACTTTCAGGTAGGGTAAATATTTCTTCGTAAGTATCACTATTAAAAGAATTATTTTTTACATCTTCTTGAGGATATAGTTTCTTGGCGACAGAGCGAGGAATTGAATCATAAAACTGATCGTTGAGAGATTTTGTTGTGGAAAATCGCCCCATCACTTCATGATTACCCAAAGCAGGAAACAAAGGTGCATACTGGATAATTTCCCCACCTTTATAAATAGTATCTCCTAACTTATAGTTGGCTCGTCCTTGCAAAGCAGGGAAAAAAGCACCACCCCTACTATCATCAAACCATTCTGAAGCCCGATCTGGAATATTGATTAAATCTCCAGCAAGAAACACAGCATCAACTCTTCCTACTGTTTCTACTACTTTCTGTAAATTAGCAGCAGTCATAGGCATTAGTTGATGATCCGAAGTTAGTAAAATCTTGAGGGGTGTGTCTGGTGTAGGGTTACTAGCTAGGGTAAATTGTTTACTACTGATTACTTCTCGATCTTTTATGCTAAATACTTGATAAGGAATTCTCTGGTTAGGAGTTAACCCATTTACTATGGCTTCATGTCGCCAAATATCTCTTGTTGTAGGTTGGGTATATTCTTGAGAGACACGGGATTTTTGATCTTCTCTGACTCGACTAAGTTTAGTAGTAGTTGCTTCTGTTTGTGTTTCTAAATCCTTACCGTATCTAAGATAAGAGCGATCGCCCTGAAATTCTGTAAACCAAACTACCCTAACAGAATCAGAATTCGGTAATTGTAAAAAAGGATCGCTTAAGAGAGATGTCATAGTAATAGGAGATGGTAAGAATCTGACAAAAAATATAAGTGATACACACAAGACAACGATAAAAATTAGGCGGGGTTTCATTCAAATTGCATTATGAGGAGAAGTTGAAGCTTTCTGCAAAAATAGTAGATTAGATAAATTAAATGCACGTTAAGCAATTGTAGATTTTTTTAATACCGAAAAAAAGAAACTACTACTGTTAAACTCAGGGTGAATGCAGACATAGAATTAAAATATGAAGGAATTTTGGGATCGAGTACTCCAATTTTGTCAAGAAACCACCCAGTCAGTAGGCGAGCGCCTGATTGAAGATTCTGGTAAACTGCAACCAGAACAAAAAACTGATGGTAGTTTGGTCACAAAAGCTGATAAATGGGCAGATGGAGCAATTAGAGAGGCTATAGCCAAGAATTTCCCAGATCATGGCGTATTAACAGAAGAAACTACCCATATTTTCCCTGATAATGACTGGTGTTGGATTATCGATCCTATTGATGGCACTACCAACTTTACCCGTGGCGTTCCTATCTGGGGTATATCTTTAGGATTAATCTATCAAGGTACTCCCGTCTTTGGTTTTGTCTATCTTCCGTTTCTGAAACAAGCTTTTCATGGTTTCTGGTATGGCGACTCTGGCTTAACAGGATACACTGGAGCATACTTAAACCATCAACCAATTTTTACTAGCAAAGATGCTCCTAGCAAGAGTCACCTATTTAACCTCTGCGCCCGTAGTATAGCAATATTGAAAAATCCTTTTCCTTGTAAAATCAGGATGATTGGAGTTGCTAGTTATAATCTGTTACTAGTAGCTACTGGTGCTGCTATTGGAGGTGTAGAAGCTACGCCTAAAATATGGGATATTGCAGCAGTCTGGGTAATTGTACAAGCTGCTGGAGGAACTTTTGTTAGTTTAGATTCTGATGCCATATTTCCGCTTAAGATAGGAAAAAACTACGGTAGTCGCTCTTTTCCTTGTTTAGTAGTTGCTCGTCAAGAGTTAGTACCTATTTTTAAACCTTTGGTGGAGTTTATAGCAAATTGACATCCTCCCGCCATCGGAGATGGGGGTTCTTTCCACTCCCAAGATAAATAAAAACAGCTATATTAAGAAGTATCAAGTAACTTTAAGTTTTTAGTACTAACCAACTTCACTGGCGCAAGCCTTGGGGGGGATACTAACTATCTCAACCAATTAACTTTATTTGTGACTTTCTGCTCATGTAGAGAAGCCGACAAAAATAGTTAAACTAATAACTCAACTACACAATACATAGGGTATAAACATGAATGCAACTCTAGAATTAACCAGCGGTAAAATCATCAATATGAATCGTTTTGTGGCTTTATTACCTGATGCTCAGACTAACGATAATCCTCAATATTTATTGCTCTTAGAAGGCTATGATCAACCCATTAACATCGACTACAAAGAAGCAATTTTAATCAAAGAAACTCTTAAATCTAGAGTTAAACCAGTAGGAAATAATGGCTTGATTTTAGAGAAAAAAATCAAGCAAAAACAAAGCAAGCTAAAATTACTCAGAAAAAGAATTCAAAAGCTAAAACAAGGAAATTCATCCCCAGAAAAAGAAGCTTTTTTGCAAGAGACCCAAACACCAGTAGAACAAAAATTATCCTAGGGTAGAGCTTACTCGAATATGCTACTTGCAAGAGTAGCCAAACTGGTAGGGACGTTGTATACAACGTCCCGCAAAACAACTTTTGTTGTTATCTCTTTAACTTTATTTATGCCTTCTGTGTGATTTACAGGTCATTCTGGGAACTATAAACAGTGTAAACCCTTAGACATTATAGATGATCTGTAAAAAATAACCATGAATCCTGTTAGAGTATTGACAATCGCTAAAAACGGTTTTCAAGAAGTTATCCGCGATCGCATTCTTTACTTTATTGGCTTCTTTTCCCTAATTCTCATTCTGGCACAGAGAATCATTCCTGAAATTGCTGCTGGTACTGATGAAAAAATCTTATTAGATTTTGGGATTGCTGCCATTGAAATTTTAACGGTGATAATTGCTATTTTTGTGGGTACAGCGTTGATTAATAAGGAAATCGAAAAACGCACCCTCTTGATGCTCATTCCGAAACCCATTAGTAAAGCTGAATTGATCGTAGGGAAACATTTAGGATTATTAGGGGTTTTAACAGTAACGATGACGATTATGATGGGGATTTATCTGGGAATGCTGAGTTTTTCAGGTATTAGCTATCCTTTATTCCCTCTGATTCTTACTGCTGTCTATCTCCTAATTCAATTGGCTTTAATGATTGCTGTAACAATTTTATTCGGTGTTTTTACCAGTTCGATTTTGGCAACACTACTCAGCTTTGGGGTTTATCTGATGGGGCATTTTAGCCAAGACTTGTTAGAATTGGGTGAATTAAGTAAAAATTCTAGTATTGAACGCTTAACCACAGGTCTTTATTTGATATTACCTGATTTATCCCAATTCAATTTAAAAAATGAAGCTGTTTATGGTTTGTTACCCAACCAAGGAGATTTAATTGCTCATGCTCTTTATGGATTTTTATATACAACACTACTTCTAGTCATCTCTATTACTGTGTTTTCACAAAAAGAATTTTAAGATTAGTAGTAAACTAATACTACTAAAGAGCCAAACCGCTTGTACTTTAAAGCAACTTTAATAGTATTGAGAAAAGTTTAGGTAAGCTTGACATAAATAAACTGTTTCAATAGATACTATAAATAAGAGTCTCCTGATGTGAGATATTTAATGACAAATAGGTTTACCTATATTGATTTATGTCTAATGGTTCGGGGTTAACTCTCCATCTTCTAACAAAACCAAGTCTAATCAGCAACCTGAGTCTGCTCATTATCACAGATGATAATAGCAACCTAGACACAATTGTCGAAACCCTAGAAGCAGCCAATATTGATTTTACTCATCACTTTGCTGCTGTAAATGAGTCTCGATTATTACTGTTAGAAAAAGACTATGATGCAGTTATCTATGATTATACTGTGTCCAAAACTCGTCCCATAGAGTCTCCTATTAGCAAAATAAAATGGTGGCACACTTTACCTGTAACACTTCCCCTAGTCTTAGTTACAGACCCTTTAGGAGATGAAATGGCTGTAGAGTGTATCCAATATGGTATTGATGGGTACGTACTCCGTAATAAAATAGATCAGCTACCGCAGATATTAACAAAATCTTTAGCTAACTCCTTATCCCTACACCAAAATAAACATTTTAAATGCGTTAAAAAATTAACAGTTTTAAACCAACAACTTACAGAAGAAAACCATCAACTCCAAAATTTTAAAAATAAGATAGAAGACTATATCTGCGATCTAATTCATGAGTTGCGTAGTCCAATAGCAGCGATTTTAGGTTTCGCGAGAATGCTTCAAGACGAGATCTATGGCTCTTTAAATCCCAAACAAACGCAATATGTTTCTGCAACTTTCACCACAGGAGAACATCTTTTAGAGTTAGTCAATAATTATCTCGATCTAGCTAAAATCAACGCCAATCAAGAAGAATTGGAAAGAGAAAGATTACCAGTAGAGGATATCTGTCAAGCTGCTTTAGCCATAATAGAAAAAAAATCTCGTGATAAAGGACTAAAATTAATTTTAGACATTGAAGACAATATTGATTTTTGTTTTGCGGATAATTTGAGGCTCAAACAAGTTCTGGTTAACTTACTATCTAATGCTGTTAAATTTACTAAAGAAGGTTCAATAACTTTACAAGTAACAACAACTAAGGACTTTCTAAATTTTGCAGTGATTGATACAGGGATTGGTATTTCTGAAGCAGATTGTCAAAAATTATTTCAACCCTTTCAACAAATTCAGACTCTTTTGCATCGCAAGTATAAAGGTACAGGATTAGGTTTAGCTCTGTCGCGAAAAATAGTAGAGCTTCACGGTGGAAAAATAACCCTTACTTCTAAAATAGGAGAGGGTACTTGTTTTAATTTTTTCATTCCTCACTATTTTGTCGATCCCACCAGTCTATCATCCGATTCCAACTCCACCAACAATCGCGATCGCCGTTAGATTTTTGACAGCCTAGACTACTAATATAACCCACATGACCCCCAGATTGAGTTAAGATTAAATTGATCGGATCGTCGCTGCACGTCAAATACTTGGGTAAACTTAGTTAAACCTTGGCAAGACCAGTTGATTGTTTGGCAAAACTTTATATTACGCAGGTTTTATTCGTTGTAAAGTAGAGTATGCCCACTTACCAAACATTA
>JASJCP010000258.1 GCA_030065935.1 Xenococcaceae cyanobacterium MO_167.B27
TGCTGCTACCGAAATTTCTCTCTTGGCGATGCTTAAATAAAGCCCCTATCTACTGCAATTGCTCTATTCCCCATCACCCCTTGTTTTCAGCAACAAACGGTCGATCTCACTGTTTTGGGTCGCTCCTGTTAGAAGTTAGAGTATGTAGTGCTTTCTGGTATGACACACCAGCAGAAAGAAAGAGCAGATTGAAACTAGAAAGTGAATTAATTAATCGATGGCAGAGTCCCTTTAATAAGGAGAATTGGCAGCGATGGGGGCAACCATTTGGGAAAATTTAAAGCTAATTTACATATATACTATATAACTGTTTGGTATATATGTTCTTAGTTGATGTGGTACTTAAAGTTTGGAGTTAATCCCCAAGGAGAATTGATAACGATTTCCGAGGTAAGTTCGGGTAAAACTAATTTAGTTTGTCCCTTCTGCTCACGCTCTTTAACAGCAAAGAAGGGAAAAATCAAACAACACCACTTCGCCCATACGGTAGAAACTTGTTTAAGAGTCAGAAAAGGTAAACTTCCATCACTGCCACTGTACGATAACTTTCATCTTCAATTATCAGCAAAACACTTTCAGCTAGTCAAAGACCTGTGGCGAGAATATGGCAATACAAATTATGCGCTCGTTACCGTTCCCTTTGAATTAAACTTGAAAAAGCTGTTTGAATGGACACCACAGGGATACTATTTTACTGATTTGGGCAAGATTCCTGTTGCTGGTCTATCTCTATCTAAGTTTAATACGTTACAAGAATCATTGATACTTTCAGAACTCAATAGATTGACTAACTCTGTCGAGATGGCTAAAGCTATTGGGGGTGAGTTATTAGAGGAAAAGCTAGCGGATTTAAAAATTTACCATTTACAACAGAGGCGCATACTTCGATTTACTCTCTATTTTCTAGAGATAAAGTGCGATGGTAAAACCTTACATAAGATTGGTGTAACTAGTAGGAAGATAGGCTTACGCCTGGGAGAAATCAAACGAGACTTACAGCAGCATTTCTCAAATATCAATATTAATGTACTAAATACCTGGCAACACCGAGGCAACGTGGAATTATATTTCAAACACCGCTACAAGCAGTTTAATTATCGTATTGGTAAGCTGACTGAGTACTACAAGTTTCACGATATCGAATCAGTCAAACATGATTTATATTCCATGCAACCAAAGATTTTAGAGGGTCAAGAGTTAGAGATTTGGTCATAGATAGAGCGTGCGCTTTCTATTGCTTCTTCTTGAATATATCCTACCCCACTACAAAAAGAGAAAGTTTCTTCTCGTTTAAATCACTAATATAGAAGCAAATAATTCAATTATATTTTTATCCAGATATTGTTAAATTTTAATAAAAAAATCTAGCTTTTGTCTCGCGCACGCTATTTTTAAATATTAGAAAATATCGGAGAGTGACAGAAGAGGGATAGGAGTAGATGCGGTTATTATGTGGTAATTTCGCATTTCATCAACAAACAACCATCTTGATGTTTAATAAATTTATTTCCTCGTAGTTCAACTTTCTGTATAACCTCGAATCCAGTATGCTGATAAACTGATATTGCTAATGCGTTATCTGCGAAGACTATTAGACTCAAAGTATTGTATCCATTTTCGAGCGCATTTTCTTTTGTTAGTGAAATCAGCTTTTCGCCGATGCCACGCCTGCGATGACTCTCAATTACGCACAACGTATCAAGAAACCAACTGTTTTCGATACGTGAGGAATAAAACCCGCTAAGATGCTCTAATCTATCCGCAGGAAAAAAACTTCTTGTTTCATCTGTGATTTTGTGTTCAGAGGACGGATAAGAAAGAGCCATTCCGACTTTTTCATCTCCATCACACGCGACCAACGTGCTAGAGTAAGTGTGAGGATAATTGTCATTTTCAAGGTTGTGGGCTAAGACTTCAACAGGTGACATTCCAGAAACCAAATCCTGAAATAGGTATGAGACAATGCCATCGGATGCAATGTCTATCATTTCTGCTATTTGTTTGCTGTCTTCCTTCTTTCCCAGCCTGTATTTAATTTCCATGTGAATTTCTCCCGTTGTTGTTCCACATAACGCAAAAGTTCAAGCGATTGCTCCCGGCAGCGAGGTTAAACCATTTTAATGTGCCTTTACTGAAACAAAACGACCGATGTTTTGCTCCCGTTTGATGTGTGCCGTAGCTTTATATTAGTATCAGGGGCGGGGATATTTAAGACTGGTGCAGTAGAAATAAGATATCTAAATTTATTCTGGTGGTGAACCATTAAATAAGTAAATTACTGTGGTTAACTATTCCTAAACCCAACTATTTTGGGGTCTAGATGATTAAAGCTTCATACAACAAGAAAAAATAGAACCCAATTCTTTATGGCTGGTATTGAGGCGGAGCAAGTTGAATATCTTTCTTTCTTCAGGTAGAAAAAAAGGTGTGAGTTTTTTGCCTCATAGATTATCTTAGAGGAGAAATAAATAATGAGGAAAAAACCAAGAGTGGATGACTAAAATAATTGCCTTATTTAATCAGGCAGGCGGGGTAGCAAAAACTACTCTTACTATGAACATTGGCTATCATTTACAAAAGTGTTCACATCGAGTATTGTTACTGGATTTAGATCCTCAAGCTTCTCTAACTACTTTTATGGGGTTAGAGCCAGAAAAATTAGAAATAACTATTGGCAACTCGCTTACTGAGGAAGAAGACGACGAAGATTTAACTCCTAAGCCAATACCAATTCATTCAGCAATTCATGGTATGTCTCTTGCTCCTTCTAATATCGGTTTGTCCGCTGCGGAGTTATTTTTGGTCAATGCTGATATGCGAGACATTAGACTTAAAGATGCTCTAGAACCGATTATCAAAGATTATGATTTTATTTTAATTGACTGCCCTCCTAGTTTGGGTCTGCTTTCCTATGTAAGTTTAGTAGCTGCTAACTATATCCTTGTTCCTATTCAATGTCAGTTTAAAGCGTTTGCTGGAACAAATATATTGCTCAAAACGGTAGCGCGGGTAAAACGTCGTGCCAATCGTGGTTTGCAAATTGCTGGGTTTGTTCCCACTTTGTTTGATTCCCGTCGTAGTCAAGACGAAAGAACTTTGACAGCGATTAAGGAAAGATTTTCTAAGGTAGGTACGATTTATCCTCCTATTCCCTGGTCAACCAGCTTTGCTGATGCTGCTGAGGCGCGAGTTCCTTTAGCCATTTATGACAAAAATCACAAAGCTTTGACTGTTCTAAGAAACATAGTAAAAGGTTTGGAGAACTTGTAATGCCCAAAAAGCGTGAGCAACCTTATGGTGCTGATCTTACTCCTGTTGATTCTCTCGATTCTTTGTTTGGCTCGGCTGTAGCTGAATTAGTGTCAACTAAAAACATTAAAACTCGTTCTCAACCGCGACGTTATTTTGACCCAGAAAAACTGGAACAGCTAATCCAGTCAGTTAAACAGCATGGTATTTTAGAACCTTTGTTAGTTCGACCAATACCGAAAAATCAATATGAGCTAGTGGCAGGAGAAAGACGTTATCGTGCTGCCGTTGCTTTAAAACTTGAGCTAGTGCCAGTTGTTATCAAAGAACTAAGTGAGCAAGAAGCTTTACAAGTAACTTTGGTAGAAAACCTCCAACGAGAAGACCTTAATCCAGTGGACGAGACAGAAGGAGTTTTACAATTGTTATCTCTTCATCTAGGTTCAAATCAATTAGAAAGTCGGCAGTTACTTTATCAGATGAAGAATGCTATTGAAAAGAAAAATAAACAAGATTCTGAGCAAATAGCAGAACAATCATTGGCTAGGGATAACGTTATCCCTAACTCAGGTGAGCAAGCAGAACAAACTGTTCAGTCCGTCTTTGAGATGATTGGACAAAACTGGTATTCCTTCACTTGTAACCGTCTCCCCTTACTCAACCTCCCCCAAGACATCCTAGAAGTTCTACGCGAAGGAAAAATCGAATATACCAAAGCCAAGGCTCTCGCTTCCCTCAAAGATGAAGAAACCAGAAAAGAATTAATGGAACAAGCGATCGCTAAATCCTTATCCCTGAGAGAAATCAAGGAAAGAATCAAAGCAGTTAAACCACAACCACAGAAAGAGGAAATATTTAACCGTTTAGATAATACCTATAAACAAGTTAAAAAATCTAAGAAGTTGATTCTGGGGAATGCTAGGAAGCGGAAAAAACTAGAATCACTGTTGGCTCAAATAGAAAAGCTGTTTGAAGTTGAAAATAAACGTTAAGGGTTGCTGGGGGTGCGACTGCGTGCTTGTTTAAAAACTAGTTATGAAGATAGGTAAATGACCAATTGTTTTGCTCGGGGAAGATGTGGTGGAAGGCTTATATTCGTAAGAGGAGCAGGGATATCAAGAGGTGGTGCAGCGCGCACGATATATATAAATAAACTCTAGTGCTGAACCAGCCTGCTTCCTCCATTAAATAAATAGATTGTTGCTCTCAATTATTCATCTCGTCTAGTTTGGGAGGTTTGAATAATTAAAGCTAACAACTTCTTGAAAAATAGAACGCAATCTTGATGCAGGTAAAGAACAAGCAAGTTAAATAGCTTTCGTCTTGAGGGTAGCCTTCAAGATGATGTTAAACATAAAGTAGGTAAAGTTCTGAATTCATAGGCTGAAAATATCATTCATTCTTTGACTAGTTGGGATTATATTTTAGATGTGGAATCTATCTAGCTACTGTACGGGAAGGAATAGGTATAAGAAGAAAAAAAGTTGTTTTTTTACATCTTACAAAAGTAATCATATAAATGTAGAATAGCTAGAAATTTGACAGACCTTTTGTCCCATGAAAGTAAAATATTCGTCATTTTTCAGTTTATTGTTCTCATCGGCAATAATTTCACCAGCCTTCGCCCAAATTACTACTGATGGCAGTACCAATACTAATTTAACTCCCACTGATAGTGGAGTCAGAATTGATGATGGAGATCGCGCTGGAGGAAATTTATTTCATAGTTTTGGAGAGTTTTCTGTCCCTAGAGGAAGTGAGGCTTTCTTTAACAATGCTAATGATATCTCTAACATCTTTTCTCGTGTTACAGGGGGAAATATCTCCAATATTGATGGATTGATTCGGGCTAATGGTGCAGCCAACTTATTTTTAATTAATCCGCACGGTATTTTATTTGGTGAAAATGCTTCGTTAAATATTGGTGGTTCATTTTATGGCAGTACCGCAGACAGTATCTTATTTCCTGATGGGATAGAATTTAGCGCGACGAACACACAAAGACCTATATTAACGATTAATGCTCCCATTGGTTTAAATCTACGAGATAATCCAGGGGAGATAGTAAATCGCTCAGTTGTAGAAAATAACACTGATGATGCTGTGGGATTAGAAGTAGCACAAGGAGAAACCCTAAGTTTAGTAGGTGGAAATATTCACTTTGAATCTGGTCAAGCTACAGCAAGAAGTGGAGACATCGAGTTAGGTGGTTTAAGAAATGCAGGAACAGTCACTTTAAATGATGATGGTAGCTTGAGTTTTCCATTAGATGTAGCTAGAGCAGATATAACTTTAAATAATGGTGCTGATATAGACGTTAGAGGTACAGGTGGTGGAAGTATCACAATTAATGGTCGCAATGTGAGTCTTTCTGGTGGAAATTTTTTTAGAGGCATAAGAGCAGGAATAACAGCAGATTCAACTTCAGCAGAAGCTAAAGCTGGTGATATTAACATTAATGCTACTGAAATCACTGTTGATGGGAGTTTTATTTTCAATGACGTTGAAACAGGAGCTAGAGGGAATGCAGGAAATATCGCCATTGATACCACTAATCTGACTCTCACTAATGGGCGGATTAATAGTATCTTTGGTGAAGGAAATGGAGGAAATATCACCATTGATACCACTAATCTGACTCTCACCAATTTTGGGGAAATTCTTAGCATTGGTGAAGGAAATGGAGGAAATATCACCATTGATACCACTAATCTGACTCTCACCAATGCGGGGTTTATTACTAGCATTGGTGGAGGAAATGGAGGAAATATCACCATTGATACCACTAATCTGACTCTCACCAATGGGCAGATTACTAGTAGCATTGGTGAAGGAAATGGAGGAAATATCACCATTGATACCACTAATCTGACTCTCACCAATGGGGCAATTCTTAGTGGTATCTTTGGTGAAGGAAATGGAGGAAATATCACCATTGATACCACTAATCTGACTCTCACCAATGGGGGGTTTATTACTAGTAGTATCTTTGGTGAAGGAAATGGAGGAAATGGAGGAAATATCACCATTGATACCACTAATCTAACTCTCACCAATGGGGGGTTTATTACTAGTAGTAGCATTGGTGAAGGAAATGGAGGAAATGGAGGAAATATCACTATTGATACCACTAATCTGACTCTCACCAATGGGGGGTTTATTACTAGTAGTATCTTTGGTGAAGGAAATGTTGGTGAAATTCAGATTAAAGCAGAAGATACTGTAACTCTTAATGGTGAAGGTATGAACGAAGAAACTACTGGTATTTTTAGTATGGTAGAATCAACATCAGAAGGAAATTCAGGTAGCATAAACATTACTACTGGTTCTCTGTTTGTTACCAATAACGCTCGAATTTCAGTCCAAACAAGAAGTGAAGCAAAAGCAGGCACTTTAGAAATTAATGCTAACGAGTTAGTAGAAGTAAGTGGAATAGGAAGTGGTTTGTTTAGCCGTACTGGTGGTACAGGAGATGCGGGTAATATCAACATTACAACTCCAGAATTAAGAATTCGTGATAACGCTCAAATAGGGGTCAATAATTTTATCGAAATAAGTACCTAAGCAAAATTAATTGTATATTTTGTCCCAAAATCTTTTAAAACGTTTTCCACATACTCAACTAAATTTTTCCAACTCAAATATGCTTCTTTTTCAATCCACTCATATTTCATAAATCTCCAGAG
>JASJCP010000259.1 GCA_030065935.1 Xenococcaceae cyanobacterium MO_167.B27
GAATACAATGACTTCTCTGTCTTACTTGATAATATTTACTCTGTTTATAAATTCTTTTTAAGAGTTTAATTGTCTCTTTTGTTAAACCTTTAATATATCTCATTTTAAATTTATGTTCTCTGCACTTATCAGCAGAGCGACCCGCTTTGCGGTTGCCTTCGGCATCGCGCAGTATTAAGTAAGCGATCGCTCTGCTGATAATCATCTAAAACTTTATCAAAAAATATACATTTAATTTTGCTTAAGTACTTAGCTCATGTAGCCGAATACATTAGAGTACAAAAACAGTATGGAGATTATCTGTATCCGTTCAATACTACCAGCGACAAGACTATTACTTGTTTTAAACGTCTTGAATGGTTAGAGAAAGCGATCTCATTTTTTAAGTCGGATGAGTATAAAAACAATCCTGATTATGTACGGTTTTTGGTATGGAGAAACGATACAGCATCAGCACTTAACCAGTATGTTCCTGGGGAATTGTGGGGAAAAGATGCACCAGCTTATGTTGTAGGCGACAGATTAATTGCTAGATACCCAGTATTTCGCCCTAATCCCAACTCTATGAACAAAAAAGATAAATGGGTCATTCTGATCAACAACTCGCAAGAGTGTCAAGTGGTAGGGAACGCTGTTGTTAAAAAAACTCCCCATGAATCTTGGAAATTTTGGGAAGTACCAGTGAGAACTGATGACGGGTTATGCACCATGTTACGGATACTTACAGAAGAAAGTGAAATAGAGAGACAAGCTCAACTTAAGCAGCTTAAGAAGGATAGGAAGTTTTGGAAATATTACGAACTTCGGAAACTATTTGATAACGTTCCTTACAGCTACGCTATCACCACTCATAAAGCACAGGGTAGCAGTATAGATTATGTTGCTCTGGACGTACAGGACATGGTCAAATGTCCCGATTTACAACAGATGCTTTATACAGCGTTAACTCGTGCCAAGAAACAGGCTTTTATCCCAGTATTTTGATTACAACTATTCGATGAGGTAAGTTCCATGGATTTTTTTGAGCAAATAATTGCCAAGATTCAATCTATCACTGGATGTGACAGAGAACAAGCTGAAAAGATATTTCAACAGTTAATGACTAACCCTGTTGTATTGAGTCAGCTAGACAACGCTAAGAACGATGTAGCTATCAATGATGTAATTGGTAGGGTTGAAACTCTAGAGCAACAGACTGACAAAATGTGTGAGTACCTAGATAAGTTCATCGGGTATCTCAATCTAGAAGATAGGGTTGAGGATAAGATGAGGTACTTGATGGAGCAATTCAAGGATGAGATAAAGCATGAGCTATCTGAGCTTAGAACAGTAGAACTTACCAAGGGTTCACTTAATTTAATGGGTAATGAGCTTGAGTTATACACAGTGAATGCTACTGGGGAATCGGGAATGTCTCAAAGTGCTTTAGCTAGATTGGCTGGCGTAACTCAGCAAGCAATAAGTCACCTAGAAAAGACCCTTACAAAAAAAGTTCGGTCAGAATACCTTAAAAGCTATGCAGGGCAAGACTTTTACCTTACAAACTGTGACTATCATATCTTGGTTGTTGATGGGAAGGATGCTGGTAACTTAACCCTGTACAAAGCAGATTACTGTGGTGCTGTAATCGCTCACTACGCTATGAAGGGTAATCAAACAGCTTTCGGTAGTATGGCTAAATTCTGCTCAATGGGTATCACTAAGTGGATTCAAGGCATTACTGGATGGAGTAAGTAACAATGAACAATCAGGAAATATTGAACAGGTTAGAGAAATTGGAAAAGGCGATGCAGTCAATTGAAGATTTGAAAAAGATAGTAATTGATACTAATGAGGAAGTGTGGGAGCAAATAGAAAGTAATACGTTATTGGTTAACAGTCTTAAGCAAAAACTTAGGGTAATCGGTCATGACCTAGACAGACTCAAGTAAATTGCTTTAATTTCCCTATTTGACGAATATATCAAAGCCTGGTAAAATGCGAGGCTTTTTTTGCTTTACAGATATTTTACTTTTCGATAAAGAGTTAATGAACCCTATTTACTACCCATTGGAACTTGTGGGAATAATGGAAAAGTGAGTGTAATTTGAGTGTAAGGTTTAATTTTTGGGCTTGCTATCCCTAGGGAAAAATCCTAAAGCCCCTGATTATCTAATTATTATTGTGGCTTTTTTTGACTGGGGCGCTAGGATTCGAACCTAGGAATGGCGAGACCAAAACCCGCTGCCTTACCGCTTGGCGACGCCCCATTGGCTTAACCTTATACATATTAGCAAGTTGGTGTGGGATTTTGTCAAGTCCTAAAAAAAATTTTTTTTGTTAACTATTCCAAGTGCTGATTTCGTTGATAGCTTGCTTGAGTTGCTCTGTATGTGTCCAACCTACGTAACCACCATAAAGACAGTTATTTTGTTCGTCTGTGACAAAAACATGATCTACTCTTAAAGAATTTTTCCAGGTGTGTAAGGAGACTCCGTTGGGGAATTTAATTTTGACTTGTGATTTAGCGAAGTATTGTATATTAGCATCAGTCATACCAGGAACAGAATATAGCCGTTGAATGATTTTAGTAGCCAAATTTTCTTTTTGAGGGGGACTGATTTGAGGATTTGCCCAAAACCCTTGAATAATGGGGACTAAACGGGGATGACATTTTAAACTCGCATGGGGAATACCAGGTATAAGAAGAAATTGACAATAGTTGAATTGAGTAGTAGTGATATTAACCATACCATCACTACCACCGTTGATATCTCCTGCAATAGAAAGAGTGGGAATTTGTTGAGCTACTTTTTCAGCTATATGACGGCGATTTTTGCCTAAATCTCTAGCAATACCAATTCCAATGCCTAAAGGATCGATAATACGGGCTAAATCTGCACCACCGATAGGAGAACCAATAACTACTAGAGAGTCTATCTTATTCCACCATTGGGGATTTCGCTGTAAGACTTCTAACCAAATTAAGCCTCCCATAGAATGACCAATAATTTTCCAGGGAGTTTCAGGATATTGCTGGAGATTTTGCTTTACTAACTGTTCTACTTTCTGAATTAAAGGCTCAATACGCCAATAAGTTTTTAATAGCCCTAAACTGGGAGCAATCACTAAACTATTATCTGTAGCTACAGCTTGGGCTAGTCTGCTAATATCATTACCGTTATCTGACCACCCATGTTGAGCAAATAACAGAAAATCTGGCTTGGTTGTCATTATTGATAAATCTCTGTTGATTTTAAAGCTTCTGTATCTAATTCAGTTAATTTCTGATAGGCATTATCGATATAACCTTTGCCTCGTAACAGTCCTGTATTTGCTCCAGGGATAATGTATTTGAGACTGCTTTGGGAAAAGCGATCGCCTAATTTTGTAACATTTCTTAACTGTCGCCACCAATGAAAAGTTTTAGCAGTTCGCAAAGGCATAATTTTATCGGTAGAAGTGGGGAGTAGATGACGACCAGAAAATAAGACTCCTCCTAAGTTATTCCAATACACACAAGAAGCACCAGGAGAATGACCAGGAGTCCAAATAAGTTCTATTTCTGGAGTAAGAGCTAAATTATCAACAAAAGAGGTGACTTTTACTTCTGGTAACAGATAAGCCTCTTGTTCTTGAATAATTACTGCATAATTTAAGGCTTTTTGCATCTGAGCAACTTGCTTTCCAATACCGCCTCGATGAGTAATAACTAACCAGCGAACACCCCCCATCACCAACATAAAATCCTGATTAGCATTGTGCCATGCTGGACAATCTAGAAGAATATTTCCGCTTTTATTTACAATGAAATAAGCAGTACCTCCAAGAGTGTCTCGATTCGGAGAAAAAGCAAAGATTCCTGGCAAAACAGAACGGGGTGGTTTACCTCGGTTAGGAACACTGGCAAGAATTTCTGGATAATTTTGGGGCATTCTTGAATAAAATAAGGTGTTTGTAAGGAATTTAGTGGCATTTTTGGCGAAATGCTCCCGAAGGACCCAACGCCAACCTGACAACAGGGAAAAAATTATCTTTTTCTCGTCCCTCAATATCAGCCAATTCAGATCAAAACAGATGAAACTTTGGTTAATTCTAATTTTACTCAGTCTAATTACTTACGCTGTAGTTCAGCGTAGCGTTAGTTCCACTACCAAAACTCCCGTATGGTTGTGCTGGTTGGTGATGATGTTTCCTGCTTTTATCTGGACAGCTTGGATTTATTTTGTGGGAGAAGATCCACCGATTCCTATTATGCTGATAATTGTGCCTTTAGTGGTTTGTCCTCTAGTGTATGGTTGGCTAATTCAAATTGGTAAATCTGAGAATAACAAAACAGACAATCAAACTCAACCAGTAGAGCCGGAAAATAATTTAGTTGGGGTTCGTCCTATTAATTCCCAAGAAGAACAAGACTTACGCAATTGTTTCCCTTGGAACATTTATTACCTACAAAAAATTGACTATCGTCCCCAAGCTATTTTGTGCCGTGGGAAACTTAAAACTATACCAGAAGAAGCTTATAACAAAATTAAAGATAATGTAGAAAAAGTTTTTGGCGATCGCTTTTTTCTAATATTTCAAGAAAGTTTGCGTGGTCAACCCTTTTTTGCTCTTGTTCCTAACCCTCAAACTCAAACTAAAGACCAATCAGATACAGAACCGATTACTCGTCCAGGGTTAGCATTAGGACTATTATTAATTACTCTCCTCACCACTACTATCGCAGGGCTGGAATTTCAAGGAATATCAGAAGAACAACTCCAATCTGACCCTAACATGATACTTTTGGGACTGACTTATAGTATCCCCTTATTAGTAATTCTTGGTATTCACGAACTAGGTCATTACATAGCTGCCAGACGTTACAAAGTTAGTACGACTCTGCCCTATTTTATTCCTTTCCCTGCTTTCATCGGTACTTTGAGCGCGTTTACCCAAAGGCGAACTCCTGTACCGCATCGCCAAGCTATGTTTGATATTGCTTTATCAGGGGCTTGCGTCGGTTTAATTGCAACTCTACCAGTCCTGTTTTTCGGCTTGTCTCTTTCTGAAACAGTACCTTTAGAAGAGTCCAATTTTTTTAATTTTGAAGCTTTAGACCCCCGTTTATCATTGCTTCTGGCTCTGCTAGCCAAATTAGCACTAGGCAGTCAACTACAGTCAGGAATGGCAATTAATCTTCATCCTCTAGCTATAGCAGGTTATGTTGGCTTGTTAATCACAGCACTTCATTTAATGCCTGTAGGTCAATTAGACGGAGGAAATATTATTCACGGGGTATTTGGGCAAAAAACTGCTATTGGAATTGGTCAGGTTGCTCGCTTTCTGGCAATTCTATTTGCCTTAATTCATCCTTCTTTCTGGGTTTGGACAGTTATCTTATGGTTAATGCCTCTATTAGATCAACCAGCCCTGAATGATGTCACAGAATTGGATAATATCAGAGATTTTTTAGGACTCCTAACTATAGCATTGCTGCTTTGTATCCTATTACCATTGCCACCAACCTTAGCTAATTGGTTTAATCTTTAAATGAGCTTCTGTAGGGTGGGCAAACCAAAATAATCAACATCAAAACAGATCCCAAAAATTATTTTGCCCACAATGATTCCATCAGTCAGATTAAATCTGGTGGGCATGATGGCACAATAGTGTAATTCTCATCTGGATTTATGTTTTTGCCTACCCTACTGCTATTGCCTAACAAGCTTCTGTAGCATGATCGCTTTTTTTAAAATTGATGACACGCCCTAGTTATATCAATTCTCACCCATTACCGGTCGACTTAGGTGATGGAAAGGGTGTGGGGTGTGGGGTGTCTTACAAGTGTATGATTTTAATAATTGAATGATTCGTTTTTTTTACTGACACGAGAAATCAAGGTTACACCTTCCCCAATTCCCCAAATTCCCTATTTCCCCACCTGCTTAAATCCTTAAATATAAAAATCATACCCCTGAAAGGTGTGGGGTGTGGGGTGTAGGGAAAATAAAGGTTTTACACTTTTATTTTACATAATATCTATTTTCGATCTCTCTTATTACTTTTGAGAAAAGGTGTTACTTTTAAGAATTAGTATAATTTTAAACTTAACAAATTAGAAGTATTTTTTTTGAAATCTTGATAAAATATTTTTAAATAATTGACTACCGTGAATATATATTTACATTTATGGTTTTATGAACATAAATTTAACAATTAATGGAATTAATTTTCGATAGCTTCTATTTCCTAGGAGACAGTCTTTCTGATACTGGTAACTTCTTTAACTTGACTAATGGCTTGATTCCCAATGCTCCTTTATACGAGCCTGGGCGTTTTTCTAACGGAAATATTTGGGTGGATAATTTAGCTGAAGAATTTGACCTAAATATAAGTCCTTTTACTGAGATTGACCCTAACAATAATGGAGTAAACTTTGCTATTGGCGGTGCAACATCAGGAGCAACTAATCTCGATCCTACTGCTCCTGGTTTAACACAACAAATAGATGCACTAGAATTCTTAATACAGAATCAAAGTAGTGAAGAAGTTGTGGATGACGATCTCTTCTTGTTATGGATTGGTGCTAACGACTACTTTAGTTTTATTGAAGACGATCTAAATACTCCAGATATTATAGAAACTAACTTTCCTGATACACCACAACAGACTCAAGCAACATTAGATGAAGTAAATACCAATATTTCCCAAGGGATTGAAGACATTATTAACTTGGGAGGGGAAAATATCTTTGTTTTCAACTTACCCGACTTAGCAAAAACTCCTCTGGGTTTGAGTTTAGAAAGTGAAGCTCAAGAAAAACTTAGTGAGCTAACTGCGATTCATAACGATCTGTTACTTGAAACTGTCGAAGAATTTGAGGGGTCTTATTCGGACGTTAACTTTACTTATATAGATATCAGTAAACTATTTAACGATATTTTAGAGAATCCTGGTGAGTTTGGTTTTACCAATGTGACCGATGGTTATACTAACACA
>JASJCP010000074.1 GCA_030065935.1 Xenococcaceae cyanobacterium MO_167.B27
ATAGAAAGGGGTGATCCAAAGTGCTTCAATTCCAAGGGATTGTAAATAATCTAGCCGTGAGATGATGCCTCTTAAATCCCCAATCCCATCATCATTTGAATCTTGAAAGCTACGAATATAGATTTGGTAAAATACAGCCCCTTCCCACCAGTGTGATTGGGTTGGTTTGAGTAGCACACTCATATATGTCCCAGAATTTTTGCTAATTCTCCTATCTAGTTTAAGAAAATTCTAACTGTATTTTCTTCTCTTATAGGAGTTGTGGTAGAATTATTTTTCTAGGTACTGATGTATTGTATCACAAAGAAAGAAATACTCTCTTAACGGTTTTTCGATGTCTCAGACACTGTAACCTATTTAATATATTTAAATATAAACTGTGAAATGTTAAAACGTTAATGTTGGAAGAAACTTCAGGATTTATTATGGGTATTTCTCTAGCTAAAGGACAAAGGATCTCGTTGGAAAAAGTGTCCCCAGGATTAAAACAAATATTAGTTGGCTTAGGATGGGATATTAACGTTACTGATACTGGTGCAGATTTCGATCTTGACTCTTCCGTATTTCTTCTTGGAGCAAACGAAAAACTAGTTTCCGATAAACATTTTATTTTCTACAATAATTTAACCAGTCCCGATCCTCAACAATCTATTAAACAACGAGGTGATAACTTAACTGGCGCAGGAGAAGGAGATGATGAAGTTATTGAGATGGACTTACCACAAATACCAGCAGAAGTTGAGAAAATTGCGATCGCCGTAACCATTCACGAAGCAGAAGCCAGACAACAAAACTTTGGTCAAGTCTCTAATGCTTTTGTGCGGATTATCAATTGCGAAAACCAAGAAGAAGTAATCCGTTACGACCTGACAGAAGATTATTCTATAGAAACAGCATTAATTATGGCAGAACTCTATCGTCAAAATGGAGAATGGCTTATGAATGCTGTAGGTGCTGGATATGAAGGGGGATTACCAGCACTATTAGACCACTACCAAGGTTAATTGACTATCCATTTAGGGGACTCGGGACTGGGGACTGGAGACTGGGAGAGAGGAAGACTGGTTAATCCCTAATCCCTAATCAAGTCTAAAGTTATGGTTTAACGATTAGCTACGGCTTTTTTGAGGTGGGTCAATCAACTGTGCTAATACTGCCATTGGCACCATTGGAAGCATTGGTAATAAACAGATGAGCCACTGATTGAAGTTTAGTGATGCTGTTTCAAATAGGGTATTCATTACACCCCACTGGCTAAATAGAATTTGTAAGACACCAGCAGCAACAATACCCATAATTAGGATCGGTGCTTTTGTGATTAATGTTGCTCTACCGCTTATATAGTTAGCAAGACTTATCCCTAATTGGCTGATACTTATAAGGTAGATGACCCTTGCTGCAACCAGTGATTGAATTGCCATTGTACGAGCCACTGCAATATCTCCCGTTGTGGATTTAGCCCACTCAAACATCCCAAAAATCAAAATCCAGTTGAAAAGTGACACTGCTAAAATTCTGATTAATAATTTGCGGGTCAGCAAGGGTTGATTGGGATTGCCTGGTGGCTGTTGCATAATACCCTGAGATTTGGGTTCAAAAGCCAGGGGGACTGTCATGGTGATGGAGTTGATCATGTTGAGCCATAGTACTTGTAGAGAGAGAATGGGTAAATCTCTTGCTAGGAAAGCACTAATCAGAATCGTCATAGATTCACCACCGTTAACGGGTAAGAGAAATGCGATCGCTTTTCTTAGGTTTTGATAGACTGTGCGCCCTTCTTCCACAGCAGCTTCGATGGAGGCAAAGTTATCATCTGTCAGGAGCATATCAGCAGATTCTCGCGCCACTTCTGTACCTCCTTTCCCCATAGCAATCCCGATATCCGCTTGCTTAAGAGCAGGAGCATCATTTACTCCATCTCCAGTCATCGCAACGATTTCCCCTTTAGATTGGAGTGCTTCCACCAGTTGCAGTTTTTGGGCGGGAGCAACCCTAGCAAAGACGACTCCATCTTCAATCGCCTGAGCAATTTCGAGATCGCCCATTTGCCCTAATTGTCGCCCTTCAAATGCTAAAACTTGCCCTGCCTTTTGAATTCCCATGCGTTTAGCGATCGCTTTTGCTGTGGTGATATGGTCGCCAGTGATCATTTTTACTTGAATTCCCGCAGCCTGACAGGCATGGACGGCTGCAATAGCTTCTGGGCGAGGCGGGTCAATCATGCCTTGTAATCCCAGAAATACCAAGCCTGTTTCGATGTCCTCATGGTCTATGGAATGCTGATGATGACTGGTGGATTTTTTAGCAAAGGCTAGCACCCGTAATCCTTGCTGTGCCATTGTTTCTACCGCTTGCTGAATCTGTGGGTGGTCAAGGGAGATAATCTGACCATTCTGATCTATCATCTGAGAACACCGACTAATAAGCGACTCCACCGATCCTTTAACGTAAATTACAGGGGAAACAGTATCATGCAAGGTTGCCATGTATTGATACTGGGATTCAAAGGGAATTGCATCCAATCGCGGTTGTGAAGCTGCTAGACCAGATTGGCTCAGGCTGGCTTTGGCTGCTGCTGTAATTAATGCTCCTTCTGTGGGAGCTCCGACAACTGACCAATCTTCCCCTGTTTGTTTTAATTGAGAGTCATTACACAGTACACCAGCTACTAGGCACTCTTCCAAAGCTAATGGCAATCCATCCTCAAAGGGACTTCCAGGTTTGCCATTGGTCATCCGACTAATTTCTCCTTTAGGACTATAACCACTACCACTAACGGAATAGTATTCTCGTCCTACATAAATAGATTGTACAGTCATTTGATTTTCCGTTAGGGTTCCAGTTTTATCAGAACAAATGACAGTAGCACTCCCCAAGGCTTCAACTGCTGGTAGTTTACGAATAATGGCATGACGACGTGCCATGCGGTTGACTCCAATTGCCAAAGTAATAGTGACCACTGCTGGTAATCCTTCTGGAATGGCACTAACTGCCAGAGCAACAGTAGCTTCAAACATATAAAACCAGGATTCACCTTGTCCCAACCCAATAACAAAAGTCAGGCTTGCCAGGGTCAAAACTCCGTATAGTAGGGTACGGCTGAATTTAGCAAACTTCCGAGTTAAGGGCGTGCTAAGACTAACTCGATTTTCCATCGCTTGAGATATCTGCCCGACCTCAGTGTTATTTGCTGTGGCTACAACAATACCCTTACCCTGCCCAAAGGTGACAAAACTTCCAGCATATGCCATGTTTGTCCTTTCTGCCAGGGGTGTATCTGGTGCTACAGGTTGTATAGATTTATCTACTGGTACTGATTCTCCTGTTAGAGCAGACTCATCCACCTGCAAACTGCGAACCTTCAGCAGTCTCAAATCTGCTGGAACTTTATCACCTGATGCCAGCCAAACCACATCTCCTGGTACTAAATCCCGCGATGGAATCCGCAGCGTTTGTCTCTCTCTTAGTACATTTACTTCTGTAGTTACAGTTTTTGCCAGAGAAGCGATCGCACCTTCTGCTTGGGCTTCCTGCACATAGCCAATCACCGCGTTGATTACTGTAACCCCCCAGATTACGGCTGCGTTTGTCCACGACCCCAATATTGCTTTGATAGCACCTGCCAACAATAGAATGTAGAGCAGAGGTTGATGAAATTGCAGCAAAAATCTCACCCAAGCTGGTTTTCCTGGCTTAAATTCCAGTTCATTCCAGCCATATTTTTCGTAGCGACTAGCGACTTCTTCTGCGGATAAGCCCTCTTCCGAATCGCTATCGAAGCATTTAATAACATCTCTTTGGGAAAGTTGATGATAAGCAGAAATTCCATCGTAAGATTGGGATTGCAATTGAACTGACATCATGCCCTCCAATTAAGTAGAAAAGTCTTCTCGATTTATGAATATAAGGCGATCGCAAATCCCTCAGACCCAAGAGCGATCGGGATGAGGGATGAATTATGAGGGATAAGGAATTGGCAGAAGGGATAAATTATGAGGGATGAGGAGACGAGGCAAAGTGTTTCGCCAGACATCAAAGGTGAGGTATAAGGGATAAATTATGAGGGATTCCGAGTGAGGAAAATACTTCCCATCCCTAGTTGAAGTCTATTTAATATTTTCTTATCATTCATCGTTCATCCTTTATCCCTCATCCTTCATCCTTAACTTTCACTATAGATTAAGACCAATCTTTTATAAAATACTATTTATTTATATATATAATAAGCAACAAATTGTAAGATATTAACTACTTAAACAAAATTAAATTTTATGTAGGCAAGCTGGCTTTAGTCCAAAGGTAATACAAGAAGCTATAAAGCAGCAAACCATCTTAGGTTGAGTAGCAGCAGGAATAGGAGTTAGTTCATCAGAATTAAAAACTCTTGTAATACTGGTATGGTGTTAAGAGAATGCCAGGCTACTGCAAACTCCAATTTAAGTGGGAAATCTTCTATCGGTTTACAGACTAAATCTTTGCTGACCAATTCTTGTAAACCTACGGGAATAAATGTAATCCCCATTCCTGCTGCTACAAAACAGATTCGAGCTTGATGAGAGCCTACCTCTTTAACAATTTCGGGTTGAAATCCAGCTTGACGACACAACTTGAGAAATCCATCGTAAAGAAACGATCCTTCTGAACGAGGATGCAGAATAAAAGATTCTCCTGCTAAATCTTTTAAAGATAATGACTGTTTAGTTAGTAAATGGTGTTGTTGGGGCAATACTACAACAAATTCTTCTGCCAAAATAGGATAAAGTTCTAAGCCACGGAAATCAATAGGGGGATGTAAAAATCCTAAATCTATTTCACCTTTATTGATGGCGGTAACTTGTGCTTCTGTACAGAGTTCCCACATTTCTACTTCTACTTGAGGATAGCGGACTCGAAAACGCCTAATCAACTCTGGTAATACCGTGTAAGTAGCTGTCGCTGTAAATCCGATAGTTAATCGCCCTACTTGTCCTAAAGCAGTGCGTTTTGCTAGTTGGATCGCTTCGGATGCTTGCTGTAAAAGCTGTTGTGCTTGTGCTGAAAAAACCTCACCTGCTTTGGTTAACTTGACTGTGCGTTTGGTGCGGATAAATAACTCGATTCCTAATTCTGTTTCTAAAATACGAATCTGTTTACTCAGGGCGGGTTGAGTAATCTGTAAACGTTCTGCTGCTTTGCCAAAGTGTAACTCTTGGGCAACAGTCACAAAATATCGTAGCTGTCGAAATTCCATTTAATAACTTTTAGTTATTAATTTAGCATCAAAAATGACTTGGACAATCGGGTTTTATTTGTTTTACTCTCTATTTAGAAGTTTTTAACAAAACAAGTTTGTACATTCTCTTAATACAAGCTTATGAAATACCAAAAAAATAAATCAGCAATTGTTTTGATTGAATTTCAACAGCAATGGACAGAAAAAGGTTTATATCGCTGGATGATTAATGGTCAATTAAAAAAAAACAAACTATTCAGAATACGAGGAAATTGGTCTTAAAGGCGCGAAATCTGGGAGTGCCTATTATTCATGCTCCCCTTGTTATCAATCCTCAAAGGAAAAAGGGCATTCTCGCTCACTTAACTTTCGGAAAAATTTTTACAGAAAGTACACAGAAAGCTGAATTTACAGAGGGAGTTTATCAAGTTGGGGACTTGGTAGTGGAAGGAAGGTACGCTTTTGATGCATTTATTGGTAGTAATCTTAACCAAATACTCCAACAAAAAGACATTGAAAACGTTTTTCTTTGCGGGTTTATAACAGATCAGTGTGTAAAGAAGACCTTAAAAACAGCTTTGAAGAAAGGGTTGAACGCATTTATAGTTACTGATTGTACAGCAACATTTTGGGAATTTTTGCAAAAGAATACAGAGAAAAAATATCGTAATCGTACTTGTACCAGTCAGGATCTCTTGTGTAGCTGGAGTTAAGTTAATTCAGATATTAGACTTCTGGCTTCAAGTCAGGGAATAGGCACTCTTGCAATAGGGAAGATTTTTCCCAAAAAGAGTCGTCAAAATGATTATTTTTTTACTTTTGTAAGAGGTCTATTGTATCTCATCAGAGAAAAATCAAAGAGTGCTAGTGACTTTACTCAGATGATTTAACTGATAGTAAAGTAATTATGGAGCTAAATAGAATAAAATGGAGATAATTAGATTAAATACCTTTAAAATAGCTTTATTGGCAGTAATAGGCTTTATTTTAGCTATTATTATCTATGGACTATTACAGCTAATCGAACCAGTCGGAATTGCGTCAATTTCCCAATCAACACAACCAGTAAACTTTAACGGGGATACTTTATTAATTGCTTCCGATGCGGATATGGTAGCTACCGCCTATGCAGATGCCAAGCTAGATCGGGTGGCTGGAGTTGAAGATGCTCTGACTGTAATAGATTTACCTCTAGACTCTAATAATCCTACTGTCTCCTCGATTCGAGTATCCAATTCTGTCATGTCTTGGCCCCAAATTATTGCCACCTCCCCCAATGGCAAACGGGCTTATATTGTAGAAGTGCGATCTCGCCCTGAAGATGGTATTCAAGAACTAGATACTATTGATGATATGCCTGAAGGTCAGTATCTAACTGTAGTGGATCTTGCCAATCCTAAGCAACCGAAAATTATCGAATCTGTAGCAGTGGGGCGTAATCCAGAGCATATTAGTATTAGTCCTGATGGTAAATTACTGGCGGTTAACTTAGAAGATGCGGGACGAGAATTACTAATTGTCAAACTGCAACCTGACGGGAAATTAGGCAAGCGTTTTTATTTCCCCATGTCAAGCAATGGTAAACGCCAAGACAATCGAACCGCGATCTGGCATCCTTCAGGAAAATATCTAGCAATGACTCAAGACAAAAACAGTCGAGTCGGTTTTTATAATGTCACAATATCTAATGATGATATTCAAGTAACACCCTACAGTCAGCCAATAGAGGTAGGTAATCATCTCACCCATCCTAGATTTAGCTCTGATGGTCGTTTTTTATTAACCTGCGATCTTAAATGGAGTACCAACCCCTCACCAATATTAAGTGCTTTAATGAATCCCAAAGGAGAAGCGATCGCCATTAAATTTGAACCAGAATCGGGACAATCACCAGTAATTACATCTAGAGTAGAGGTGGGGCTTAGTCCAGAAGGATTTGCTATCAGTCCAGATAACTCATTAATTGCAACAGTAAATATGCGTCGTACCTATTTACCTAGCTATATTCCTGCTTGGCGCGGTAAGCCCTATAGTTCTCTATCTGTAGTTAAGTTTAATTCACAGTCAGGACAATTAACTAATGTTGATGAATATGGTTTTGAAGGATTATTACCAGAACAAGTTACTTTTGATGCTGACGGAAAATCTTTAGCGGTAGTTATCTTTAATTATCGCGAACCTGGTCCCAAAAAAGGTGCGGTAGAATTTTGGAATGTGATAGCAGGAGATCAACCTCGACTAGAAAGAACAGGATATAAAATTGATGTGGTTCGAGGCGCACATGATATTGTTTTAGTGCCATAATCTATCTCATCCAACTATCCAACAGGGAATAGGTGTATTTTTTTATAACTTGGTAAATAGCTAGCAAAAGAGTTTTTGCACTGGCAATTGCCAAGATTTTTTTTGATAATACCGAAAACATAATGAACTAGATTTAAGAAAAAAATAAGAGTTAATTTTTATTGTTTAAACTCTTAACATAGCTACAGCTTTAGCTTTTTTCTAAAATCAAAGGTTAAAATCAGAGCATTTTTAAGATAAAAATATTATGCTAGAGACAATTGTTGATTATAGAGGAATCTTATTTGATTTGTGAGAATTATTAGTAGTGAGAGCAGAACCCTCGCGAGTCAGATACAACCCCTAAATTTCTGGTTTTATTTAGGATTGCCATAGAGAAATTTAATTTTTGCTTAACCTAAGTATTAAGATGTGTTTTACTTTATATTACCAGCTTGTATCTAGATGTTAATCTTTAATTGGGCAAAGACTATATAAATAGTCTAGGAGGTTTTATGTATGCTCTTGAACAATCCCTAAGAGGTACTAATGTTGATTATTTATACTTAGAAAATACCTTGCTAAGGGATAAGTTTCCTACTTTAAAACAAGATATTATTGCCACTATTGAGATAGATAATAATCCTAGAAATTTTATTAGTGAATTACTAGATACTTCCCAAGTAGTTGGAAACAAGACTAGTATTACTAACTCTAATTTGGAAATTGTAGAACCAATTAGAGGTACTAATGCAGACGATACTCTAATAGGTGGAACAGAAAATGATAGGATTCGTGGTCTTGGAGGAAATGATAATTTATTAGGTCTAGACGGTCGAGATTTTTTGGCTGGAGGAGACGGGAATGATGATCTTCAAGGTAACTTAGACCAAGATACTCTCTCAGGTGGAGAAGGGGATGACACCTTAATTGGTGGGGGTAAGATCGATATTTTATATGGTGGGGAAGGAAGAGATACTTTTGTGCTTCAGTCAAACCGTGGTAAAGACTTTATCATGGACTTTGAATTAGGAGTTGATATTTTACGTTTATCAGACGGTCTAACTCTTGATTCTTTGACCTTTGAAAATGATTTAGCTGGTACGGGGACTTTAATTCGCAACAGTGAGGGAAATGCTGTAGCTGTTTTGAAGAATATTCCTCTTGGTAGTCTTACTGATGAATTTGAGGATCCTAATGAGCCAGAATTAGCATTTGAGGGATTTCCCTATCTTTCTAATTTTGTGGAACTATCTGATGGTCTAAATATGCACTATCTTGACGAAGGAACTGGCGATCCGATAGTCTTACTTCATGGTGTTCCTACTTCATCTTTTCTCTGGCGAAATATTATTCCTGAACTAGCAGAAAGAGGTCGAGTAATTGTCCCTGATTTAATCAATTTTGGGTTTTCTGACAAAACAGAAGCACCACTTGATTTTGTGGAACATGGTGAACTTGTAACAGAGTTTATCGAAACCTTAGACCTAGAAAATATAACTTTTGTCGGTCACGATTGGGGGGGTCCTATAGGTTTGAGTTATGCTGTGGATCATCCCGAAAATGTAGAAGCATTTGCTTTTTTCGAGAGTCCCATTGTTGCTTTACCTAATGTAGAGGCTCTAGAATCCTTACCAGGTAATTTCCTAGAAACCTTTATTAATCCAGCCAATAGCGAAACTAATATTATTGAGAATAATTTATTTATTGAAGGCTATCTCTTTGATCCTGAATTTGGTGGTATAGCAGAACCTCTCAGTGAGACAGAACAGGCTGTATATAGAGAACCATTCTTAAATCCTGAAGCTAGAGAACAACTTTTTACTTTCCCCCAAGAACTTCCTCTTCTAGATACAACTGGTCATCCTATCTATGATCCTGATGGAGTAGGAGGATTACCACCAGAGCCAGTTCCGAATATTGAAGAGTTTAGTAGATTTGCGCAATATATCGCTACTACAGATATTCCTCGGCTGTTAGTTTTAGGAACACCAGGTTTTACTCCTCGTGAATTAATCCTTCCTCTCGCTTCTCAGATTCCTGGTATAGAAATAGCAGAAGTAGGAGATGAAGACAATCCTGCTTTTCACTTTATACAAGAAGATGCACCAGAAGAACTCAGTACAGTATTAGCAGAATGGATTGATTCTACAGTTAACCCTCCTGAACCAGATTCTAGCACCACCATCAAAATCACTATTGAAAATTTAGCCCCCGAAAGAGGTATTGGTATTGCTCAACTTTGGGTAGGTTTTCATGATGGAAGCTTTGATTTATATAATGTTAGAGAACAGGCATCTTTACAACTAGAAACTTTAGCCGAAGATGGCATTACAGGACTAGAACCCACCATTCCTGGGTTAATCGAAGAGGCGATCGCATTTGGGGCAATTCCTGAAAACTTCCCCACTGTAGAAGAAACCATAGCTGGACAATTTGCATCCAGCCCCGCAGGGATGAATGGCGGTATTCAAAATATGCTCTTTACCGACAACCGAGAGCCACCATTTTTCTTGGTGCAAAATCCTGGTGAAACTATCTCAACCACCATTACTCTAGAAGGTGATATTGCCAACCATCGCTTTTTTAACTATGGTGCGATGCTGTTTCCCACTAATGATGGTTTTATTGCTAACGATGAACCCATAGAAATCTTCGACGCAGCAGGTAACTTTCTTGGTGCAGACTTTACTATTTTAGGGAGTGAAGTTTTAGATGCTGGTACAGAAGTCAACGACGAAGACCCCATGAATGTGGTTTATACTCTAGATGTAATTGGGAATAGTGTTGACGAAAACGGCATAATTCAACAGTTTCCAGGTTTTTTACCCTCTGGTTCGGGAGGAATTTTAGATTTTGAGATTGACGGAGAAACAATTTTTCCCAACGCAGATTTTACTGTTCCTGATTATCAAGTAGCAAGAATTACTATTACTGCTGTTGAAGAGCCTGAGACTCCCGAAGAGCCAATTTTTGGCACTGTCGATGATGATATTTTAGAAGTCAATGGTAGTGAACAGTTAGTTTTTGCTGGTGCTGGCAATGACACTATTGATGCTTCCAACAGTCAGGGAAATAATCGTATTTTTGCTGGTAGTGGCAATGACACTCTAATTTTAGGAACAGGGGATGTTTTAGCTGGTGGAGAAGGAGAAGATCGTTTCTTTAGTCAAACAGGAGGTAATAACCGTATTACTGGAGGTGCAGATGGGGATCAATTTTGGATTGCTGTTGCGGAATTACCAGACACGCCTCAAATTATCGAGGACTTGGAGCTAGATATTGATGTTATTGGCATAGTTGGAATTGGTGCTTCTTCAACAGTAGACCTCAACTTTAATCAAAATGGAGATAATGCAATTATTAGTTTTGGTAGTACAGACTTGGCAATTTTTTCAGGTATTGATGCTAATCAACTAGAAAACAATGCTAGTTTTAGGTTTATCTAAATAGGAGCTACAATAGATGCTCTTGATTCCTAACTAGATCATTCACTATTACCAAGAAGGAAATATTCTGCTCCAAAATATTTGCAATTATAAGCATAGGTGTTATTCAGCTATTTTTTATGATCGCAGAGGTAAACAAATCTGAAAAGTAGTCCCTTTTTTTTCTTCACTCTCAACAGTAATCTTGCCGTCATGAGCCTGAATAATTTGTTGTGCGATCGCCAATCCTAAACCAAAACCCCCTGTTTGTCTGGTGCGGGCTTTATCTACTCGGTAAAAGCGATCGAAGATGTAAGGTAAGTCTGAGGAGGGAATACCAATACCAGTATCTCTAACTGTAATTAAAATACGACGAGGTTTAACTGAAAGTTCTAACCCAACCATACCCCCAGTAGGAGTATATTTAACAGCATTATCGAGTAAATTACGAATCGCCTGTTTTAGGAGATCGCGATCGCCACAAACTTCTAGGGATGTAGTTGTTACATCTAACTTAAAGTCTAAATTTTTTTCTCGTGCTAAATTTCTATATTGATTAGCCAAAGATTTTAACAACTCTACTATGTCAGTTTTAGCGATATCTTTGGGGTTTAATTTTCCTTCATGACGAGCCAGAAATAGCAAGTTAGCAATCAAAGCACTCATCGATTTACTTTGAGTAACAATGTTTTCTAAACGCTGACGGGGTTGTTGACTATCATCTACAGGAGCGAGTAACCCTACTTGAGCATTGCTGAGAATTGCTGCTACTGGGGCGCGTAGTTCATGGGAAGCATCCGCAGTAAAACGTTGTAATTGTTCGTAAGAGCGTTTGACAGGCTGCATTGCGAAGCCACCGAGAATCCAGCCTACTATTCCAGTAAAACCGAGAGTAATTGGCACTCCCAGAGATAAAAATAAACGAGATCGCCCCAGCGAATCTTGAATCGGGTCAAGAGAAACAGCAACCTGTAGATAACCCACTAGAGATTGATTATATTTTAAGGGAAGAGTTAATGTACGCAGATTCTTGTGACGAGTTGTACCACTAAAATTGCATTTGTATTCTAGAGTTTGCCATCCAGGTATCACTAAAGACCTTTGGGGATAACAATTACCAATAAACTGTAAGAGGCGTTTCTGAGAATCATACCAGCGAATACAAGTTATTCTCGATTCAGTTGGGATAGTTTCAAGATTTGGCAAAGACACATTTTCTGTATCTATCTGCCAGCTTTTCTCTTGTTTTTGATACCTTGTAAGTGAGGCGATTTTTTGAGTTTGAAGGTAAACTTGAGCGTCAAATTCTCGCATTCGATCTTTTACCTGGCGATGATAAACCGTAAAAGCAAACAGAATTAAAATACTTCCCATTGAAAGGGTAAACCAATAAGCTAGGCGACGACGAGAGCGAGTGAACATTTATGAAGTAAGAGTTAACTTTTCTGTTAGAGGGTTATTCCAAATTTAACTAAATAAACTCTTGTCTTGATCTGCATCAACCCTTTATAATAAAACGACCGTTAGATATAAATAATTCCATGGCTAAAATAGACGTTGATTAATGGGATTCTGAATGAGCAGATTAATAACAACATTGACATTCTCCCGCCGTTAAAAATCAAAGATTTTTAACGGGGGATTCTAACACCTCACGATGCTAGTTTCCTGCTTCTTTCCCCACCAACTAGAGCATCGTGACCAATACTCCCCGTCGCAATGAAGTCCACAGACATTTTCTAATACGCTATGCTAAGAGCGCATATATTCCACGATTTCTAATTTCTTGGGCTGCTGCCACATCTCTTGTAGTGGTATATCCGCACTCAGGACAGTTGTGGATTCTAATTTCTAGCTCCTTTTTGCCCGTATGTACGCCACAGTTAGGACAAGTCTGACAAGTACCATTCTTATCCACTTTGGCAAAGTAGGTGTCAGTTTTCCAACAGACCCACTCTAAGATGTTCACAAACTGACCAAAGCCAGCGTCTGCACTATGCTTACTTAGTATCCCTCTAGCCCAGGAGACAAAGTTGATATCCTCAACAAATATCATGCCAGCATCATCACAAAGATGATGAGCTAGTTTAAAATGCCAATCCTTTCTGGTGTCGGATATACGCTGATGAAATCTTGCTATTTTCTGGTTTAGCTTGCGTCGATTATGAGAACTTTTCTGCTTATTTCTCAATCTACGTTGCAGCAATTTAAGCTTGCGTTGTAGAGTCTTGAGAAACCGAGGTCTTTTAATCTCTTCGCCGTCACTGGTCGCTACAAAAAAGTCGTAGCCCAAATCTAATCCTCTAGGATGTCCATGAGGCAAAGGATTAGGAGCTAAACCGTCTAGCTGTAGCGACAGCATCACGAAATAACCAGATGCTTTTCTAACTATCCTTGCTTGTTTTGGAACAAACCCATCAGGAATCGGACGAGACATTCTCCATTTTACTTCTTTCAAGCCAGGAAGCTTAATTGCTTCTTCTGTTATCGGATTTTTATTTAGCTGGGGGAAAACAAATGACCGCATTCGATATTTATTTTTAAAGCGAGGCATTCCAAAACCTCTAGCTTTCATATCATCCCAAGCTCTATCTAAGGTTCTTAAAGTTTGCTGTAATACTTGAGCATTTGCACTATGAAAGAAACTCGTTATCTTTTTTTGCTTCAGTTAAATATTTAGCTTGTTTGTGGTAGTTGGGGAATGGCTCCGAGACTGACATGATGTATTCAAAGTCAATCGAACAAGCATTAACTGGAGACTTACGACTAGCACACCAATCCTTGCGATGCCTTAACGCAAAGTTCCAAACAGATCGGCAGACATCAAGTGTGTTCTCGATATAATCAATCTGTTCTTTATTTGGTTCTAGTTTAAATTCGTAAGTGAGTGTAAGCATGGTTATATTTTAGCCTACATAAAGATAAAATGTGTGTAGAAAATCTTAAAAGCCTAAAATGAGGAGCGCGGGAAGGGGGCTTCAGAACACAGCAATTCAACTCTATATACAGAGGATAAAGCCTATAAAGCCCCCTTCTCCCCCCGCGTCGGCGAAAGACGCAAGGGAACGCGCTCCGATATGTTTGTTTATTGGACAAAATTCCCGTCCAAGACGCGCGGAGCGACCTCGCCGTTAACCTCCTCCGTCGGTTTAACGCTCCGTCCTCTTTTGTCAATTAAGATAGAAGCTGGTGATGAACAATCATAAAGAAAAATAAGTTAGTCAATAGCGATCGCTGCTGTCGGATTTTGAAGAATGTGGTATCAGTATCATAAATCCTTGGGAACAAAAATAGTTTTGCTGAATTTCTCTAGTTTCTGGCGATCGCAACGGCATAATCAAGATAAACATCTATTGAGTAGATGAAAGCAAGTTGAGAAAAAGCGATCGTGCTCCCATAATAAAAATAACTATCTATAAAACTGTCCATGTTTCCTCTCCGGGAAGAAGCATGACCAAAAAACCATAAATAAATTGAACGAGGGTTAGCTATTGGTTAAAATCAATGGCAGTGGAGCGAAATGGGGTTGTTCTGAGAAGTTTTAGCCTTCATAAGGTAAAATCTTCAAGGTTCAATTGGAAAGTACCAAGACAGCTACATCGTAGCCAAGGTTGATAGGACTCTGTTGACTTTCTTTGGAGCAATCGTCGATTTATCGCGATTGCGGTACTCTTAGGGGAAAGAATTCATGTTCTTTTTAAGGCGTGGAGATGTTAAGTAAACTTTTGTAAACCTAAAATAATAAAAGATAACATATTTGCTTGCATCATAAGTTCCTCATAATCTTTAGGTAATATTATTGTCTTCAGATAACACAAAAGATAAAAATTAAAAACTGGATATTCGTCTAATAATTGGAGGCTTTTATGAAAAAGATTTCCGTCAAATCAGTTGTTCATCATTCATTATTGATTTCAATATTAGCAGTTTTACTTGCTGGGTGCACCACAGAAAACCAACAATCAGAAAATTCAGAGCCAACTCCGATTGCACCATCAACAGAAAGCCAAACAACTCCTCAACAGACTCAAACGATATCAACACAGAGTGAAACTCCAGATACATCACTCGAAACACAAAATATTAACGGAGCTGAACCAACAGAGGAGCAGAACGTGGTAGCGGTTAGAGAAGAATCTGGCTTGGGGGTTAATTTAGAGACAGTTTTTTTCCAATTTGATAGTTCTGCTCTTACACCTGGGGCTGAAGAGAAGTTGCTTCAAATAGCTGAGTCGATGAAGAATAATCCCAAATTATCTATTCAAATTGAAGGTTACACTGACGAAATAGGAACCAAGGAATACAATTTAAACTTAGGTAAAATGCGCGCTCAAGCAGTAAAAGACTTTTTAGTAGCTCAAGGAGTAAATTCTGAAATGCTCTCTACAATAAGCTATGGAGAAAAGAAAGCAGCTGTGAAAGGTTCAACCGCAAAAGCTTGGAAACAGAATCGGCGGGTAGAGTTTAAAATTTTGCCTTAGATTTTTATAGTGGGAGTGGGAATACCCATATCCCTAAAGGGATATGGGAGAGGTTCGCTCCGCGTCGAAAACTAGCGCGACAAGTTTTTGAACTAGGAAAAAATCTATCTACTTCCTGATATATTTTCCCTTCTTGCTCTGCTTTATATTTAAGCATGGTGCAAAACTGTCCCCATCCTACTTGAGGATACCCCCTGCCCCCCTTATTAAGGGGGCTGCCGAAGGCGGGGGGATGGTTTTTAACCATATTAGATACTGCTAAACTTTCAACACATATAACTAGGTTTTCGTTAACTATCCTGCGCGATAGCTTGTGATGAAAATCAGAACGACAATTAGCTATTTTGTTATGTAGTTTAGCTACTTTAATTCTTGATTTATGTCTGTTATTACTCCCTTTAATTTTGCTTAGGTACTTAATTTGAAAGAAATTATGATGGCGATCTTAGCAGCAATTAATTGAACGAGTATAGAAATATTAGAAAACAGTTTTAGCAAGTAATTCTTTGACAGCTTCTCTAATAAACATCTCGTCTTTAGGATTTTGATAGGGATTTCCCGCCCGATGTCCCCAAATGGAAGCAATAGGGCGATACTCAGCATTAGGAATTAAATCTGCTTCCGCCTTACAGTCTTCTGGAGTAAAGTATAAATCTGTTGTTCCTGGCATTACCAATGTTTTAGCAGTAATTGACCCCAGTGCTTGTTCATAATTTCCTTGATAAGTGGGATTATCGCTGACATCGCAATGCAACCATGTATCAATCATTGCTAACAAATTATGAGGATCGCGTTTTCGGTAATTATCTTCCCAACCTCTTACTAAATAATCTTCTAAAGACTCATAACCAAATTGATAATAAATTCCTTCACGATAGTATGCTTGAGATGCTGCCCAACTGGCATAGATACGAGCAAAAGCCTTAAAACCCCGATCTGGAATACCATCAAAATCAGTACCATTCCATGTAGGATCTGCTGTTAGTGAAGTTCGCAGACTTTGTAAGAAAATCTTATTATGATCTGTAGTTTTTGCAGTACCGCACAAAGCAGCAATGCGCTCGACACTATTACTATATAATGCTCCCCAATAGTATGCTTGTTGCGCTCCCATCGACCAACCATATACTAAAGCTAGCTTTTCAATTCCTAGTGTGTCTAATAATTGTTTCTGGGCGCGAACATTATCTAAATGGGTAAACCAAAACCTTGATTCTGCTAACTTACAAGCTTCATAGTTACTAGGTGAACTGGATAAGCCATTACCAAACATATTAGGAATAATAATAAAATACTGGCTCGGATTGAGAATGCTGTCGAGACTAATTAGCCATTCAATATCTGTATGTTGCGCTCCATAGGAAGTAGGATAAAGAATAACGTTAGTGCGATCGCTATTTAGTTCTCCATAAGTTTTATAGACGATGGTTGCTTCGGGTAATACCGCACCACATTGTAAAGGAAAATCTTTGATTATAAATTTATGAGCATCTTTATTCATAGCTTTTCGCGCATCGGGGAGTGTCAAAAAACAGAAGAATATCTGAAGACTCTGTAAGAGATACAAAGTTTGTTTTTATAGTAATTAGAAAAGACAAAAATCTTTATTTGATCGAGAGAAGACGAAAAAGAATATGTTATTTATGGTGGTCGAACACTTTGAAAAAGGTAGGACAAAAGATATTTATCACCGTTTGCAAGAAAAAGGGCGTATGATGCCTGAAGGTTTGAAATATGTAGATAGCTGGATTTCAGCTAACTTCGATCGATGTTTTCAACTAATGGAGTGTGATGATCCTGGTTTATTTCAGGAATGGGTTTTACAGTGGCAAGATTTGTTTGAATTAGAGATTATCCCAGTTGTTCCGTCGAAAGAGACTATAAAAATAGTTACTAAATCAATGTAGCCCAATACTTTGCTTTTATCTATGAAGCGATCGCTATTTAGTTTTTCATAAGTTTTATAGAATATAGTCTATTATTTTACGGGCGCAAGCCTTGCGCCCTCGATGCACTCAACTCAAAGCCCGAATAATATGCCAATTAACTTTCAGATAACCGCGATCAATAACTGTACAATAGGCTTTTAACTTTTGGTGGGCTTTAGGTAAAGCATGAAAGGGAATTGAGGGATAAAGATGATGTTCTGCATGAAAAGGCATATTCCACATCAAGAATTTAATAGGAAACCAGGTTAAAGTAGTGCGAGTATTAGTCAAAAAATTGTTATCGTTACTGCACCCTATATGTTCTGCTATTAGAATTGCTCTTAGTATGGGTTGTCCTACTGCTAGAGGGAGTAACCAGTAAATAATAAACCAGGGTTGATTTAATATTAAAGAAAGAGCGATCGCAATCCCATAAACAGCAATTTGTAAGCGAATCGATTTAATGACTTCATCCTTTGCAGTTGGAGAAATATAAGGATAATTCTTGAGTTTTCCTGTTGCTAGTCGATAATAAGTTTTAAATTTCCCAACCCACCAGTTATAACCACTTATTTCTGCAAAATACTCCTTTAAATTACTTGGTTTGTGGTCTTCTAATTCGGGGTCTTTACCGCTAATTTGGGTATAGCGATGATGCCATTTATGATAGCGACGGAAAAAGCTGCTGTTATAAAAGGATATGACTCCAGCCCACCATGCAACTATATCGTTACAACAATTATTAGCGAAAACTGTACGATGTGAGCATTCATGCACTACTGCAAACATTGATGCGATACTGAAACCATAGATGACTAGAGTAGGTAAAGCTATCAGCCAATTATCGAGATTATTCCCCCAAATATAGCCCCCTAGCACCATTACTGCTAAATGTCCTGTCAACTGAACTAAACCTCGCCAATTGTAACGGATATTCAAATCTTTTAATTCACTGACTGATAAAATTTGTGACGGTTTGGATGGGATTGTTGTTGCTTCAGATGACCCGAATAACATGATGTATTTTACCTCGTAAACTTATTATGACAAGTCAATGGATATTACTACAATAAGTCAAGCTGCTAGAATAATTTAGTGATTAATTAGACAAATTCGCAACTAAAAAAACTATCTAGTGACATCCCCACTGCATTTAGTTATTTCTGAACAACTGCGCCAGCAAATCATTAATGGTGAGTATGGCCCTGGGGCTAAATTACCTAGTGAAAATCAATTAATCAGGAAGTTTCAAGCAAGTCGCATCACTATCAGAAGAGCGATCGCTAATTTAGTTCAACAAGGTTTAGTCATCACCTATCAAGGCAAAGGAGTTTTTGTCACTGAGAAAAGGAAAGTAGCCTATACTCTTTCTAATCCTCTGACATTTCTCGAAGATGATTTAGCAGGTCAAGGAATCGAACTATCTCTAGAAAATATCAGCTTTGAGCTTGTTACTGTCTCCGAAGAAGTCCAAAAAATCCTGCAATTACCTGCCAGCAACCCCACCGCCTGTCTACAAAAAAAACTTTTGCTTATAGATAGAGTGGCTGGGTGTGTTGATATTACTTATATCTTGCCAAAGATAGGTCAAAAACTGGCAAAAGAGTTACAACAAAACATGACATTTCCCGTTTTAGAACAGAATGATTTTAAAATTGAGCGAGTGGAAGCGATTATTGAATGCACTAATGCCAACCTCGAACTAAGTCAATATTTAGATGTGCCTCTAGGTCATCCCTTGCTAGTTTATCGCCATACAGCTTACACTGAGCAAAATCGTCCTTTGGTTCATGGGGAATCAATTTCTAGAGGCGATCGCTTTTGTTATTCTGTAACTCAACAGAGGTCTTAAGCCCTACTTTCATAGTAACTACAACCCTGACATAAGCCTTCGGGATTGACTGCACAACGGACAATTTCAGAGCGAGCATTATACTTACAACTAGCGTCCCCAATTACCCATCTACCATCGATCAAAGTTTGTTCTTGGGGTTTAGTTGATTCTTGTACATGAAGGGAAATTTTTTGCAGACAATATCCCCCAATTTGATATTGATAGTGATGATGACGTTCTAAAACCACATAGGTTTTCTGACCTAGTTCTAGATAATTACCTGGTTCGGGTGTCCAGTCAAGATAAACTGTCTCTAAAGACTGACTCGACTTGCTTAATATAATTTCTGTTGGTAGTGGTTTTAACTCCATAGACTATAGATCGTTTTTTAGGTACATCGACAAAATTATCTTGCGAGCGGGAAGACTCCCACGTCCCGTGGAGGGGTCGCTCCGCGCACCTGCGGTGAGAGAGCGAGTGCGATAACTGCTTGGTTACAAGTTTACATTTTTGATTTGAAATCTTCATATAAAAAGGGTTTCAGAAGTTCTATCATTGTGTTAGAGGCAAGGGTATTGAACCTCTTTAAAAACCTAGTACTCTAATGAGTAACGTACCTTGAAAACTCGGCTATAGGGTTCTACTCAGGAAAGCTTGAGTAGGTAAAAGACCGAAGCAACAAGCACAGAGAAACAAAATATTTCGTATTCTCGCCTTAAGGGAGGGCATCCCTAAACCTACTCTGCAATGGGTTAAACGCTTGGGGAGAGAACCATCTCTGGACTAAATACCACAAGGAGTTTAGTTTAAGTGGACGCTTACGAACCAAGAACCTCTAGATTCTTTAGGGAATCCCGCGTCTCCGACGCTGGGAGGATGTCAAGAACTATCAGCATACCTATTTGAGAATATCAACAAAATAAAAAAACCACGTTTTTAAATAACGTGGTGAGGAAAATTTATTATTTTATTCTCGGATCTAGTCTAGATAAATTTAATAGACTCCAGGGTTATAGCGATCATCTCCTGAATTCATGACATCAGCAACATCAGTAACAATAAAATTATCTAAGTTGGCTTGCAGACGTTCTTTCTGTTTCTCGCTTAAACCAGGAATATCTAAAACATCCTCTACGTTTTCGTAGGGAGCATTCTGAATAATTTTACTGGCTAGAGTGGGATAGAAACCTCGTAAAGCCCGAAAATCTCTAACATCACTGTTATTTAAGTCCAGTTTGCCTTTAATTTGACTGAGTTTATCATCAGCAGCATTACGACGGGCTGCCAAAATGGAAGAAGATTGCAGGGTAAATATGTTTATCTGCACAGCTTGAGCAGAAGTTACTCCTGCAAATCCCCAAGAACTCAATACTAGTAATACCGCAGCAAAGATGCTTGCTAATTTCTTCATCAACTTCATTCCTCCTACTTGAGAACAATCACTCACAAAAAATCTAAAAGTTTTGTCGCAAAAATTTGACCTACTTAATTTATTTTATTAAAGTAAAGCCTCAAATTCACAACTGCCAGGCTCTAAATGAGATTTTACTTAAAGAATCTTTACCCTTTATGGGGAAGTTTTGCCATGCTTCTACAGGTGAGATAGCATTCCGAATCTGGAAGTCAGTAAAATTTTTACCAACATCTGATTTTATATCCTCTCTTAATTGGTGCAACTTGGCAAACAGATTTTAGAAGTGATCTAAGGAACAAGGAATGAGCAACGAGGAATAAGGAGAGTTAATCTTATCTGGAGGAAAAATTTACAGTCTTTTCCAAAATAGCAAAAATCAAAAATTTAAGACAGTTTATTTAGTAACAAATTCAACTCCATTGATTACTTAAAATATAGTTTTAGAGTTAAAGTAACTTTGGGAAAAATTTTTTTATTCCCCTAATTTATATTTTTTAACCTCTTTTGGCTATCTTAACCACTAAGAGCCTTTTTAGACCCATCTAAAATGTGGTCATAATTTTTAAATTATTTGTTGTTTTAATCCTGAGCCAAAACTACCTTATGTCTTATAACTTTGAAATTGTCGGCATAACTCCTGTTTTAACTTTTTTCAACTATCAACAAGAATTAGAAACTAATCCGAAACGCAGTAAAGCTTATCTTGGTAGTTATCACTGCACTTTAGATGCTTTTATCAAATCTACACAGATGATTCCTCAAAAACCAGAATGGAATTGGGATGAGGTGGTAGAAACTATGATTGATTTTTGGCTTAAACACGAAGCTACTGTAAAAAAGTGGAAATCTGAGCTAGATAATGTTCAAGAGGATAATCTAATTATTGCCAGAATTGCCAATTTCTCAGTTTTGCGGACAGAGTTGGAGCAGTTGATGGATGTTTAGTGGTTAGTGACCAGTATATTTTTATTATAGTTATTAATCGGCGATCGCGCTTCCTTTTAGCTAGATCAGTGAACAGTTAACTTGTTAAGGTCGTTACTGATCACTGATCGCTGCTTTAAGAGGCTTGTCCGAATTGTCTTTGATATACAATCTCTTCTTTATCAGACTCTAGCTTAATATCCGAACGGGGATAAGATACACAAAGTAAAGCATAACCCTCTGTTTGCAAGTCGGGGGAAAGTCCCATCCCATCATCTTGTTTTACTTCCCCTTCTGTAAGTTGAGCAGCACAGGTGGTACAAACTCCAGCACTACAAGAAAAGGGTAAATCAATTCCTGCATCTGTTGCCACTTCTAGTATGGTTTTGTCTTCAGGGACTTGAATTGTGTGAGTGTTTCCTTGATGGGTTATTTCAACGGTATAGGTTTTCGACATTAGCTACAAATGTTTTAACTCTAAAGTTACTATTTTCTCATTCCCCCAATCTAATTGTGTTAAGAAAATTAGCCAAACTTAAAGCTTAATTGCAATTTCTCAGAGTCATCTTTAGGTATTGGAGGCGAGATGGTAATTTTAAGTGAATTATTTTAATCATTCAAAGGATAAGCCATTAATGTATAACCATAATACCGATAAAGATTTAGTTAGTGCTGGTATTATTACTGGTTTAGGGGCTGGTATTGTGACTTCTTTTGCTGTTAGTCAAGGACAACATCCCCTGATTGCTTTAGCTATTACTGCGCTCGCTGTTATCTTTGGAGTAGTGTGTCGTCAATATGATTTAGTATAACTAGTTAATGAAAGGAAATGTTAAGTTACCCCAAAGAATCATGTTACTGGGTTCGGGGGAACTGGGTAAAGAATTTGTTATTGCAGCCCAACGTCTGGGAAATTTCATTGTTGCAGTAGATCGCTATGATAATGCTCCAGCAATGCAAGTAGCAGACACATCAGAAGTAATTTCGATGTTAGATGGGTCAGAGTTAGAAAGGGTTGTACAGCAATATCAACCCAATTTTATTGTTCCAGAAATTGAGGCAATTCGTACCGAAAAGTTAATTGAGTTGGAGCAAAGGGGTTATACAGTCATTCCCACTGCAACAGCTACTAACTATACCATGAACCGCGATCGCATTCGGGAATTAGCTGCTACAGAATTGGGGATCCGCACTGCTAAATATGCTTATGCTAGCAGTTTGCCAGAGTTACAAGCGGTATCTGCTAACATTGGCTTTCCTAATGTGGTAAAACCTGTAATGTCTTCTTCAGGAAAAGGGCAATCTGTTGTTAAGACTACTGAAGAAGTAGAAGAAGCCTGGAATTATGCTATTGAAGGCTCGCGGGGGGATACTCAAAAAGTAATTGTCGAAGAATTTATTGATTTTGAAATAGAGATTACTTTACTAACTATTAAACAATGGCAAGGTAAGACTTTATTTTGTCCTGCGATCGCACACCGTCAAGAAAGAGGAGATTACCAAGAGTCTTGGCAACCTGCACCCTTATCTGATGCTAAAATCAAAGCAGCAGAAGCGATCGCTACTAAAATTACTGATGCTTTAGGTGGTGCTGGTATTTTCGGCGTTGAGTTTTTTGTTACCAAAGAAGAAGTAATTTTTTCCGAACTTTCTCCCCGTCCTCATGATACAGGCATGGTAACTTTAATTTCCCAAAATCTCAATGAATTTGAATTACATTTAAGAGCAATTCTAGGCTTACCAATTCCTAAAATAGAGGTGCTTTCTCCTGCTGCTAGTGCTGTAATTTTAGCCAGTAAACATTCTACTAAAATTGCTTTTGCTAATGTAGCAGAGGCATTAGCTACACCAGATGTTGACATCAGATTATTTGGTAAACCCGATTCTCGTCCCTATCGTCGTATGGGAGTAGCTTTAGCTAAAGGGCATACTATAGAAGAAGCTAGAGCCAAAGCCATCACCGCAGCCACTAAAGTTAAAGTAATTCACTAAAGTTATCAATTATTGAATAATGCCGACTTTTGTAAAAATTGAAAAGGGGATTGTTGACAAAAAAATCTTTGATCGATATGTCCCAGATCATAAAAAATATGTCCTAGATTTAATTCGTAAAGGACACAAAGCCAAAACAGGTTATTGGGGAGAGTTAGGGGGAGGAATGTTAATTTTTGAAGCTTCCTGTCTAGAAGAAGCTAAAGAAATAATTGCTAACGATCCTCTAATTAAAAATAACTGCGTTTCTTATGAATTGCATCAATGGAAAATTGTAGTAGAATAAATTTTTTATATATATAAAATACTATGCAGACCAAGCAATGAAAGCTCGATATAGCTACCCCATCTATCCCAAAACTCACCAGTTAGAATCATTAGCCAAAGCTATGGGTTGTATAGTTACGGAAGAACATTATCTTTCTTCTGGCATTCATCCCTTCGCGGGACGCGAGGGATGAATGCCAGTCAGAGTTTAGGAGGGTGGAGAATCTTGGCTCTGAACATATTTTTTAAGTGTATCAATAGTGACACCGCCACAACTAGCAATAAAATAAGAAAAGGAAGACAAAATTAATCGCTACTCCCTCAATAAATACACGAAGGTTTTAGCGGATAATTCTGATTTTCCTTGGGCAAAAAATGCAATCAATATTTTAGCTAAAGGTACGGGCGGGCAGTCCGAAACCATCCCTGTATATGGGATAGACGCTTCAGGACAGATGATCCTCTGGTTGATAGATGAAAATCTTGAAACTAAGGTCGCTGATTGAATGAAGAACCTCAAGAATGTTGGACGCATTGGGAAGGAAAGCGCGTCCCGCGCCAGGAGGATGTCAATTTATTCAATAGTTTCTATTTACTGTCAGATGCCTGATGAACAAGAATCGCTCTAGAAAATTCAGAAGTGTTACCTTCGGGAGCGGTAGCAGTGGCGGTTATCCATTGTCCGCTCCGCGTGGGGGGGAAAAAGGCTGTGAAGTCCGCTTCTCCTGTGGCATTAGTGGTTACAGATATCGAACCTAAAGGGATTTCCCCTTCCCCAAAATGGGAAGAATCGGCACTGCTGTTGGCAAAAAACTCGATCACGAACTTAGTGTTGGGGATACTTAAAAGCTTTCCTTCAATCTCTATGTTCTCCTTTAAGGTTGCCCCCAAGAGAATAGGATAGTTGGATAGGCGATGGGAGCTTTCCCTTATGCCACTTGCTTCGTTAGAGGTGGGAGGATTAGCTGGTAAATTGCCTCCCTGCTTCCCATCTATAAAGATATCGTGAGACGTGGGATAGCTTTCTGAAAAAGCGATTCCCAACCCTCCATTGGCAAAGATTCTATTAGCTCTCATCTCATTGTCTCTTAAAAGAACACTTGCTCTACTAACTATTGGCACGGCAACAAGCAGAATTCCATTTGCTCGATTATGATGGAGCTTATTCTGCAAAATTCTTGTATTGGTAAGGGATGCCTTAAAACCTGCTTCATCACCTCTGGCTTCTAAACGAATACCATTATGACCATTATAAGCGATCGCATTCCCGATAATGCTCGTTCCTGCGATGCGAACATCCATTAGGGACAAGACCCGATGGGATGTGTAAATATTGGATAAGACAGCAATTCCGTCTCCGCCATTACTGATGTTTGTGCCACTGGGATTGATCCCAATGTAGTTATTCTCGATTCGGTTATTCCACGGCTGTAGCCTACCAAAACCTCGATAGATGTGGATGCCATGCCGACGATGACCGCCGATGACATTGTTGCGAATTAGGTTGGCTGGTTGTTTGATGCCGATGCCATCGGTGCTTAAGATTTGGCTCAACCCACGCTGACCTGTAATATCAGTTCCGATTAGATTGTTTTCAATGGTGTTGTCTGTTGCCCCCCATTGCAGGGTGAGGTTGGCTTCCGCATTCCCCTGGCATCGAGCATTCCCAGAAATCAAATTGTATCGCAATGTGTTCAGTCGTGTCGGAGCATTCGAGCGGGTGCCACCGATGAGCAAACCATCGATGCAATTGCCTAAAGCGACAGTTCCGGTAAGATCCGTACCGATATAATTACATTCGATCACATTGTGGCTGGCATAATTAGAGAGCCAGAGATTTGTCCTATAATTGCCAGCGATTACGTTACCCCGAACCTGATGATTTTCGGCGAAATATCGCGCCGTAAAACTCGTAAAATTTCCCTGTCCGATGACTACCCCATGTTGGCTCGTACCTTGAGTATTGCCTAACAGTTGCTTTCCCGTGTAATCTGTCCCAATGAAGTTGTGCAAAATGAAATTTCCTACCCTGTCATCCCGCTCGTCCCCATTGACCAGGATGCCTAACAAAGTATTCCCAGAAATAAGGTTATTTCGGATAATATTGTTATTAGGATTGGTTGCCTCTCCAGCAGCGATAACTATGCCTCCCCTATTGCCTAACGCTTTTGTGCCACTAATATCCGTGCCAATATAATTTCCCTCAATAACATTGCTGCTAGAGCTATTTAAGATCTCAATTCCATAGCGTCGAAATCGATTAATTGCCAGTCCACGAATCACAACGCCATTAGCGTTAATGGTAATACCGCTAACATTGCCAGCAGCAGAACCGTTTAGTTCAAGTACCGGACGACTAATCGTTATCGTTTGCGGTGGGGGAGTCTTGCCTGTCGGGTTAGGGCAAGTTAAGGAATGAGTACCCCCATATGCGAAGCCGAATTGGGTTGTTCCATCGATTACGACTGCCTCAGTGATAGTGGGTAGTGCAGAATTAGGAGTAATTGTCTGCTGACCCGATGGGATATTAAATGTGATCGCGTCAATTGTCGGAAGGGGAGAGCCGACAAGACAATCGCCATTGGTGGTATCTCTATTAGCGTTAGCGTTGTTAATCGCTTCGCGCAGCGTGCAACTCCCATCGCCAGCGTTTCCATGATCTGCGGTGCTATCGACCACAATATCCACGGCTCTTGCAGAAGCCCTATGGATTAACAGTGAAAGCAAGCAAGCTAAACAAGATACAAGTGCATTCGAAGTTTTCAAAGAAGGTTGTTTCCCCTTAAACTGGATTAATGAAACTATTAATCTTAATCTAACTAATACTAATAGAAACTCAGGCGTTCTTCAAAATAAATCTCTCATTCTAAGTTTTTTAAGCTGTGGCTAAATTGTCCTCAAACACGGCAGCATCGACCAAATTTGAGTTCTTTTACCACTTTTGAAAAATAGTATAACTACTAACCACGCTCCTACTAACCATCTCAATATTTGTGTGGTTCGACTCACATCAGGTTAAATTATTAATATCCAAGTGCAGCATATAAGAACCTAACTTAAGCTTTGCTGACCACAATTCATATTCTACTTGTAAACTCTTGGGGAAAGGATTGCAATCTAGCTTGAGAAATCGGGTATAATTTCGCAGACGAAAAGAACTTATTTGCTCTGAGGTATTACTATTTAGCCAATAGCGACTAATACCATAAACCCCTCTTTCCCAAAAATGACGATAGCTTAATCTGCTGTTACTCTGCATTGTCATCATCACTCTATAGGGTGAAATCTCTAGCCACAGCAAGCCCTTCTGAGAATTGGAGTCCTCTTCGCTATCTCCAGAGTCTAGAGAATCGGGTAAATTTTGCTGATTGAGTAACAAATGAAACTTGTCTTGTTCCTTTTGATATAAAGATGCTTTAGCTTCGATGATGTTCCAAAGAGGGAGATCAGTAGAGATAAAGGAAAGATAGACTGTTTTACTATGATTGCTCTGCATGAGGAGGGGATATTAAAACTTTAATTTATCATTTCCAAGATATCCTCAGATGACCATAAATCGGTAGATTCAAAAAAAATCAGAAAAAGACTTGTCAAATTCTTTTTTTATCGCTATTATAAATAACTGTTGAGATTAATCCTCGGTAGCTCAGCGGTAGAGCGGTCGGCTGTTAACCGATTGGTCGTAGGTTCGAATCCCACCCGGGGAGTAAAGGTAACAATCAATATTTAACTGTACATTAACACTTTATTTGTCATCAATAACAAATTAGTGTCGCTTTAACAAAATATCTGTTGTCTTAACAAATATTTTGTCGCTTAACAATTTAATTGTCGTTTTTCCTAGGACCAATCGGTTCTTTCAATTTCCATCTATAATTGTATTAGACAAATGGAAACTCCTTCTTGCCTGAAGATGATTCAGTAACAACTAAAATGGTAAACCCATACCTCTATTGCTGGGAGCGCACCTTATTCCTATCTTTTGATAGCAGCATCAAGGCTAGTAGCTACTAGGGTCAGAAAGCAAGATTATTAAGTAATCAAACTAACCCAAACTTTTCGCAGCACAGGGGTTTGAAACATGAACTACGGCGCGATTATGATTATTTTTATTGATTAAAAATGGAATAATTTTAATCCATCTCATCAATTAAAGTAGATTGCGACTTTCGTCATTTGAAATAGCAGAGAAATTGGATTTACTTTCAATCCATCTCATCAATCAAAGTAGATTGCGACTTGGGGAATTGGAAAACCCATTATCAGTAGATGGACAAGTTTTCCCCAAGGCGATCTCGAAGAGAACGCTTCGCGGTCGCTATGCTAAGAGGCTTGACTTTTACAACTATTTATCAGTAC
>JASJCP010000260.1 GCA_030065935.1 Xenococcaceae cyanobacterium MO_167.B27
GGTGTCCTAAAGTAGGTAACAAATGAATTGAAAAAATAGGGAAGTCTTCAATAACCGATAACTTAATAGCTTTGACCATTAACTGAAGTAACAAGACTTCCCTATTTTTTTTTATTTCCTTCTGTAAAAACTTTATTGGCTGTAATTCTACTAATCCTATTGAACTTTTAGCTAATCAAAAAGGTGAAGGTAAATTATCTTTAGGATTCTTAGGCTACAAAGAAGCTGAAAATATAATCAACTCTAATCTCTGTCCATTGACTAAGTATTGGGCTAAAGTAGGGGCTAAACAGAACTATGAAAACTATCATTATAGAGAAATTTTGTTGGGAGAATTAGAGGGCGAAGGCTGGAATATTATTATTAGAAATCGCGATGAGTCCAGCAAGGATAAGAAAAAGCAATTAACTCAAATCTGGCAAGAATGTAAGGGAATCAAGAAATCTTATATTAAGGAGGACAATATCCAAACTGTTAATGCTAAAGACTTAACCCCCTCAGAAGCAGCTACTTTGGAAAATAAAGGGAATCTAAGAGAAGTAGAAGAAAAGCAACTTAAGAAACATCAGATTAAGCAAAGATATGGTATTGAAGAAGTTACTGAAGAATTAGTAGAAGCGGATTCCAAGAAACTCTACCCTGGGTTAAAACTTAGATTTTGGTTAACTGATGGGAGGAGGTATGTTGAGGCAAGCGATCGCTTAATCCTAGAGAAGATGAAGGAAAAAAACAATGGGACTTTCTTTATACCAGATGTCAATAAGAAACTTAACGTAACGAAAATAAAATTGTTAGAACTCTGTAAACTAGACCAATTCCTCCAAGAGGGGTCGGAATGGAGTAATAAATCCCCCGAACTGATTAAGTTGCAAAATTTCGTGTTTAAGGATTTGGCGAGATTTAATCAAGTGCTAGGTTGTGGGATAGCTATTACGGATAGTCCAATAACCGTTATACAAAAGATATTGAAGCGGATAAATCAAAGATTGCCGTACTTGAGGAACTTACGGGATGGGGAGAAGCGACTCCGAATATATGGTGCAGCTAAGTCGAAGTTAGATGTGTTATCCCAGCACGAAGACAAGTTATTCGCGAAATGGCTAGACCAGTGTAAAAGTAAGTTCGATGTGCCAGAAGTTGCGTAGTAGGAGGAGTTGGGATAGATTTTAGACTGGTGCAGCTAAACCAGATATATAAATAATTGCTTGTCCTGAACCAGAAGAGATTAATCCTATCATCCATAACCCCTTATATTCTCAGAAGCATTGATTAAAATACCCCATCCAACATACTAGAAATGTTGCCATAACTCTTGGTTGTCAGGGTCAAAGGCTTGTTGCTAAAAGCTTATAGCGATTTAAAGGGAGCTTGGGTTGTCAGGGATTTTGGGGCAGACTATCTACTATTGTTAAGTTGATTTTGGGAGCGAAAATAGTAGTGCAGCAGAATAAATATACTTATATAACTACTTGTCCGCTCTCCAGCCTTACTCCATCAAATAAAGGGATTGGTGCGGTCAATTATTCCTCTCGTCCAATGCGCGGGGGTTGGAATAATTAAACTCTGGTCTCTACTCCCTTCCTTAATTTGGCTCAAATGCTTGCAGAGAATGAAGAGGATCGATTCAACTGTTTTGCCTCGCTCCTCTTCAAGATTTAGCTCCCCAGGTCAAAGCTGTACTCAGATATCAAACTCTTGTAAATATCAAAGAGAGCAAATTTAATACTCTAATAGATGCTAGTGATGCTATCCTGCCAAATGTAGGTCATTAAGAGCTATTTTTGACCGTTTGACCTGTGCTACATAAATAGATGAATGATTTGCATCCAGTCAAGACAATCCTAATTCTCTCAGCCAATCCCAAAGTAACAACCCCATTGCGATTAAGTGAAGAAATTCGCGACATCAAGGAGGGTTTACGAAGGGCAAAAAAACGAGAACAATTTGTTATTGAATCCTATGAAGCAGTACGTTATAGAGATATTCGTCGAGCTATTTTAGATTTTGAACCACAAATTCTCCATTTTTCTGGGCATGGAGCAGGAGAAGAGGGGTTAGTATTTGAGGATGAAACTGGACAAGAGAAGTTAGTCGATGGAGCAGCTCTAGCAGAACTATTTGAGTTATTTAGCGACCAATTAGAGTGTGTGGTTCTCAATGCTTGTTATTCTGAAGTACAAGGAACAGCGATCGCCAAATCCATCCCCTATGTAGTCGGCATGAAAAAAGCGATTGGGGATAAAGCAGCCATTGAATTTGCCGTAGGTTTTTATGACGGTCTGGGAGCGGGCAGGGATTATGTGTTTGCTCATAAATTGGGGTGTAGTGCCATAAAAATGGCGGGAATTAAAGAAAATTTGACTCCTGTACTCATTCAACTAAAGTCATCATCATCTTCCGTCAATCTTCAGCCAAATCAGTTAATTAGTTCTGAACAAGTCGAAACAGAAAATTACTATATCAATCGTCCTCCCATTGAAAAAAAATCTTTTCAGGAAATCCAGCAACCAGGAGCTTTGTTGAGAATCAAAGCTCCCCAAAAAATGGGAAAAAGTTTACTGTTAAAGAAAATTTTTGAGTATGCAGAGTCCAAAAACTATAGTCGAGTTCGGATTGATTTACAGTTATTAGAATCTTCAATTCTCAGTGACTCTTCACAGTTTTTACGCTGGTTTTGTCAAAGAGTCAGTAAAAGACTCAAACTAGAAGATTGTTTAGAGGATTATTGGGGAGGAATGACCCCAAATACAGCCTGTACTGACTATTTTGAAGAGTATATTCTAGAGAGTTTAGAGACTCCTTTACTATTGGGAATAGATAATATAGATCGGCTATTTTCCCCAAAATTCCAGTTGATTGCGACGGATTTTTTTGGCTTACTGCGCTCTTGGTGGAGTTTGGCTCAAACTATAGGAGGGAACTGGACAAAGCTCAGATTAATTGTCATTTATTCAACAGAAGATTTACCCAAGTTAAATATCTATCAATCCCCATTTAACATAGGTACAGAAATCAAATTACCCGACTTTAAAGACAAACAGGTTCAAGAATTAGCTTTCAGGTATGGGTTAAATTGGTCCAATAGACAAATCCAGCAATTAAAAGAACAGATAAACGGACACCCTTATCTGGTTCATGAAGCGATGAAAAACTTGAAGATGAACCCTGAACTTACCTTGAACCATCTTTTGGATAAAGCAGCTACTGATGAAGGAATTTATGCTCATCACTTACAGCACCATTGGTTAACCTTAGAACAAGAACCACTACTGGTGGGACAATTAAAAACCATTGTCGAAGCATCCGAGCCAATAGCGATCTCCCCTACCTATTTGTATAAATTCGATAGTATGGGATTAATTACTAAAGTCAAGAATAAAGTCCAGCCCAGATGTCAAGTTTATCGTCAATACTTTCGTGAAAGACTACAGTCCTTAAAGAATGACTCTTGAGATAACTACGACTTCTTACTATCGAGTAGGGGGAAATTTGCCCCCAGATGCCCCTTCCTATGTCAAAAGAGAAGCTGACGAGCAACTGTATCAAAAGCTGAAAGAGGGAGAGTTTTGCTATGTCTTAAACTCTCGGCAGATGGGAAAATCTAGCCTCTGGGTTAGGGTCAAACAAAGACTAGAACAAGAAAATTATCTTTGTGCTGCCATAGATTTATCAGGCATCGGGCAAGGGGATAAGAACCAATGGTACACTTCCTTTGCCAATCGGTTAACTAAAAGTTTTGCTCCCTCAGTAAAAAAACAATGGCGGTCATGGTGGAAAGAACAAATAGAACTCGCTCCCATCGAGAAGTTACACCAATTAATCGAAGAACTACTGTTACCTTCGCTCCTGTCCTATCAAAAGTTAGTCATTTTTATTGATGAAATAGATTACGTTAAGGGATTACCTTTTTCCACAGATGAATTCTTTGCTCTGATTCGCTCTTGTTATAACGAACGCAGTCTGAATCCACTATTTAATCAAGTGACCTTCTGCTTATTAGGAGTAGCGACTCCTGCCGATTTAATTGAAAACAAGCAGTTAACTCCTTTTAATATTGGCACAGGAGTAGAACTCCAAGGATTTTGCAAAGATGAAGCAGAACCTTTAATTGCAGGATTGAAGGGAACGGTAAGTTATCCAGAGTCGGTGATGTCCGATATTTTATTTTGGACGGGAGGACAGCCCTTTCTAACCCAACGTCTCTGTAGTTTAGTCCTGTTTGAAAACAATCCCACCCCAGATATTCCTGAGTTAGTTCAACGTCAAATCATTAACAATTGGGAAACTCAAGATGAGCAAGAACATTTAAGAACCATCCAAAATCGGATTTTAAGTAACGAACAAAGAGCAGGCTACTTACTAGAACTGTACCGAAAAGTTTTAAAACAAGGACAAGTTCCCCTCAATAATAGTTCTGAAGAAAGAGAGTTACAATTATCTGGCTTAGTTGTCAAACGAGGAAGCGTACTTGAGATTTATAATCCCATCTATGCCAAAGTCTTTAATGAATCTTGGCTTGATTCGGAGCTAGAGAAACTACGTCCCTACGCAGAAAATTATCGAGCCTGGTTACAATCGAACAAAACAGATGGTTCTCGGCTTTTACATGGACAAGCTTTAAAGGACGCTGAAGCCTGGGCTTTGGGAAAAAATTTAGGAGGAGAAGACAGAGATTTTCTCGGGGCTTCTCGGGCTAAAGAAAGAGAAGCAGAAATTGCCAACTTTGAAAAAGAAATTCTTACCCTAGCTTACCAAAAAGCTCAAAAGCGAATTAGCTTTGGAACAGGAGTTTTGATTGTAACTGGATTAGTAGCTACTTGCTTGGTAGTAATAGGAGGACACAGAGTTATTCAAGCTGAAAATCAACTATCAGAAATTAAACAGCAAACTGAAAAAGTTGATAGACTTTCTGAACTTAGCGGAGAACTTCATAAAAATGGATTAGCGTCAGAAGCTTCTCAAGCCAGGGAATATATCGGTCTGTCCTACGAAATCAAAGATCATGAATTTAAGCAAGCATTTCTGCTAGCTTCTATCTCTTTAGCTTGTCAGAAGCTTGATCACAACAGTTGTAACTCTGAACCAAGAGCGATCACAGAAAGCTTGGAACTCTTAGAAAAACAAGAAAATCTCTACACCGAGCCAATTGGAGCGCAAGTTGGGGTCTTTGCCTACTATATTCAAGGTCAGTTATTCAACAAACAAGATAAACCCAACAAAGCTATAAAATCTTACACAAAAGCTTTCCAGCTTTTACAAAAAAGTTCATATAATCCCTATAAGCAAAACATTCCTACTCAGATTCTCTCAGAAGAAGATGTAGAGAATATTCATTACCAATTAATTAAATCTCAAGCAATTGACATCAACGATAAAAGTGATGAAATTGCTATATCTTTTAGAAAACATCTTTATGATGGACTAAAGGACTTGCTAGACAAAGACCTTTTACAAGAAGCAGACCAAAAAACCTGGGAAATTATGCTTTATATGGCTGATCGATGGGAGCAAAGATATTTCACAGTAGAATCTCTACAAAACTTCTCCTGTCTTGCACTACGAGAGATTGACCAGCGTTGGTACGATTATCCCAAACGTCCCAAGCACTTTGGCTTCCGCGTACAAAAGGAAATCTGGCAAGAGGCAGGAAGCCCTACGATAAACTCACCAATAGAGATTTGGAGAAAGTTCTATATTGAGGTAGGATGGAAAACAAGAATGTCAGGAATAGAAAGTAGTGAGGGTTATGTGAGCTACGATAACCTGGGAGCATTTCAAGATATCAACCTATCAAGGAGGGGGAACCTTCCTGCAAGTGTGTACGGGGGGTGGGTGTGGCCTATAGGTGGCATGGAGGGGGTAGATATATCAAGGGCGGGGGTCGGAGTATTCGAAAAGGTGCAGAAAAGTTACGACGATTCTTTTCTCGAGAAATTAACTGGAACCTGTAAGATATAGCGACTTCAGGCAATTTGTCAAGCTTTTATATTGGTACTTTTTCTACGAAAACATAGGCTTTGTCGCAACTCGATACCTGGCACTTTTCCTTTTTTCTGCTCTCGGTTTCCAGTAATAGACTACATGGCAGCCAGGTCAACTGATCGCTTTTCTCAAGTTTACGAATCATTGAAAAACTGAGATGCTACTTTTGGGTCATAGCAATTTGCCATCACAAACTTTTCTGCTACTTCCCGAATCTCCTCGTTACTCGCCTCCCAATCATCCCAAGGAAGACTCATTTGTCCAGGGCTACGCTTCTTCCTCTCCCTCGCCTTTAAAACCTTGGGTAACAGCTTACTTCCCCAGTGATAACGACTTTCTGGCTTTGATTTGGGCTTATATTTCCGACAGAACTCTCGATACTTGGCAGCACATTCATCCAGGGACTTGCCCAAAGACAGGAAAGCTGGATGCCATTGAGTCAAACCATCATCACTCAGTCGATCATGAATTCCATAGTTGGAGAAGTCATAGAAAAATCCTTGCTGCATCTTGGCTGCTTTAGGATTAGCGTGGATGTACCGTAGGGTGTTTAATGCCCTTTTATAGTCAGTCTTCTCAAATCCACTACTGTGGTATCTTTTTTCCCAGAAATGCCCTGTTCTATTGAGCATTCGATTGAAGCACATGGCAGTGTACCAATTCAACCAGTGCATGATGCGGGGTAAATCTTCTGGCTGTCTTGGTTCCAGGAGGTAGTGGGCGTGATTCGACATAATGCAGAGAGCATAGATTTTGAAGTTAAACTTCTCTCTGGCTTGCTTGAGAGCATATAAGAACACCTCACGGCATTCGTGGCGGATTAGCTTAAATTCCCTGTTGTTACAGACGATCAATTCCCATCGGTAACATTATCAATTATTATTGATAGCCGATCGCCAATTGCCTTACCTATTAACCCCTTGGTGCTAATTGACAAAAGCAAAGTAGTAGTAGCTGTGAGCATTTTAGAAAATCGTGACACGAATTCGTGACACGATTTTTATTTACGCCCATTCCCTTTCTGCTCTGAACCCAAAATATCTATAAGTT
>JASJCP010000261.1 GCA_030065935.1 Xenococcaceae cyanobacterium MO_167.B27
CTCACTTACATGATGTTGAAGTTGTCATCTGTTGAGGATTACTAAGTGCGAACTCAACCCCAAGGGTTACTCAACAGAAGCTAGGAGTCCTCCCTATTTCTAGGTTTTTCCTAAACGAATCGCACACTCTTCCTGAGTTCTCGTCTCTGTCTAGAACTAATCCGCAACCACAAGAGTGTATCCGAATAGATAAATCTTTCGGTACATCTGCACCACATTGACTGCACTCGACACTGCTTTTATAGGCACTTACTTCAACAAAATGTTTACCGCATTTTACTGCCACTGTATTCAAGATGTTGAGAAATGTTCTCCAAGCTGCGTCCAGAATACTTTTTGCCAATCTGGTACGAAGCTCATCCTTTGATGTTTAACTTCTCAGCAGCGATTAGATCGTATGCCCGAACTAACCACCAAGCTGTATTGAATTACTTGTCTGAAGGGGATTTTGGGCTTTTATCTTGATGCTGTTTCTCTTATCTTAGTGACATTCGGACTTAGACAAAAAATGTTTTTATAGGAGCCAAAAAAAATCAATTAAATTCCTAATAAAAACTTAGCAATATTGAGATAAATTAAAATTCCTAAAATATCTACTACTGTCGTGATCAGAGGTGCCGACATTAAAGCAGGGTCTAAACCCAAAGAATGGAATAGGAAAGGTAAGGCTGCGCCAGTGGTAGCTGCAATCAAGGTAATACTGAGTAAACTTAGACCAACTGTAAAGCCAATTGCTCCTTTTCCTAAAAATACAAAAATAGCTACAATAACCAAAATTCCCAATAATATTCCCAACATTCCCCCAGTCATTGACTCTCGCAAAATTACCAAAGTAGGTTTTTTGCCTCTTAACTCATCAGTACTCAAGCCTCGAATCACCACGGTGGAAGACTGCGCTCCCACATTCCCACCAGCATCAATTAATAAAGGAGTAAAAAAAGCTAAAGCTACAACTTCGTCCAAAACCTGTTCATATCTACTGAGAATTAACACAGTAATTGAGTTAGTAATTAGTAAAATTAAGAGCCAAGGAGTTCGCTTTCTAGCTGCTGATAATAAATTTTGATTAAAGTAACTATCATGGTCAGCTTGCACTGCTGCCATAGTATAAATATCTTCAGTAGCTTCTGACTCCAAAATATCAATCACATCATCTACTGTGATAACCCCTAGCAAATTCTGATCTTTGTCAACAATTGGTAATGCGATTAGATCATAACGTTGAATCAGATGTGCCACTTCCTCTTTATCAGTATCTGTGTGGGCATAAACTACATCGCGAGTCATAATTTGTCCCAGGATTTGTTCGGGAAGAGTAATAATTAAATCCTTAAGAGAGGTAATTCCAATGAGTTTTTTGCCACTATCCACTATATAAATGTAATAACTAACTTCTGCGGAACTAGCTAAATTCCGAATACGCTCCTGAGCCTCGGTAGCAGTTAAATGTTCTTTTAAGGCTATATACTCAGGAGTCATGAGTCTTCCTGCTGTATTAGCTTTATAGCCTAAAAGTAGAGATGTGGCTTGACGCTCTTCTGGACTGAGTTGAGACACCAGACGACGGACAATTTTGGGAGGCAATTCATCAAATAACTTTGCCCGTTCATCGGGAGCAATACTATCAATGATTTGTCTTGCTTCTTCTGCTTGAAACTTTTCCAGCAGGAATTGCTGCACTTCAAAGTTCAAATATTCATACACTTCGATCGCCTCAGCTTTGTTCAGTAACCTAAATGCGATCACCCTTATCCCTTCTGGTAAAAATGCGATCGCCTCGGCAATATCAACTGGTTGTACTGGAATTAGTAATGTCTTAGCACCTCCATAATTTTTTTGTTCTAGTAATAGTTGCAGTTGAGAACGGACTATATCCCGTAACTCACTACGGGAGGCAGTAGGCAAACTCATTGTATTGTTAGTCAAAGGAAGCTCCTTTTAGGTGGGCTAAGTCCAAGGTTGTGGCAGTTTAAAATTAATCTTAATGACTTATTTATACTAAGTTCCGTTTAAGTAGAGTTTAAATTTTTAGCACTGGAAAGACTTTAACCTTAAGAGTAATGATAAGGAGAATGTGGAAAGGGCGAGATCGCTCTACTCAAAGCTAGAAAACGAGATGGTCATGTTTCTAACCCTGCTGGTCTTTTTGTCCAAGCTCTGAAAGAGAATTGGGGGTCAGAAGTTAGCAGTAATGAAGATTCTCAATCAGTGTTTAGGTTTTGGTATCAACTGGCGCGAGAACTTCGGTATTGCCAGGGTTCAGAAATCAGAGACGGACAACAGTGGGTGGGAGCGTAATAAAAAAATTGATATTGTCACAAGAAATAGCAGCGAAAAAATTGTTGAGAATATATAACGGCAAAATATCTATTCAAAGGATTAATTTCTCAATAAGAAGGGCAGAATCATGAGCAAGAATCCTGCGGGAGCAACGCGCAGGATTCTTGCTTCACAACCTCTTAACTAGATTTGATTCATCTCCCCGCTAAACCTTTTGCTAGGCGATAGCGGAGCCAACCCTTGTAACGGGAGTACTATTATGACTTTTCAGATAGTGGTGTTTTTGGGGAGATAATAAGTTTCTAGCTTCTATTTGTTGTGCATTGAGAGGAGGGGAGAAGTAATATCCTTGACCATATTCACAACCAAGATTTGCTACATATTGTAACTGTGCTGCGGTTTCGATGCCCTCTGCTGTTACAGTCATATCGAGATGATGAGCTAAATTAGCGATCGCATCTATAATTTTGTGAGGTTTACTGGTAGGATCAATTCGACTCACAAAGGAACGATCGATCTTGAGATTATCAACGGGAAACTGGTGTAAGTAGCTTAGAGAGGAATAGCCAGTACCAAAGTCATCAATACAAATTTTAATATTTCGCTCTTTAAATTGTTGCAAAATTAAGTTAGCAACAGTACTATTTTGCATGATGGCACTTTCAGTAATTTCTAATTTCAGACAGTGGGCTGGTAAGTTATTTTCTGCTAATGTCTGATCGATAATATTCATCAAGTTATCGTCGGCGAATTGCTGTACTGCGACATTAATATTGATAGTTAGAGATAAAGTAGAATTGTATTGTTGATGCCAAATCTTAAGTTGACGACAAGCTTCTTGTAAAATCCAAATTCCCAAAGGTATGATTAAACCAGTTTCTTCTGCTATGGGGATAAACTTATCAGGGCTAATCATTCCCAATTGTGGATGTTGCCAACGAATTAAACTTTCAAAGCCAGCTAAAGAGGCAGTTTTCAGACAAATGATTGGTTGATAATATAAGACGAATTCTTGATTTTTCAGGGCTTTGCGTAAATCAACTTCTAATTGTAAGCGTTCTACTGCAAGTTGGTGCATTTGTTTGTTATATACTTGATATTGTCTTTTGCCTGAAGTTTTAGCTTGATATATGGCTAAGTCAGCACTACGTAACAATTGTTCTGGTTGATTGTATTCTCTATTGCCTAATACAATTCCTATACTAAAATTGAGGACAATTTCTTGTTGTTTAATGTTGAAGGGCGCGATTAATGCTTGTTGAATATTTTGGGTTACTGCGATCGCGTTTTCTAAACTATTAAGATTAGAAAGTACAATAACGAATTCATCTCCACCTAAACGCGCAATAAAACTATCTTTTGGTAAGGAAGATTGAAACCGAGAGGGAAGTGCTTTTAGTAAAGCATCTCCTATGTTATACCCTAAAGAATAATTGATTACTTTGAAATTATCACTATCAAAACAAAGAATTGCGAATTGATAATCTGGATTTTTGTATGCTGTATCCAGTTCTTTTTGTAATTTTTGTAGTAGCAAACTGCGATTAGGTAATTTTGTCAGAGCATCATATAAAGGGGTTGGTAATAGCTCTTCTTGTCTCCATTGGCTTTGGTGGAAACTCCGCTTATGATAGGGGAACTTGTTTCCCCATCCATCGCTGTCAATTTTTGCTACCAATTCACAATTAGGTTTTTGTATTTTTTCTACCAAGCTGAAGTTAAGATTATTAATCTCCGCCTGAATAAATTTTAATTTAAGTTGATTTTCAATAGTAACTATTAATTCAGCTACCTTAAATGGTTTAGCAATGGTGAGGTCTTCTATTGTATTAAAATTGCCTGTCTTCAAATTAGATGTATTAAAATTATCCAAATTACCAATAAAGATTACTGGAATATTTTGTGATTTCTGGATTTGTTTGATTATGTAATCTAGTTGAGAGTGATTAATATTTGAAATATTGATATTGAATACAATTAAATCTGGCGGAGAAGCTAGAACATATTTTAAAGCTAGATATACATCAGTAGCCAAGCTAATTTTGTATTGATACTTCTTGAGATTTTTAATCAGAAGTACCATGTCTTCTATCCGATCATCAACAATTAAAATGTTGACACTTGAATTTACAAAATATTTACTTTCCATCAGGATATTTGTGGGACTCTTAAAAAGTTTACTAGTTAAATGGATCAGTAATCTATGGTAAATATACAGTTACAACACAAAAATTAAACTTAATAAAATTTTTGATTATTTATTAGCAATCAAACAGGGTTCACTGCATGAATTGATCTAATATTAACTTATTAAGTTTAATTTAAGCTAAAGACTACTTATATGTCTGTGGTAAACAGCTATTATATAGAATACATATAGTAATTTTGGATTATATCTCTCAAAAAAAACCTTTTTTTAAGATTCTAAGTATTTTTACAACTTTTAAATTATAGCGATCGCTCTTTAGGAGAAGCGAGCCAAGTCCTCGAACCCAATAAATATTGGCATAAGTTGGGAAAGATTTTTACAGGGAATACCGATTCGCGAGCGCAGTTTTAACGGGACTTAAACAATTCTAAAAGTCAAAACAAGATAAAATACTTACAATTATATAGTTTTTAAGTCATTGGTATTAGAGATCGGGTCTTCGATAAATAAGTTCTCGAACCCAACCATTAATGGTTGGGCTTTAAGACCCCCTTGATTTTTTTGTCTCCTCTGTGACGCGACAACGTCTGTTCAAGCTTGAAAGCATAGCCAAAAAATTAAATAGAATTGAGCTTCCGTTTGCGGTCGGTGCGCCCGTTAACGTTAAATCAAACTGCCCAAGTTTCGGCGGTCTGTCGGGGGCAGAGCCTTAAAAACTCTGTCTAGATAAGAGTCTATATGGGAATCCCTCGCCTAGCAGCGACGGGAGGTTCAATATTCATCTTTGGGAATCGGATGAGCGTATTAGTCCTATTGAGAGGACTTTTCTGTAAAGCGCCAAGAAATTTATTTCTTGGTGATGTATCGCACTGGTGCAAGATCTGAATCTACCCAAGTAGATCAACAAACCAATCAAATCGATGTAAAACCATTACTGAGTATAGCTTTTCCGCTGTTTTTGAGTCAAAAATGTCTAAGTCCCGTTACTTGACTCATTTTTTCTAAGTCTAAAACTTGGGCTAATTGGGTTTCATCCATTAAACCTTTAGCTAATACTATCTCCCGAATCGATTTACCAGTTTCTAAAGATTCTTTGGCTACAGTAGCAGCATTCAAATAGCCAATGTGAGGATTTAGAGCAGTGACAAGAGCCAAACTACTTTCAGCATAATTCAAACAACGATCGCGTCTAGCTGTAATTCCTGTTAAACAACGCTTAGTCAAAGCATCTATGGTATTACCCAAAATCTCTATACTGTGAATTAAATTATAAGCAATCAAGGGCATCATCACATTTAATTCCAACTGTCCTGCTTGGGCTGCAAATGCGATCGCCGTATCATAACCCATCACCTGAAAACACACCTGTGAGGTCATTTCCGCCATCACAGGATTGTATTTTCCTGGCATAATAGAAGACCCTGGCTGCACTGGTGGTAATTGTATTTCCTTAAAACCTGTTTGAGGACCAGAGTCCATAAGTCTTAAATCATGGGAAATTTTGACTAAATCTTGTGCTAAATTCCGTAATGAACTAGAAACACTTACCATAGGCGACATACTCTGCATAGCTGCCATTAAATGCGGTGCAGATTTCAAAGGCTTCTGTATAAACTCTGCTAGTAACTCTGCAACTCGATAGCGATATTGGGGATGAGTATTTAATCCTGTACCAGCAGCACTACCCCCTAAACCCAGACTATAAAGATCCCTTTCCGCCGTCACAATTCTTTGTTTATGAGCAATTAAAATCTGTTCCCAAGCACGAAAACCCTCTCCTAGCCTAACTGGAACAGCATCTTGCATATGGGTGCGTCCCGATTTAACTATATCTTGAAATTCCTCTGCCTTGGTTTTCATTGCTGCGATCGCATTATTTAAGGCAGGATATAAACTATGTTCTAATGCCAATAATGACCCAATTCTGATGGCTGTGGGAATTACATCATTAGTAGATTGACCATAATTAACATGATCGTTGGGACTAATAACTTTATAGTTTCCTTTGTCTTCTCCCAAAATTTCTAAAGCGCGATTTGCCAACACTTCATTAACATTCATGTGATGAGAAGTTCCAGCACCAGCTTGATATACATCCACCACAAACTGATCTCTTAGTTTACCTTGCAGAATTTCATCTGTAGCTTGTACTATGGCATTGCTAATATCTTGAGAAATACAGTCTAATTCCCCATTGGAGATCGCAGTTGCTTTTTTGATCAGTAAGCAAGCATCCACATAGGTAGGTAAAGGTTTAATCCCACTGATCGGAAAATTCTCTGTAGCTCTGAGAGTCTGAATTCCGTAATAAACATCATGGGGTAGTTGTCTTTCTCCCATAGAGTCTTTTTCAATGCGATAGTTTGATTCTGTCATGGATCTGGTTATGCTTTCCAAGAAATAATATTATCTCACGATCCCCCCTCAATCCCCCCTTGGGAAGGTAGGGCTGTTTCAAAGTGAGATAAGTTAACGATTTTGAATTTTAGGGAGATAGGGGAGTGGGGAAATGGGGAAATAAAACATAATTTGCTTAAAAATAAGCCCCGATAAGTTTTTAAAACTTACTCATTTTTCTGGTAAGGAAGGAGCAAAAAATTAAAATACCAGCCTTCATCAGT
>JASJCP010000075.1 GCA_030065935.1 Xenococcaceae cyanobacterium MO_167.B27
ATACCAGCCTTTTAACTAATTCATTTAATTGTTAGGCTCTTACTGCTAACTGATGAAGGCTGGTATTTTAATTTTTTGCTCCTTCCTTACCAGAAAAATGAGTAAGTTTTAAAAACTTATCGGGGCTTATTTTTAAGAAAATTATGTTTTATTGCCCCATTTCCCCACTCCCCTATCTCCCTATCATCCAAAATCTTTAACAAGCTCCCATTTTGAAACAGCCCTACCTAAACCTTGGAGAGTTTTGAGGTAAGAGTGATTAGTGGTAAGAGTTGGCTTAACTTCAGTGATTCGGATTCACCCAAAAATTAAAATTGACATACCTTTTACCTTTTAACTTTTACCTCTTAAAAGAAAAAATTTATATCTTCTTCCACAGAAAAATTTTCATCCAGAAAATAGTTAAATTCTCAATCTTCACTGGCTAAAACTCTCTCGCTCTGGAAGTCTTAAATAAGAGCAAATAAATCTGACTACTTGACCCGACAATAATACAGAGTCGGTCTGCTAAAATCTTACTTTTTGGCTAGAGGTTTTTGAGATCTATATAGTTGTTATGAGAAAAATAGACATGACAAATACAATTTCCCAGACTAAAGGAAAAATTGGTGTACTTATTGAAGAGCATTTCGACGACACTGAGTTCCGAAGATTCAATGAGTTTTTTCCAGCCAATGGCTATGAAGTAGAGTACATATCTCATCTTTGGAATCAAGAACAACTAACCTTCAAAGGAAACGAACTGACAGAAGAAGTTACGGTTACAGTAGAAGTCAACGATATTAATCCTACAGATTATAAAGGCATTATTTTAATCGGTGCCTATGCAACAGATCGCCTTCGGTATGAAGCGCATCCTAAACTCGGTCAACCGAATCAAGCTCCTGCTATTAAGTTTCTCCGAAAAGCTGTCAAGGCTATGGATGCTAATCAATTAAAGATTGGCACTATCTGCCATAGCCTTTGGCTATTTTGTGCGTCACCAGAACTTCTTAAAAATCGCAAAGTTACCTGTGCTCATAACCTGATTTGCGATGTCCAAAATGCAGGAGGCATCGTTATGTTTGATGGTGATGGAACTAAAACAATGTATATTGATGGGGGATTAATCACAGGCAAACATCCTGATTCAGTAGATGAATTTATGAATGTATTTTTAGAGGAAATTCAAAAGCAAGAAAGGCAAACAGTTGGCGTGTAGGTGTAATAGGAAGTTCGCTGGCACTGACCTGACGGGGTGACAAGCAACCTATAAGTTAGGCAGGGCGGGCTTTCTGGTATTGCGATCGCTGAAAAATTTGAGCAATATTAATCCTATCGAGAGGTAAGATATAAGTCATTCAACAGTTCTCTGAATAATATAATCTTCAACATTTTTCTTATGAAGAACTGCGCTACGCAGATAGCGTAGCGTCAAGCATAAGGATTTACCAATACTAGATATACTCATAATCGGCAAAAATTTGCTCAACAGCAGCAATTTAAAAGATTCCTGCCCCTCAAACATCTTTAAAGTCCCGCTAGCTTCTTTTTTTACCACTTTCGCCACCTCACTGGCAATATACACTTCTAGCAGAATGCCTTTGGCATCATCCTGGTTAAAGCCAATTTGTCTTAGTACTCGATATTCAAACTCTTGATCATAGGAAAGCACATACAAGTTTTGGCAGTAACTTACCAATTTGTCAATCCCCCGCTTACCTGAATCCTTACGTTTTCAGACATCCTCTAACTTAACTTCCTAAATTTCACTGGGAACAATCTTAAATATCCCTAAAAATGATTTTTAGTAAACTTTGTATTTTAGGCTCTTAAGTGAATGAAAGAAGATGAAAAATATGTAGTTGTTAAAGTAAATATCCCAGCTGCTATTAAGCTTCAGTTCCATGAGACAAACTTTTTTAACTCATTGTTTCCTAACGGTACTTAAACAGTTTTGACAGTCAAAATAAAATATAATGCTTTTACTAATTGACTTTAGCATCACTTAAATATGCGATCGCTAACCATTTCATGATATTAGACTTTACTAAGTATCTATTATCTGTCAACACATCTTAATTGACCAGTGCCAACTCTAAAAGGAGCTAAAAATAGTTAATTATTAATTAGGAGATTACCTAAAAATAGTTAATTGGCTACGAGATATTATGTATATATGAAAAACCTAGGGAACAAGCAAATAAAGCAAATAAGCTTTCAAGCTCTTTCAGAATCTAGTCATTAAATTTTAATTTCTCTGATTATTAAATAGCCTAGGTCAACCCATTGTTTTACAACATTTGAAATTAGCTATGCCAACAAAAAACTTACCTCTTAAAAAGCTAGATAACACAGAGTCAAAAGATTCAATTGCAAAGTCTCTTCTTGACTTGTTTCGAGAGCAAGTGCAGGCTCAGCCAGACAGAGAAGCGGTTGTCTGCGATCATTGTACTCATGAATCTTTAACTTACCGAGAACTCGCGGAAATGAGTTCGCGTTTGGGTTCGTATCTTCTGCATCTTGGTGCAGCTGTAGATGAATGTGTAGGTATTTTCCTTGAGCCGTCCCTTGAGTTAATCGTTGGGATTTGGGGTATTCTGTTCTCAGGCAGTGCTTATTTGCCATTATCACCAGAATATCCTGAAGACCGCTTGAGATATATGGTCGAGGATGCAGGCGTCAAAATTGTTTTTTCAGAGGAAAAGCTGCGCGTTAGGTTGGCGGAACTGGTGCCCCCAGGTACGCGAATTGTTACCCTCGAAGAGGTCGATGAGTTTGAGATACCATCTGGCATAACTGGACAGGATGAACTCAGCAAGGGTTTGGATTCGGACAACTTAGCTTATGTCATTTATACCTCCGGAAGTACAGGAAAGCCGAAGGGGGTGATGATTGAACATCGCAGTATCGTCAACCAGATGAATTGGCTGCGAGAGGTTTGCAAGCTCGATCAAAACAAAGTTGTTCTGCAAAAAACACCCATGAGTTTTGACGCAGCACAATGGGAGATTCTAGCGTCCTGTTGTGGCAGTAAAGTGATTATGAGTCGCCCCGGAACCTATAAAGATCCAGAACAATTAATTGAGACTATTATCCGACATGATGTGACGACTCTGCAATGTGTTCCAACGCTGCTACAAGCGCTTCTCGATACCGACATATTCCACAATTGCAAGTCACTCACACAGGTATTCAGCGGCGGCGAAATTCTCTCAAAAAAACTGGCGCAAGAATCTATCGAAGCGCTGCCAAAATGCGACTTAACTAATCTCTATGGTCCGAGCGAATGCACTATCAATGCTTCCGCTTTTAAGGTTGATAAAAATAAGATTGCTGATTATCCTAAGGCCATCCCAATTGGGACTCCTGTTTACAACACTCAGTTTTACATTCTCAACAGCAATAAATCGGTAGCATCGGTTGAAGAAACTGGTGAGCTATACATCGGTGGTGTTCAGCTGGCGCGCGGATACATTAATCGACCAGATTTGGTTAAGGAAAGGTTTATCAACAACCCTTTTTCGAAGAGTTCTGAAGATGCCAAACTGTACAAGACTGGCGACTTAGCCTATTGGAACAAGGATGGTACTGTTCAGTTCGTTGGGCGGGCAGACAATCAAGTTAAACTTAGAGGGTTTCGGATTGAGCTCGACGAAGTAAAGCTGGCAATTGAGAAACATGACTGGGTTAAGAACGCAGCTGTTTTAATTAAGAAAAATTCCCGTACCGGATATTCTGATTTGATTGCATGTATTGAATTGAGTCCTAAGCAAGCTGCTGTGATGGATCAGGGTGTCCAGGGAGAGCACCATCTGTCGAAGAAAAACAAGCTTCAAGTCAAAGCTCAATTGTCGAAGCTTGGATATCGGGATACCGATGACGAGAATTGTGTGTCTAGCAAGATGGCGATCGATCTTCTAGGTAAAACACCGACTGAGGAACAGCGGCAATTGGCGTTTGCTCGGAAATCCTACCGTTTATTCGAGGGTGGTGCCGTCCAGAAAGCTGATATTATGCAGTTGCTGGATGAACGAGTTACTGGCGTTCGGACTAAAAGCTCGACCGATTCTCGTAGCTTGGATAGGTTAAGCTTTATAGAATTAGGTCAGATTTTGAGATATTTCGGGGCATTTTACAGCGAAGAGCGTCTATTACCCAAGTACGCTTATGCATCACCGGGTGCATTGTATGCAACGCAACTGTATCTCGAATTAGTCAACATAGCTGGTGTGAAGTCTGGTTACTACTATTACCATCCGGGAGAACATCAATTAGTACTATTAAATGAAATAGATAGTACAGAAGAGACACGAATAAAACTCCACTTCATTGGAAAGAAAAAAGCGATCGAGCTAGTTTATAAAAATAACATTCAAGAGGTTCTTGAAATCGAAACTGGTCACATGTTGGGCCTGTTTGACAAGATTCTTCCAGCCTATAAGCTTGGCATCGGAGATCCTGAGCATACGCCCGCTGTAAGGGAGAAACTGGTATGTCCAGACGAGCAATATTATTATCTGGGCAGTTTTGAGGTGGTGCCTGAGGTCAGACCATTTTCGACCGAATCGGTTGAGGTTGATATCTATGTGCAAAGTCATCCTGGAAAGATCGCTGATTTACCTGTAGGTCAATACAAATACAAAGACGGTCGCTTGGAAAAAATCTCAGACGACCTCATTCTCAAGAGGCATGTAATAGCCATCAATCAGCTAACCTACGGACAAGCAAGTTTTGGAATCTCTATGATTGCTAGAAGCAGCTGTAAATGGGCAAATTATTTTGCGCTCGGCAGGCAGCTTCAACATCTACAGATGAACAACCAAAGTATTGGTCTATTGTCTTCGGGATATAGCTCTGAAACTGGTAACGATCTTCCTTCTGCAAAGCGGATAACAAAGATACTAAGTGCCAGTCATGAAGAAACGGGCGCTTCTTACTTCGGTATTGGTGGTCGCGTCAGTCATGAACAGTGGATCAGCGAGGGGATGAAGGAAGACTCCGTCCAGATGAAAGGTCCTGCAGAGTTGGTCAAAGAGGATATACGCAACTTTTTGCCTGATTACATGATGCCTAACAAGATCATAGTAATGGATAAGTTACCGCTTACTGCCAATGGTAAAATCGACATTAAAGCACTGGCAGTGTCGGACAAAGTAAATAACGAAATGGCCCAACGGTCTATCATTGCACCTCGTACAAATACCGAACAGCGAATAAGCGAGATTTGGAAGAAGGCGATGAAATGGGATTCTGTTTCGATATGCGACGATTTTTTTGAATCCGGCGGCAACTCACTGATTGCTGTAGCAATGATCAACAAGATCAACAAAGAGTTTAATCGTATCTTGCCTTTGCATACTATTTTTGAAGCTCCAACCATCGAGAAGCTAGCTCGTAAGGTCGATAGTAATAAAGTTGAACTTTCTTCGCGTCTAATAAATTTATCATCGACGGGGGAAAAGAGTCCTATCTATTGCTGGCCTGGACTCGGGGGCTACCCAATGAATTTGAGGTTGCTAGCAGAAAAAATAAATATGAATCGACCCTTTTACGGTGTCCAGGCCCATGGAATCAACCAAGGCGAGGAGCCATTTCCCACCATTAGTGAGATGGCCGCAGAAGACATTAAAGAAATAAAAGGTATTCAACCAGTCGGTCCCTATACGCTCTGGGGATATTCCTTTGGGGCACGGGTAGCCTTTGAAGTTGCCCATCAGCTTGAGCAGTCCGGTGAGCGCGTGGAAAATCTCTTTTTGATCGCTCCAGGCTCGCCAAAGGTTCGAACTGAGAACGGAGCTATTCATGGCAATCAAGCTGTATTCAGCAACAAAGTCTATGTGACAATTCTTTTCTCGGTTTTTGCAGGGAGCATCACCGGCCCTGCCCTGGAGGAGTGTTTGAAGGTCGCAAAGGATGAAGACAGCTTCGCCTCATTCATTTGCTCAATGTATAAGAACCTCGATTTGGATTTGGTGAAACGGATCATGAAAATTGTACACCAGACCTATGAAGCCAAGTACACATTCCGCGAACTAGCTGAGAGGCAGATCATTGCGCCTATAACTATTTTTAAGGCTAATGGTGATGATTACTCATTCATTGAGAGCCACAGTGGTTACTCTCAAAAGACTCCGACGGTCATAAACCTCCGAGTCGATCACTACAGCATGCTCAAAATTACAGGCATCAGCGAATTAATTAGAGCGATTAACTGCCAGCTTGGGGGTAGGGTTTGACATCTCCATGCCTTAAAAAGAGCATGGATTCTGTACCCTAAAAGTACCGTAATCGCGGATTTATCCGCGATTACTCCAAAGAAAGTAAACAGAGTCCTATCAACCTTGGCTAGAAAACTAGTTGTGTTGGTACTTCTGTTCTTCTTCGGTTGTCAATGTGCTGATTGCCAGATTGTTACTTATTTTTGGAACACTCCAAGAGCAAAACTTTACGCTTAGGATTAATAGTCATACTGACAGCAAAAGCCCGTTGTTTCTATTTCGCAGGAGTCTCACCTCTAATTACCCTTATCATCATGCCACTAGACTTATGCAAATATTCTACAGGAGTCGAAGTTCTTGCCATATGATTTGATGTAGAAATTGTATAGAGGATACATGGGCTTAAAACCCCATTTCGCTCCACTGCCACCCGTTAAAACAGGTGGCTAACTCTCGCTCAACTTATTTACAGTTTACTCTTTCCCTTTGCAATCGCCAAGGATTGGTTGAATATGGCTGAGATTAAGTTAAGTATTTTAGCTTGTCAATGTCTCGATCAACCTATTCCCGACCAGGAAACTTTGAAACAAGAAGTGACAGCTTGGGAAAAACGTAGAAATCAACGAAATCATTATGTTGACTGGCAGTTCACCACAGCAGATGCTCCGATTAAAATCAAGCGACTGGAAGTATCCCCAGAGCTGCCCTTTCAAGGGTATGCTTTTAAGATTTGGGTATCTGTGAGGATTGTGGACAGAGTTAAAAGCCTTATTAGGGATTTCGACAAAAAAAGTTGTCCCATGGTTTAGTATAGTTCAGGCATAGCTCCGAGTCTAGAAGAATATAGAAATGGAACTGACTGTCCCCCTGAAAGCTTTGTTCATTGAAACATTATGGGATGATTTTTTCTGTCCAATTCCCTTATTCCGTTCGGAAGTCAACCGACTGTGATCACTGAAACCCTAATTTTCTCTTAGAATTCTCAAAAACATACCCTTGTAAGCTAGAGCTGCCTCCCTCATTTGAGATGCCGCCGAGCGAGTAAAAGTTCACAACAGGAGTAACAGCTATGTTGCACACCCTGCCTCTTTTGATTGAGAAATTCCTTGGCAAGAATGTACACTTGCTGAAGTCTCATTTATATGTATTACTAGCAACTTTTCTGGTTGCAGGCTCTTTCTTAGTCTCAGCAAAACTATCAGGAATAATTCATCCATTTTCACTAACATTATTACGCTTTTTATATGCTGCACTCATATTATTACCTATAGTTATTTCCAAAAAAAAGTGGAGAAATAGAATATTTTTAACCTTACCGAGAGCAAGTGTAATGAGCTTGTTTTATTCAGTATTCTTTATTTGCCTCTTTGAGTCATTAAAAACAACAACATCTTTAAATACAGGCACTTTATATACATTAGTCCCATTTGTTACAGCATTTTTATGCTTGTTCTTTTTTAAACAACCTATAAGCCTAAAACAACTCACTGTATATATTCTTGGTGCAGTAGGCACAGGCTGGGTAGTCTTCAGTGGTCGAATTGATTTGCTTTTATCCTTCTCCCTAAATAAAGGGGATTTGATATTTATCATCGGTGCACTATCTATGTGCTGCTATTCAATTTCCACGAAATTACTATATCGAAACGACCCGATGGTTGTTCTGGTCTTTTGTAATTTTGTGAGTGGTTCAATTTGGATGACATTAGCATTAATTGTTTCTGGACAACCTCTAGAATGGAACTTAATTCAAGGTCAGTCATTTTATAACATGGTATACCTTGTCTTTTGTGCAACACTTGCTACAGTTTATCTCTACCAAAAAGCAACTATCTCTCTGGGTCCAAGCAAAGTAATGGCATATACTTACTTGAATCCAGCAGCAGTTGCAGTGCTATTACTTATCATTGATAACGTATCAATTGAAATCTCAGTCATTCCTGGTATTTTATTATCCTCAATCGCTACAGTCATTCTTCAACTAAATCACAAATGAACGCACGTGCAAAAGGCATAACCCCATAGCTACGCCAGAAAATTAAAGAAGCAAAGACCCTTGACGAAGCTATCAAGTTGATGGCGACCGTAGGGACTAACTCTCTTTTGTCACTCTAGGAGAATTTAACTGAACTTCCCCTTTGACAAAACGTTAGGATTTATGCTTGACAAAGATTACAGGAGATTTAGTCAACCTCTTTACTGGGGAGAAAATACCGAAACACCCAATAAATCGAAGGCTTTTTGTTGCAGAACAGTAGGCTGAGTAATTTTCTCAAATATGAGATTAGAATCGTTTAATTGAAACTGTACTTTGTTGGACGTTATTGTAGCTAGATCATCCAACAAAGTTTGAAAACTATGAACGGGTAAATTGTCTTCGTTTCACTTAGTATTAGCCTTCTTAATAATGAATTACATCGCGGGGAATGTCAGCTTTGGATGTGGGGAAACGACCTTCGTACTGAAAATATTTGAGTAAGGGACTTGCGCTTTATTAAAATACCAGCCTTTAAACGCGCTTCATTTGACTTCTCACGCTCCTACGGCTAACAGAGTCCAGGCTGGTATTTTAATTTTTTGCTCCTTCCTAACAAAGCTATTCCTAAACGATTGGTAGCTGTTTTCTTGGTTAAAAGGTCTAATTCAGTGGGGATAAGTGTCCAATGTTCGATTAGTTCTTCTGGCTGCCAGGAGCGTTTCATTTACGAGAGATATCATGTTTACTGTCTCTCATTATCTTGTTGACCACCCCATAATATTTAAAACTTAAACCAAATAAAATGTATAGTATTCCTGACTATCTCACTTACTACTACGAAGAGGGAAACATTCGGTTTAAGAATATTTGCAGCTACGATAACGTTGAAGCACAAGCAGTATTAACCAATCTATCTGAATCGGGACAAAGAACCTGGTTGCATCCTGGATATCTTGAAGAGCGACGCGAAATTGAAACATGGCTTTACAACGATTTTGTCAAAAAAGGTAAAAAACCATATCTGAACCATCCTATTTATTTCGTTCTAGGAGAGCATGATGACTTGTTTCAAAAAGGTGGTTTCTTTTCTTCGGCTAACCCAATTAAGTTAAAAATTCCTTTGTCGCTCTTTGACAGCAATCAAATCTCTTTCACATACCCTGATAGTATGCCTAGTTTTAATATTCCTCGGGTGGAAAGAGGAAAACCCTATTTAAAACCATTTCATGGTCAAGTTTTTACTAAAGATGAGATAACGGAGGTTGTCCAAACCTATGGATTGCCAGGAGATAGATGGAAAGTTGAAGAAGCATGGCGTTATGATCGCTTTATTGAGGCACAAATCTGGGATGTTCGTCCCATTGAGAAATTTTTAGAAACATAGCTTCATAATTTTGCAGCTTCTAACTAGAGACGGCAAAAATAGCTGATTCGCTCTAATTTGATTTTTCTACAATCAACGTAGTACAAGCTATTCAAGGAGGGCGGGTCATGATTACTTTAACTGCCCTAAACACTGAAAGCTGCAATATTTCTCTCGACTATCTGACTGCTTCGGAAGTCAAACTATTAATTGAGGCGATTAAGAGTAAAGGTGGATGGTATTCCTTCAGAAATTCTGTTCTCATCTTAATGCTTTATCGTCATGGATTGAGACGTTCTGAAGCTGCTAGTTTGCGATGGTCTGATGTTGATTTGAGAGAGGGGAATATTTACATCAGACGCATCAAAGGTTCTCGTTCTGGTCGTCATCCACTTCAAGGTGATGAAATGAGGGTTTTAAGAACCTTCACCTTTTGTGTTTACTAGCAATCGTCACGCTCCCCTCAGTGGAAGAACCATCCGTCATATCGTTCATCAAGCAGGTTTATGGGCTGATTTTGATTTTCCCGTTCACGCTCATTTGCTCCGTCATGCTTGTGGTTATTATCTGGCGAATAAAGGAGTAGATACGAGAACCATTCAGGATTATCTTGGTCATGCCAATATTCAGAACACTGTTAGATATACACAGCTATCAGCAGCTAAATTTGAAGGATTATGGAATTAGTCTTCAAACAATGGTTTTGAAATGCTTATGGGGCAAGGGTTTCAAGCTAGATTGAACCTGGTGACAGCTTCGCTAGTTTTCCCCCATATATCCATAGATAATATCCATGGAGGAAACCTGGACATATCAGGATGTTATTAATATTAATTTACTAATTAGATACCGCTCACCAAGGAGCGACGAAGACTGTCGCTTTATGTCATGGTTTTTTGTAGCCCTTGATTTTTTGAATTCCTTTTATGAATATTGTGATAAGAAGAACCGACAATATTATCAGTTACTTTCTCCTAATAGGCCCGCCAAATAACAACGAAATCGCTTTTTTTGTGCTTTATAGTCCCATAAATCATCAAACTTGACGCACCATTTTTCAAAACATGGGGGTAAGGTTTGGAGGGTTATTTCTTTCATCGAGCCAGCGAGAGTCAAATTCAAGTACAAGCAATAGTACACAACTATTTTAGCCGATTTCTTGGAGTGCTTTCCTAAAGTCCAGTTAGAGCTTCAACTGTAATTATTGTCAGCCAAAGCAAGGAGTTTTTGCAAGCCTTTACACGTATTCATCGAGTAAAATAATGCTGTGATGAAAGCCTGTTTTCTTAATAGTGTCTACTACCATCTCTTGCGCCCCAACAATATATACATCTACATTAGGACCCATCTTTTGTTTAGCGAAGATCAGAACTCGTAACCCTGCACTTGCCATATATTCCAAGTTTTCCATTATCAATACGAGACAGTTGAGATCAAATTTAGTTATCTCTTCAATCTTTTCTTGAAAGGAATTGGCGGTATTTCCATCAAGTTCTCCTGATAGAAAAATTTTTGCGGTGTCGTTAGTGGTTTCTAGAGTTATGTTCAAGCTCATAGTTCTAATTTTATAGGTTGTTGATTTTTGGTATTATTTGCCAACGAGAATTACTAAAGAGCGATCGCCGAGTAAGATTTTTGATTGGTCTGCTAATAAAGGTTCTGTTCCTGGCTGATAAGAATCATTAGGGGCTGGACATCCCGTGTTAGCAAAGATATGCCATTGTTGGGAATTGGGTAAGCCTGGTAGTTCAAACCAGTGGACTTCCCAGTGCATATTCATGGCAACATAAATATAGTTATCTTGAAATGTCCCCTGTTTAGCGTGTTGACCACAAAGCATAAAAGCTAGGGTACGACTACTATCTGACCAGTCTGCGTTCCAGGCTTTTACCCCATGCCAAGTAATATCAGCATAGCCACTGCCTACGTAGTCTTTGTTTTGGAAATGCCAGCGATTTTTTAGTACTGGATGAGCTTTACGAAAAGCAATGCAGTCTTTAAAGAACTTAAATAAATCAGCATTGGTTTCTAGCAATGTCCAGTCCAGCCAGTTGATTTCATTATCATGGCAGTAAGTGTTATTATTACCATGCTTGCTACGTCCGACTTCATCTCCCATCAGAATCATCGGCACTCCCTGGCTAACCATCAACATAGCGATCGCGTTTTTAATTTGTCGCCGTCGCAAGGCATTAATACCAGGGTCGTCGGTTGCTCCTTCCCAACCACAGTTCCAGCTTTCGTTATCATTACTACCGTCGTTGTTGTTTTCGCCGTTGGCTTCGTTATGTTTTCCGTTATAGGAAACTAAATCCATCAGGGTAAAGCCATCGTGGGCGGTGATAAAATTAATCGAAGTAGCAGGACCACGACCTTCCGTGGCATAGAGGTCGGGAGAACCTTGCAATCGTTGAGCCATTTCCCCAACAATCGTATCTCCTTTGAGAAATTTGCGGATCGTATCTCTGTATTTACCGTTCCACTCTGCCCAACGCCCGTAGGCTGGAAAACAACCTACCTGATACAAGCCACCTGCATCCCAGGCTTCAGCAATCAGTTTACACTTAGCTAAAATTGGGTCGAAAGCCAGAGTTTCTAGCAGTGGTGGGTTAGCTAAGGGATAGCCCCAGGGATCCCGTCCTAAAATTGAAGCCAGGTCAAAACGAAAGCCGTCGATGTGGTATTCTTCCGCCCAATAGCGCAGACAGTCAAGCACAATGTTACGGACAATAGGGTTATTGCAGTTGAGGGTGTTACCACAGCCACTAAAGTTAAAATAGTAGCCTTCTGGAGTCAGCATGTAGTAGGTCTTGTTATCAATCCCCCGATAGGAAATAGTTGGACCATTCTCATTGCCTTCCGCTGTATGGTTAAACACAACGTCGAGAATTATCTCAATGCCGTTTTTGTGTAATTCTTTGACCAAGGCTTTTAACTCATCTACCTGCATACCGAATCTTCCCGTAGCAGCGTAACCAGCTTTAGGAGCAAAAAAGCCTACCGTGCTGTAACCCCAGTAATTCAACAGCATTTCCCCTGTTTCTGGATTGGTGCGACTGTTTTCAAACTCATCAAACTCAAAGATCGGCATTAGTTCAACAGCATTAACACCCAGTTCTTTGAGATAAGGAATTTTATCCCGAATACCAGCAAAAGTCCCCTGGTGTTTTTTCTTTACTCCAGAAGAGGGATGACGGGTAAAGCTGCGGACGTGCATCTCGTAGATAATCTGATCCTCTGGTGGAATTTCCAAAGGGCGATCATTTTCCCAATCAAAATCATCAAAAGCAATTCTGGCTCGATGTTGATAAATATTATCCCAGTCAGGCTTTACGCCCCAGACATCTCGTCCCCCGATAATCTTGGCATAAGGATCCATCAAAATTTTACTGCGATCAAACCAGTGACCTGACTGGGGATTAAACGTTCCGTCAAAACGATAGCCGTATTCGAGATTTTCATAATCTAGATCAAAGACGGTCATGGTATAAACATTACCAATGCGAAACTCGTCGGGAAAAGCAATTTCTACCATTGGTTCTGGTTCGTGTTTGTTGAATAGCACCAGGATACAGGAGGTAGCATGACTGGAATAAATGGAGAAGTTAACTCCCCCTGGTACCAGACTTGCACCGAAAGGAAATGGTTTTCCTCGACGCAGTTTGAAGTCTTGATGGCTATGGGTGGGATGAGTATCGATGCGTTCTATTAGCATTTTTCTTTAGCGGATAAATAGAATTAGGAAGGCAGAGGGTTCATTACTGTCAGTAGATCAGAAACTTATCGGTGAAGGCAGGGTGTGGGGCGGTTTGGAGACTTCATTACAAAACCGATACGGACATCTTACGGTGAGCCGTGCTCCCGCTCACCCGTGTCCTCCTCTTTTGGGTTCAATATCTAGATCTATTAAGTCTCCTCCCGGGGGGTGTGGGGTTACAATAAACCTTATTTGAGGTCTGCGTACCAGCAACTTAATATGAAAAGCGGGACTTTCGCTCGGACAAACCTAGTCTCCACCATAACCTTTTCGATGATCTACTGACTGTCATTATTAAGCTATACCGAAGGGAGTTCCCTAATCCTAATATAGTGCTGTCAGTCCAGTTTCGATGGTTGGGCTGGTGGTAAAAAGATTGAGGAATCCAGTTATCTCCATAACGTCAGCGATTTCTTCAGAAAGTCCTACCAGCAAAAGCTTTACCTGGTGAATCGATGCTTGTCGATATAGTATTAGGAGCATTCGCAATCCTGCACTGGACATATAAGGTACCTTAGTCATATCCAAGATCATCTTGCTTTCTGGTTCAAATAGGGGCAAAATTTTATCTTTTACTTCTGGTGCAGTATTAGCATCTACATCACCTGTAAGCTCAACTACTGTTACTATTTCGAATGTTTTGATATTGAGTTCTATCATGATTGTTGATCGGTTTTTCCGCGATAGATGTGAGGTTTTAGGTAAATAAGAGAAAGGTTAAAGGACAAGCTCTTGGGGATTGGGTGTTAGATAAATAGGGTCGTCTAAAAAATGTTTTGATTCATTTTCATAGATGGTTAATTGCTTAGGTCGACACAGCTTAATTTCAACAGCAAGTAGTTTAGCTCCTTCCTCGCTGAGGTCTTGAATATAGCCAGATTGTGCTGAAACTGCTTCTGTAAAACTGTAAAAGTCTCCAAAGTAATAGGTGCATGAAGGATTAGCAGTACGGATTTCTATCCACCAACCCCATTTTTTCGGCTCATTATTCTCGATTTTGTTCAATTTCAAGAAATTTTGTGACATTTTTTCAGAAATTCAAGTACTTAAATTCTTTAAAGCTTGTGAGTTGAGAAGCCCAGATGCTCTCCGTGTACTGCGTCACTGTGCCGAGAAGTCACTAGCAGGTACTATTTGTACCCTGACCTTTACTCGTTCTTTTATATCTGGTAACTTTACTGTCAGTTTATCTGCATCAAAGTTAGCGTATGGTTCTCCGTCTATTTCTACTGAGCCAATTTTGATGCTGCCTGGAGGTAAAATATCGGGAGACACTCCCAAAATATTATTCGGGAACCCACCTGGTAAAGGTTTGAAATAAAAGTCCATTGGCTGTTTGGTTATCAGCAAATTGGTATAAACTGCCCCTAGATAACACAATTCAAAGGAATGATAGCCACTCATGGAATGACTCCCTTTACCTCGTTCGTTGCCACTGCTGAGATAGGGAATGCCGTGGGCAAGAACATTAAAATAAACCCCGCCGTCTTCTGTATCTAAAAACCAAGCATTGTAAAAGGCAGCGGATTCCCGGGCGAAGCGACGATATTCATCGCGATCGAGACAACCCGCTAGGATAAGATAGGCTAGGATTGCTTGTTCTTGTTGCCACCATGCCTTACGGTCGTGCCAGACAAAGCGGTGAATCTCCTCTCCTGCACCCAAGACGCGCTCGACTACATCATACCAACCGCCTCTCTGGCGATCGCTGCCTACGGCAGGCATAGTGTCGGCAATTTTTGTCGCTAGTTGAATGTACTTTTCTTTGGGTTCGAGACTGTACATCCGCATTAAGTTCCAAGCAATTTTCAGATTGTGACCGACAACCGCCCGATTTTGCTGCCATCCCCAGGTGGTATCATTAGACCAATCTTCGTAAAATCTTTCTTGGACAAAGGGACTGTGTTCGTGGTCGGGGAAGTATTTGACAATACTGTCGAAGGTATCTTCTAGCATCTGGCGGTATTCTGGTTTGCCTGTTGCCAGCCACAAATTAATCAGATAAGCTGGAGCATGATCGCCGATGGAGTTCCAATTTTTCTTGGCTTTGTTGTGACCGAGAGCGTCGCTGCGGGGATCTAAAGTAACAGGGTCAATATGGGAAAAATATCCACCGTATTCGCTGTGATCGCGGAAAAATTCTTGAAAGAGTTTAATCGTTAACTCAGTATCTTGCAGGATGCGTGGATCCCCTGTTGCCCTATAGGTTTGAATAGGTCCTGCTAGGGCGTATATTTGTTCGTATGCGGGAATAGCATTATAATCATCTCCGAATTCGGAGGCGAAGATTTTGTGTTCTCTAATCCCCTGAACATCTATACCGTGATACCAATAGACAATCCCTTCATCTAAGTCGAGAAAACGCATATGTTCTCGCAGGTATTCTGTTCCTGTTTCTGCCGCTTCTAGAAATCTATCCTCTCCTGTCATTAGGTAAGCAGTGGCAAATCCGTAGACAAGACGAGAAATAGTATCGGTTTCTTGCTGGAAATTATCTGGCGATCGCTCTCCTGATAGAGCTAAATTTGTGCGATAGTTGCGATAATTAATCTCGCCGTCATCAAACTGAGATTTGAAGTAAAAGTCAGCTAGGGCAAAGACTTGATTAACCCACCAATTAGGTTTTTCAAACAGATAATCTTCTGGGTTACGTCCCAGGAAAATAAGCTGTTTAGCTTCAAATTTGGGACTATCAGGGTAAAAAACGCCATAAGTAAAGAGATAGCACCCAGGGAGCAACAGCGATCGCATTGTCCCTGTTGCGTCGGGATAAGGTTCGTCTAAGTTTTGAATCAGTTTGGCATAGGTCATGGGAGTCAAAATACAGATAAACTCCCTACTATCTGAGGTTTTTATGCCGAAAACATCATTTTCCCGATCAAAGTGGGTGACATATCCAGCAATTAAGTCGGAAAAGGGGAAGTTGATCGAGTGCATAGGTGGCTCCGTTTTATTTGGTTGAATATATGTAACAAATATCTCGTCACAGCGAACAGTCGTTTCCCTCTACTTTCTTTTAACTGCCAATAGAGTAATATCATCAAATTGTCCTGCCTCTCCGATATGAGCTAACACTTTAGCTTTGACTGTCTCCAGTATTTCCTCAGCAGAAGTGAAGGAATTATTAACAACTTCTAACAAACGTTCTCTATTAAAAAACTTACCGTTGCTGGCGCGAGCTTCAGTAACACCATCGGTATAACCGAATAAAATATCTCCTGAATTAAGATAAGTATGCTCAATTTTAAAGTTGGCATCGGTCAATATTCCTACAACAGTTCCCGTGGATTCAAGAGACTCTTTGATGTTACCTTCAGAATCGATAATTAGTACAGGTTCATGCCCTCCATTGATATAGTTAAGCCTACCTATTTCTATGTTTAAAACCCCGAAAAAAATCGTAGCAAAAATAAATTGTTCTCCGTGATTCTTAGTCATATAATCATTAGTTAAACTTACAGCTTTAAGAGGATTATTATCAGCTAAACTATCTGCTACTTTGGGGAGATAATAAGATTTTTTTCCAGAAATATAGCTGGTCTTTTCTAAACATTTTTGTCCTGAAAAAATACGGATTAAACTACGAAACAATCCCATATATAATGCGGCCGCAACTCCTTTGCCACAAACATCAGCAATGACTAAAGCTACATTATTATTGGGAAGTTCAAAAACATCATAAAAATCACCTGCTACATGACAAGCAGGGGACATAAAAGCAGCAATTTCCCAACCTGGTTTTTGTAATAATTCCCTAGGCAAAAAATTCCGCTGCATCGAGTGACCTTTTTTGAGTTCGCGGTTCAATGCCTGAGAAGAGATTTCTTCCCTCTCTAAACTAAGTTTTAATGATGCTTCTGCTTGTTTGCGATCGCTAACGGCTTTGGTGATTTGACAGAACATCCTATTAAAAGCACTAATTACATCTCCCAATTCGTCTTGAGGTTGACTAGAAGCGGAATAAAAATCAAGAGGTTTTTGATCGCGCAATATAGCTTCTCCTGCAATCAGTAAATCGTGTCGCAGACGAAGTATGGGCATAATCACAAGTGGTTCGAGAGCGATCCAAACAATTACAGTTAGAAACAAAGACATCAGAACTACTAAACCCAATATTTTGATAACATAGTCAATCAATTTTGCTCTGACATTAGAAGCATCGTGACGAACAATAATAGTGTATTTCGTCATCATTCGAGTACCAGACCAAACTACATCATCGTAGAAAGAACCATTAAGCTTGGGTCGATAATCATCTACTTGAGAAATAGATAGTTGTGGGAGTTCTCCAAAAGTTCCTACTAATTGCCCAGAAGATAGATAAACTAATCCTCCTCGGATATAAGAATCACTGAGTTTGAGAAAACTCAAACAATCTATAAATTCTGCTTCAGAAATATTGGGATAAGTAGTTAAAATTCCCATAATTTTTCCAGCCGAAACTTCTTTAAGGTGAGATAAAAGCTCTTGTTCTCGCCATTGAACTGAAGGAAAAAAAATCAAACCTTCGATTACTAAAATTGCACCAAATATACATAAAATCACTTTTTGAGATAGGCGAGATTTTAACTTGGTTTTTAATAATTTTAAGCCTCTTTTAAGTTTAGTTAACATTGTTGATTTTGGTAAAAAATTTTAAAAATCATGGTTGTTATTTGAGAATTCAAACTCTATATTGTATTTAATTTTGCTAAATTATATTATTTATCTTAGAAACAAACGGTTGTTTGCCTTTGCAGATTATAAAAGTTGTGATGCAATTCAAAAATAATTGAATTTTCCCCTATTGTTTTTACTATTTAGCTTTCCACTTTTATTTAGTTTTATCCAGTGAAAAAAAGGAACTTAGAGATAACTTTAGCTGTTATATATAACAATCATAGGTAAGATGAGAGAATAGACGAGTATCCGATGTGTAAGTTTTTGCTTTGACTTTTTTCAAGATTGCTTTAATAGAAGGCTACTTTAATTTTCTAGTCATTTGTTACAGTATAATTTAACTTTTGAGTAATTCGTCCCATCGTTGCTCAGTTAACTATAATTCCTATTTTTTCTTGATCTAAGTCACATAACTTTTCAAGAGTTGCGTCATTATTATTTTTAATTATTTATATTAAAGTAATTAATTGTTCTGCCTGGAATTTAGTTAAGCTAAGACGCATTTAAACTGTATATTTTTGATTAGATAACTTTCCCATCAAACCCTCTCCTTGTCCCCTCACAAGGGTAGGTTTTTAACAAATCCGTGAGTGTCTACTATCATTTGAACGAACAGGATCAGCTTTTGCTCCCTTGTCTCCTTGTCCTCCTTGTCTTCGGAGTCTTGATTTCAGGCTTAAATGTAAAAAGTCTACCCTTGTGAGGATTTGGGAAGTGGGGAAGTGGGGTATTGGTATTAGATGGGTTATTTGTAGCAAATATGAGCGCAATTTGGTATAACTGAACTTACCCCATACAAAAATACTATTTTCCACCCGAAAGCTCATGTAGCAAGCACGCTTGGCGGTTTTTTCTTTTTACTCCATACCTGGACACAAAAAAGATATATTGAACCCAATTTGGCGATGTGGCAGCACTCGCCTTCGGCGAGACCGCAATATAATGAAATTACATAGGTGCAATTCCCTCAAACCCCCTTCATCAGAGCAAGCGCGAGAAATTGTAGCCAGTAACAGGTAGTTAAAAAATCGCTACAACTACCTTAAATGAAGGCTTTTGTCATTTTTCTCAATCGGAAGTTCAGGTATAAGAATCAGAAATAGGTTTCTGATCAATTTCTTTCTTAAATTCCTAAACTTCACTGGGAAAAATTTTTGAGATATCTAGAATGACTAATAACATTTGTACTTTTTTACTTTAGTTCTTAAGTGAATGAACAAGATGAAAATCGTGTGGTTCTTAAAGCAGACATCCCAAGTTCTCTTAAACTTCGGTTCAAAGTTCTCTGTACCCAGAGACAGTTAACAATGAGTGAAGTACTAGAGCAATTAATCAGAAAATGGATTCAAGCTGGTACGCCTACTTCTAATTTTTTATCTAGAGCATCTGAAGAAGACTACGAAGATATTAAGGGATATATTCCCGAATCTCTTAAGACTCAGTTCAAAGTCTTCTGTCATCAGAAGCGAGTGACAATGTCTTTTGTTCTATATAACCTCATTAATCAATGGGTAAAGGCATAAACTGACTAGTAAGCAGATATCAGGAAAGCTTTTTTTATTCTTGGCTTTTTCACTGAAACAATATCTAAATCAGCCTGGTTCAAATTCTGTTTGTGACCCGAAAAATGTAAATGCGGTCTTGGCTCCCTAAGTTTGCCGACAAATGGACTTGACCGCGAGTGTTTAATTAATGGTTTTGTGATTCTTATGAGTAACAATACTAACATCGGTACGGCTAAAAAACAAGCCAACAAGATTTTCTTCCCTGTTCAAGCAAGCGATCGCAATTTTTCATCCCCTGTTACTAATGCTCAATGGGCACAGATTGCCCCTGGTAAAGTAATAGTAGCCACTGAAGACCGTGCTTGGTTGTATCAACCTTGTTCTGCGGATGATCGCTTTACCAAACCGATGGAAGGCGCAGGTGGTATTGCTACCACCAGTAAGTTATTAGATGGTGCGATCGCTGCTGCGAAATACACTGTCAATTCAAAAGTCAGACCACCTGCCTTGACTGCAACGCGCTGGGTCTGGCGACTGGCAGGTTTTTACCATCTGTGTTATCCTACTCAGCAACTAATGGAGGAAGCTGCTATAGCTTTTGGTGCTGCGGAACGCTGGAGTTTGGAGGAGTGGGCGTTACAAAAAGCCAAAGAGGAAAAAGGTCACGACCTACTTGCCCTGCTCGATATTAAGTCGATGGGATATGATGCCGAGGCTGTGGTAAAAACACTTGTACCTACTGCTGCGATGACTTTGATAGATTACTTTACTCGCAGCGCGCAAGATGATGACCCAATCGATTGTGTAGGCTACTCTTATACAATGGAACGTTTAGCAACAGGAATTGTTGACGAACAATATATCCAGAAGGTGGAGGGATTGCTACCACCTAACACCCATGCCACCCGTTGTCTGCGCGTACATAGTAGTGTTGGAGCTGATGCAAAACACGTAGAACAGACGGTAGAAATGGTAGCAGGTCTTACTCCCCAAGAGCTTGTCCGCGTGGCGAGAGCTTCTTACGAAACTGCACTGTTGTGTTTTAGCCCACCTAGGGATGGCTACATATCAGACTCAAAACTTCAGCAGATATTGAACCCGTTGAAGTTGAGTAAAAGCCTGTAGGTGAGAGCTAATTGTTATACCAATTCCAAAAATTACTGCTACACATATTTCGACCCGTCTGGTGCGGAGCGTCATCTGTAGCTTTCCTTAAATAGAAATGGTATTACTTGCTCGCGCTATAAGCCGAAAAAAAAGAATATTTCGGTCTTTAGCAATCTTGAGTACTGTCGAAAATAACAATAGGGAGAATTGAATCATGATTACAATTGCTACAGAAATCAAATATGTTGAGAACAGCTTTGAAGATTTGAAGGCGATCGAACTTGATTTGGAAGGCATTTTGGTTGAGGAATTTGAACAAGGATTGCCAAACGAGCTTGAAAATGCTTACTGATATATACCGCTTATCTATACCTTTAATAGATCGGGCTAGATTTAATAGTCAATATCCCCAATAGTCTAGCCTGTTTCAAATAAGGTTCTAAAACTAACGGTTCACCTTTGTAGAGGCGTTACAATGCAACGTCTCTACCAGCATATGTTCAAAACAATAACTAATGCCAAAGAAAATTGTTTAGTAATATATTTTTTCTCACTGGATGAATCATCCAGTGACGATCATATTTTTGTGGTCGCGCGATCGCCTACTTGAGGTGATGTTGGATTTTCTTCAGATTCAACTAGGCAGAGTGGGTACCATCGAGAAGCTTTTCCTTTATTAGTTTCTAGCCTAACTAACTCCCCTTCAGAATTAAGCATCCAGCGTTCAATTTGGATCAAAACTTCTTTAGTTAGCTCTGGGCTGACTTTTTCTCTGGTTAAGCCTACCAAGATAAGATTAGATATTTCTTTGATATAGGAATAGGGGACAACCCGCCAGCTATCTTCTGTCCCCTTCTCTACCCAAGACTCGTAACTGGGAAAATAGCAAAAATTATGGATACACAGTAAATCAACTAATTTAGTTGCTAAAGATTTAACTTTTCGTTTGTTAGCCATCCCTGTTAGTATCTTGAGCCAAATCCAATAGTTCGTTAATTACTCTATCCAAAGTTGCTATTCCAAGTCTTCCTTGATAGTCCTTGATTCTTTCGTATGTTTCTTGATTAACTTTTACATACCATTCACATCCGAGTCCAGCTTTATAGTTAAGTCCTTCTTTCTTCTGAGGCTTAATTGACTTATTTTTAGCTTTTTTAAGATCTAAGCTTTCTTTGATTGTACCTTGATTCTCTTTTTGTTGTTTTTCTTTAATTAAGTCTGTTTTGCCAATTTTTTCAGTTTTCATGGTTGCTTTCGTCCCATGTTTGGTGGTGTATTTTCGCTCACTGGAGCAAAGCTCCAGTGAGCTTCTCAATCTCCCCACCATTTTGTGATGAACCCCACAGCGACGAGCAATAGAGCGATCGCTCCACTGCGACCATTCCCTATCTTCCAGTAATCGTAGCACTGCTCGTCGTTTATCCTCATTGCTCCGACGCAAGCCATGAGTAGCATTTGCCCCGCAGCTATACAAAATTGCCTCTCTTAAGCTTCCCTGTTTTACCTCAACAGTAACCTTAAGTAACCCAATTGTTTCCGCAGCTTGAACCCGATGAAATCCATCTGCTAACCAAAAGTGTTCCCCATCGAAAAAGACCGTAACTGGAGGAAAGATTGCTCCTGCTTCCATTGCCTCAACATATTCAGAGACGGTAGTTTCATCAATTGCTGCCCTAGGCTGCGTATCTCCATCGCGACGGATGAAATTGATAAATAACTCAATTTCATAATTGTCTGTTTCAGATAAGTCAAGCTTTTGCTTAACCCAGTCAATTTGCCGATCTTTGTCTGTTACTGCTGCTAACAAATGGTCTTTCCTTCGCTCATCCGCGGTATTATGAGCATGAATAAATAATTCCTGTCTCAGATTGTGTAAATTTTCTAGTTCTTTTAATAACAGTGAGCGATCTCTAACTTCTTCTATCTCCTCCCCAGACTGTCTATTGCACCAAATATAGCGACTATCGCTTGTCCAGGTTCTAAATCCCTGTTCTTGCTCAGTCTTGATGCGCCAGTTGCCATCGCCATCGGTTTCAACCACATCTCCTAAATCTCTCAAAAGCTGCCTGACCAAAGGTACAGCAGAATCTAATTCTACGGCGAGCAATATTTCTGAGACGAAACTTGTTTGTTGAGCTAGATATACGAAAACAGAATCCCGTGATAACATAGTTTTTAGTTTGACTTTTGTTGGTAAACAGCAAAGGCACTCCGTTGGCAAACAACGGATACAAAAATGGAAAAAATCAAAGCAGGTGTTGGCGCACCTGCTTTAAATTTTGCCGAAATCTGTGCTAAAAATCAATTCGGTTGGCAAGCAGCAGCCATGACACAAGAACTTCTAGACCTCAAAGAAGCGATCGCCCATTACGACTACCAAAAAGCTTTAGAAATTGTGAATGACCTGGAGGCAATGAGTCGGGAAGATAAAATCCAAAAGATTGAGAGTTATCTTGTTGTCCTCTTGGTTCACCTCTTGAAGATTCAAGTAGAAAGGAGAATTACTAACTCTTGGAGAGCTTCAATTTTAAATGCTCTGTTGCAGATTCAAAAAACGAACCGAATGGGAAATAAAAAGACTCCCTATATCAAATCAGACGAGTGGCAAAGCTATATAGAGGAAGTGTTGCCAGAAGTATATCTCAGTGCCTCTACAGAAGTAAAGGTGAATGGTAGAGAGGTAGATGACGTTGAATTAGAAATGATCGTCAATGATGATAGTTTAATTTCTCTTGCTCAAAGTTTACTTCTTTTGACCGCTCCGCAAAAAGATTCCTCGACCCTTAAAACTGCTGCCCGAAATCAGCTAATTGAAGAAACAAAAGAATATCTAGAGTAAACACGGGTGTCTAAATAAGTAGTTATGCGTTCATTAAGAGCGATAGTTGAGATAGGCAATACGCAATAGTGAATGGGCGAATGTACTTTCTAATTTTGCTTGGGTACTTAATATAAGTCCTCCCCTGCCTCCTCTTCTCCCTTTGCTATCTAACAATTTTCGTTTAGTTTTGCCCACCTACTTAGCTATTATTAGCCCCCAGCAGTTTTAGCGACCCAATAGTTGCCTCCGTTAAACCTGTAACCCCCATAAGATTCATGCGATCATATGGTTTCTCAGTTCTCAGAGTTTTTAGGCATTCACCTGTGTTTACATCCCAAATTCTAACTGTCTCATCTTCGCTACCACTAGCAAGAGTTTGACTATCGAGACTAAAGACAACTGAGGATATCAAACCTGTATGTCCTGGGAAGGTTTTGAGGCATTCGCAAGTACTAAGAGCCCACAGCTTAATTGTGAAATCTTGACTGCTAGTGGCAACTGTCCGACCGTTTAGACTAAAAGCAATGAATTGTAACCAAGCTGTATCTGCTTGCAAAGTTCTGAGACATTCACCTGTACTGACACTCCATAACTTTAAAGTTCCATCTATACTGGTACTTGCCAGTATTTGATTATTGGGACTAAAGGCAACTGACCAAGCCCAAACTTCATGCCCTTCTAAGATTCTTATGCATTCCCCAGTACCAACATCCCACAACTTGACTATCGGCTCCAAAGCTCCACTGGCTAACATTTGCCCATTCGGACTAAAAGCTACTGACCAGATCGCAGCCTGATGTCCTTGGAAAGTTTTTAAGCTCTGACCCGTTTTAACATCCCACAACTTTATTGTTTGGTCTTCGCTGCCACTCGCAACTGTTTGACCGTCGGGACTAAAAGCTACTGACCAGATTGCAGCCTGATGTCCTTGAAAAGTTTTGAGGATTTGTCCAGTTTCAACATTCCACAACCTTATGGTCTGGTCGCGACCCCCACTGACTAAGATTTGCCCATTCGGACTAAAAGCTACTGACCGAATCGCAGCCTGATGTCCTTGAAAAGTTCTGAGGGTTTGTCCGGTGTTGACATCCCACAACCTCACCTTCTGGTCGTGACCCCCACTAGCTAATGTTTGCCCATTTGGACTGTAGGCAACCGAGAGGACTTGATTGGTATATCCCTGGAAAGTTTTGAGGCATTGACCAGTGCTAACATTCCAGAGCCTCAGTGTTTGGTCATGACTACCACTTGCCAAGAAATCCCCCTGTGGGCTGAAAGTAACAGAATATACCCAATTAGAATGTCCCTGGAGAGTTTTAAGACATTCACCAGTGCTAACTTCCCATAATTTTATCTTCTGGTCAAGACTGCTACTAACTAGGAGATCGTTTTCTGGGCTGAAAGTAACAGAATATACTCCATTAGAATGACCCTGGAGAGTTTTAAGGCATTCACCTCTGTTAACATCCCATAATTTTATTGTCTGGTCTTCACTACCACTTGCCAGGGTTTGACCATCTCGACTATAGGTAACTGACCGAACCGCACCACAATGACCTTGGAAAGTTTTGAGACATTCACCCCTGTTAATATCCCATACCATAACTGTGTTATCAGCACTCCCACTAGCAAGGGTTTGTCCATCCTGACTGAAGGCAACAGAATGTACATCATTGGAATGACCCTGGAAAGTTTTGAAGCATTCACCAGTGCTAACTTCCCATAACTTGATTGTGCTATCGTCACTGCCACTAGCTAACAGACTACCATTAGGGTTAAAGTCAATTGACCATACTTCATCATTATGTCCTTGCAAGGTTTTTAAACATTGACCCGTACCAATATCCCACAACTTCACAGTATGGTCTGAGCTACTGCTAGCAAGCATACTACCATCGGGACTAAAGGCAAGGGATGGAACCCAGTTTTTATGACCCTGACAAAGAAGAATCTGTTTACCATCCGCAACTCGGTACAAGCGAATCTCCCCATTAGTATCCCCCGCAGCCAAAATTTTTCCGTCTGGGCTAAAGGCTACCGATGTAAGACCACCAAAGGTTTCAACAAAAATAGATTTGGCAAAATCCGCATTCTGGAAATTAACATCATACAAACAAGCATTCCTTAAATCTGCTTGCCAAACACACAAATCAGAAAAATCATAACCCCTTATGTCAGTCTCCATCTGACAAAGCAGATTAATAACATTCCCCCCCGTATATCCAGGCTCTCTTGGTGATGTCTCTCGCTGCCTTGCTAGAATTTGAGTTAACCGCTCTTCAATATCTCTTTTACACCTAAAAACAGCAAACAGCCCTTCTATAACAGGCTGGAGAATGAGGCGAATTTGTGTTTCCCTTACGTAGTCCTTTGCCGTTGCTTTCATTAAGGCGTAGCAACGAAAAAAATTGATTTTTTGAGTATCGATCTCTTGACAAACTCTCTCAATCAACCTACAAGTAATATACTCCATTACCACGGACTGGAGCGTAAAACAACCTCCATTTTGTTCGATGAGCGATCGCCTTGATAAAGACTCCAATCCTTCCATTAGATTTAGTCGCGGAACTGTCGCAATCAGATCCTCTCGCAACTCCGATAGGTTCGTCTGTTCTCGATTAATCGCTAGCCAGTAGATAATCTCTTGCTCTAAACAAGTCAAACGCTCAAACTGTTGCTCTAAAAGATCGCGAATATCGCCAAAAACTACCATTTCTTCTCGCAAAAATTCGGAAACATCTCCCCCAAATAAATCATGAATGGTGGTCGCCACTACTTTTAAAGCTAAAGCATTACCCCCATAGTGCTTAACCAACTTTGACAATTCTGATTCTGAGCCATCGAGTCCCTTAATTTTGAGAATTTCCTCTGCTTCTTTCTCTTGCAAACCTTTCAATCTTAGAGTGCGAACTGGGAGTGTTTCTCCTTCGAGTGCTGCTACTTCTTTCGGTTTTTCCCGCGTCGTCAGCAGCAAGCAGCTTTGGTGAGTTGTTTCTCCTACTCGTCTAAAAAGTTCACCATATTCTTCATATCCATCTCGACACAGTCCTGCTCTACTATGAATACACAGCAGCGATTCCAAGTTATCCAGCACCAAAATACAACGCAAAGAGCGCAGAAAATCAATTAAACAAGATATTCTTCCACCGATACTTTCTGGTAAATCAGCTTCAGTTATCTGCTCTTCTGATATAAATTGGATTATATTAGCCAGCAGCTCTTTGAGCGGGGGAGCATCTCGAAGACTTCGCCAAACAACACAATCGAATCGATCTTGAACTTGCTGTGCTAATTTAATTGAGAGGGAAGTTTTACCAACCCCCCCCATTCCCAGAATCGTCACCAATCTGCATCGATCTTTAAGAAGCCATTGTTCCAATTCATTTAATTCATTTGTGCGTCCATAAAAATCTTCAACGCCAATCGCTTCTCCCCAATCTTGACGTTTATGTGGATTGGGTTTTGTGTAGTCTTCTGGAATCAGCTTCAGGTCGAAAGCCAGGAAAAAACTTTCAAGTGATCGCTTGTCAACCCCTTCGTTGCAAGCCAGTACTCTCTTAATCGTGTTCAAATCTAAATTAGTAAGCTCGCTTATTTTTTCGTAAGTGTACCTTGAGCCAAAATTTTCTTGGTATTCCGACTCAAGCCTGGCTTTTTCAATTTTTTCCAGCCCTTCAGGAGTAAGGATAACCCCCCGTTTCCTTTTTTGCTTTGGCTTGCTCATTGACAAATATTGCCTCCAAGTATTAAATTTACAAATAAATATCGAACGAAGTTACACTATGAAATGTATTGTATTTCTTAGACCAGAGGATGCTGACAATAAATTTTTACCTCCCTTGTGTTTCTAGGAGGCTTTCAACTGCTATAATTTATAATCAATGTAAAAAAAAAGGAAAGGAAGTTTTACATAGGCAATTCCAGCTCAACAATTAATGCCCTAAGTACTTAAGTCCCTAAAATATGATTGATCTTAATATAGTTGATTTTGAGAGGTAATTCCAAGCGCAACCCATAAATTTTTTATATAGGTCTCATCATAAAAATCGTACTGTTGCTAAAAAGTAGCGATAGATAGAGATAAAAGGGGGGCTTAAACAATTCTAAAAGTCAAAACTAGGTAAAACACCTATAAGAGTTAGTTTTTAAGTATTACTTTTCCTCCTGAAAAAAGAGAGTCGATAGCGATCGCTTTTAGCCAGATAATTTAAGCAGGACTACAAGCTAATTTGAATTCTTAGCCTGAATCCTCCAATCCGTCGGCGGAATTATGTCAATGCAAAATGATTTAAACGGACGAAAATGGAAATAGATGAAGATATAAAGGCGTTTCTGGTGGAAAGTCATGAAAACTTAAGCCAAATAGAGATAGATTTGGTTGTTTTGGAACAAGCTCCCAGCGATCGCGAATTAATCAACCTTATCTATAGAAATCTCCATTATCTCTAAGTTTTATACAGTAAGCTTTTCAGACGTTTCAACTCTTATTACGCAACAAGTCTACTATCTACTGCTAATAAGGCGATCGCAGGTTGATTATTTTTTGACCTATTAGTCTAGGTATTTCTACTTAATTAAAAAGTGGAATTTTCCCTATCACCCCATGAGACTCATGAGCCAAAAACTGAGCCACACTGAGCCACCAATTCCAGATAGAAAAGGGATTATACAGATATAGAAAGCAAGGATTAGACTCTGGACGAAATTTAAAATACTAAATATCTGCAATCAATAAGAACAGTTCAATTTCAACTCTGGTTAATTTTGTTTTGGGTAATACAATGTGTCTTTCTGGCTGAATATAATTAGCATAAACACCTGGCGGGGGGACAGCCAGCCTAATCCATATAGGACAAGGGTTTTACGGAATCTTGTAACCAAGTAAAAATACACAATAGTGTTGAATTATGAGTCAATGCCGAAAGGACAACAATTTACAGAATTATTAAATTATTC
>JASJCP010000262.1 GCA_030065935.1 Xenococcaceae cyanobacterium MO_167.B27
CTATCGGATCTGTGCTTTTGAGATACTTTTCTTTCAGTTCAGAAGAACTAAAGTGTTTGGCTAGATAGGCTTTTTTGGGCATTGATCATTATTCTCTTCTCTTATCTTATTATAAGTATTTTTTCTAAATCGGATTTAGTATCACCACCACTTCCTTGTCGCCAATCTTCGGTAAAGATGTTGGTAAAACTACCATCGCCATTATTGAGATATAAAGCGGGAAATTTACCTGTAGGATTTTGGGGAGTACTATTGTTATGACCATGTCCACTTATCCAAAGGTCGAGGAAGCCATCATTGTTATAGTCAATCCAAGCTGTGCTAAACGCTTCATTTCCACGGTGTCTTGACCAGACAATGCCAGCACTATCTGTGACATCTTTGAAAGAATTATTATTAAGAACCATAGTCAAAAATATTTTGAGGTTATCTCTCAAAAATATATATTTTTTGGGTAGATATTATTATTAAATAAAAATCAAAAATATATATATTTTTCTTCAACACAAACTATAAGTAAATAAAAACTTATTAATTTATTGTCAAAATATATCCAAAATGTAAAATTATTTTATCTCTTAGTTATTTAGAAATAATTTTTAAGTGAAAAGCTGCTAGGGTTCAGTATTTATACGGAGTTTACTTAAACAAGTTACAACAAGTGACTATTTACTCATCAACAATAATTGAAAAAGCTGATCAGTTGGCTCGATTTAAGTAGGGTTTGCTGAATAAGTTTTAAACGTTGAGCCAAGCAAGATTATAGGGATATTTGAATTAGAAAAAGTTACGTGAAAGTGAGCAATTAGCCACTACTGACTAGCTATTGATTAGCTTATTACCTTGATTTTTAACTTTTTCTAGAAATTTACCTTTATAATAAATCCTTAAATTGGTATTCTCTCTTATTAATCAAATTCTATTGAGCAACTATTTCAAGAATAATTAACAATTATGGCTAATATTGACGGAACACTTTTTCCTGACTTGTTAATCGGAACAGCAATGGATGATAGTCTTTTTGGCTCAGAGGGCAAGGATATTCTATTGGGTCAACAGGGCAATGATAGTCTCTTTGGCTCAGAAGGCAAGGATATTCTATTAGGTCAACAGGGTGATGATAGTCTCCTTGGAGGAGCGGACAACGATATTCTATTGGGTCAACAGGGTGATGATAGTCTAGAGGGTAATTTGGGCAACGATCTTCTATTTGGAGGAAATGGAAACGATATTCTCAACGGTGTTGGAGATCATGGTGTTTTTAATTCAGGAGAGAATGGTGCAGGGACGAATGATACCTTAACAGGAGGAACAGGTAGCGATCGCTTTATTTTGAATGGAATTATTGTCGGGATTGCTGGTATTGATAGTTTTGCTTTGTATGATGATGGAGATGATAATACATTAGGAGAATCAGACTTTGCTCTAATTACTGATTTTGACCCGAGATTTGATGTAATTCAGCTAGCAGGGCAAGTAGAACAATACCGTCTCGAATTTGAAGATAATGGAGAAGTCAGCGATGCTCATCTTCTCTATCAACCTAGTAGCGATGTATCTTCTGAGTTAATTGCCGTTTTGCTTTCTGTGAGTTCCTCTCTTTCACTAAATACTTCTGCCTTCACTTTCGTTCCGAGCGTCAATATTTTCGATACGGTAAATTGAGCCCATATCCACTCTTGTGACAATTTGGTACTCAGATCGGGTGTAATCAAAAATAGTCGCATCTTTTGACTTAAACAATAAGGTAAAGTACTTTTTACTGAGTCATCAAAATTGAGTGGAGAGCTTGATTCTGGTAGACTAGTTGTTCTGAGACTTATGCAATTGTAGTTATGACTGGCAATGGCGATCACGAGGAACGAGTGAACCTCTCACGCAGTGCCAGGCTACGCCTGATCGCGCTCCCTGAGTTAACTGAACTGGCGATCGCAAAAACTACTTTTCAGACATTCTTAAATCTTGATCGCGGGACTAAAACATCTCAAATATATGGTTATCTCAAACTGCGATCGCTTTCCCTTACTCATTGAGGTATCTTAGTTCCATTGATGATTTTATTAATAGTCTTAAGCTATTAATCACTCTGTATAAATCTATTGGACATTATAACTAGCTCCGTTTTATCTTAAGAAAAGCTAAAGACAACAGAGGGGTATCTATGAGAGGCAAAATAGTTCTTGCGGTAGGAAGTATGATAATTGCATCTCTGATTATTCTATTTAGTCCAGCATTTGCCACAGAAAAGCCAGTCACTAACCAAGAGATGGCAACAAATGTAGTTCAGGATTTGCGATCGCTCTCCACTCGATTCGATCGCCCAGAAAGCTTACAAGGTTGGCAAGAATTGCGGGTAGAGGGTTGGGTATCGAAGTGGCAACGTCCCACAGTAAAAAATGGCAGCTTAGTATTACAACCTAAATCATCAGGCTGGTTTGAAGATAATCAAGCAGGGCATCTCTATCGTGAAGTCACAGGAGATTTTATCGTCACAACCCGCATCCGAGTCGAGGGGACACAAACGCCCATACCACAAAGGTCTTTTTCACTAGCAGGATTGTTTATTAGAGAACCCCGAACATTTACCAAAGCTAGCTGGACACCAAAGAATGAAAACTGGCTATTCTTCAGCGTCGGTACTGCTTTTCCTGCTGGTAATTCACAATTTGAAATGAAGTCAACCTATAACAGTCTTTCGACCTTGAAAATTGCTGATGCTCCTGAAGGATGGATGCGTTTGAGGGTTGCTCGTTCTGGTGAACTGTTTACCCTACTGTATCAGGAAGAAAACTCTGATGAATGGAAAGTCCTAGAGCAGTTTATCCGACCTGATTTGCCTGAAACTCTCAACGTGGGTATAACTGCTTATGCAGATTGGGATTCGGTAGCTCCAGATTATCCAAACTACCAAAAATACAATGAGAATGGTGCATCGACCCAAAATGCTGACCTAGTTGCTTACGTTGAGTCGATTGATTTTCGTCGTCCGATGACACGACGTTTTCCCTTAGCAACCTTAGACCCCAGAGTATCTTTCGATCCAAAGCTTTCTGAAAAACGTATTAAGGATTTGATGGCAGATTGAGGGAGGACAAGATGAAGCGGAGTCAATTTCTACTGACAACGGCAATGGCAACGGGTTTTCCCTTTGCCACTTCTAGTACAAAGCAAACTTATACAGATGTCGTTGCCCAAAATTCTATCCCATCTTCAATAACATCCTCTTTTTTTGTTGAGCATGACGGGGCGCGGATTTACGTCGAACGTGAAGGGACTGGAACACCTGTGCTGCTGCATGGCGGACTTGGACACATGGGTTGGTTTTCTGAGATGCGCTCGCGACAGCGACTCGGCGAAGCCGAGATCGCACCTGTCTCAAAAATATCAGGTCGTTCTTATCGATACTCGTGGCTGTGGTCGTTCAGCAATGGGTTCTAATGGGATTTCCTATGGGCAACAAACAAGAGCGTGATGTCTTGGCAATTCTGAAGCAGATTGGCATTCGGCAATGTGCAGTGATTGGTTTTTCAGATGGTGGCATTGTTGGGATGCGTCCGTTCCCATGTGGAAAGATGACGGTATAGATGGTCATCCAGGGAGGGAGTGGATAACATTCGAGTTCCATTTCTCATTGCGGTTGGCGACCGCGATCCTTTTTTGACAATCTCCTTCCTGAAGTAAGGAGATTCTGTTAGACCTCAAACGAGGCACTAAGGCAGTGTCAAACCTGCCACTAATCCTGACCACTAACATCAAAAAAAAGATACCATTCATGCCAGGTTACTTTTACTATTCTTGCAACTCTAAAGATTTTACATACCGAAAGAAGCTTGTTTCGTCGGTAAAACCCCATATCTTTAAATTTTATTGACAGCTTTTGCGGTCAATTACTTTTCCTCTCCCCGCTAAAAGCGACGGAGTTACCAAGTTAAATCATCATGTCTGTGGCTCATTGCGCTGAACTCCGTCAAAGACTTGCTAGCAGTTAACTGTTAGTAATACCTAATGGTACTCATCCAGCCTACAGTGAACGACCAGAGCTTTTTATTCCCGCGCTCGATCGGTTTTTAAATCAGGTGGTTTAATGTCTTGCAGAGTGGACATAAGATGTCTCGTAGAACTAATAAAAATAAATATTAAATAGCAAAAACCATGATTCAGCAAAAATGGTTACTTAGGATAGCTTTACTGTTGTTTTCAGTAGCAATAAGCCTAGTATTGTCTCGTATGGCTGGTTCTAAATCTTTAGAGTTTCCCATCCTGTTAAGGCGCGATCACGATAAGTAATCAGTTACTCTATGGGTGACTGATATACTTTAATTGACTTCTAAATAGTGCGATCGATATCAAAATGAAAATCGCTATTTGTACTATAGGCTCAAGGGGAGATGTTCAGCCTTTCTTGATTCTTGGAAATGCTCTAGCTAAAAACGGTCATATAGTCAGGCTCTCTACAGCGGAAATGTATTCGCCCCTTGCTGCCAAATATTCGGTCGAGTTCTTTCCCTTCAAAGGGGATTACAGGGCGTTGGTAGATAGCGATGAAATGAAAAAGGTCATTGGGAGCAACCCACTCACTATCGGAAAGAGACTCAGGGAGAAGATATATCCCATAATCGAAAACTCGTTAGAAACCTTCTTCGAGGTTTCAAGTTGGGCTGATGTAGTGGTTTACCACCCCAAGTGCTTGATAGACACATTCGGAGTTCTATTCCCAGAGAAATTGATCAAAGCTTACGTGGTTCCAGTATTCACCCCGACAAAGGAATTCCCTTCTCCAGTTTTTAGTGGATTTCCAATACCAGCGTTCCTCAACAAACTAAGCTTCAGGATGACAAATGCCTTAATAGGCACAGTAAAGAATCCTGTAAATGCTTTTTGCTCCAAGCAAGGTCTTCCAAGCAAGTTCAAGTTCCTCGACACACCAATCTTGTACGGTATCAGCCCTAACTTCTTGCCAAAGCCCCTGGATTACCCCTCACATCACCACTTTACTGGCTTCTGGTTCGACGATACCTCGTCATCTGAACTTCCTGTGGACATCACCTCTTTCTTTGAAACCTCGAAGAAGAAGCTTATTATTACCTTTGGCAGTATGCCCTACAAATCTAAGATTGATATTAATGAGTTTATTTCTGCTCTTGTTTCGGAACTGGACGTGGGAGTTGCCATAGTCAGAGGATGGGGGCTGAAAGATGCTTCAATTATTGAAAGGGATAATGTGTTAGTGATCGACCACGCGCCTTTCGACAGGTTGTTTCCACTAGCGGATGGGGTTGTGCATCATGGTGGGGCTGGAACTACAGCGATCGCACTTCAAACAGGTCTTCCCATGATGATTTGTCCTGTCTTGTACCCTTTTGGAGATCAGATGTTCTGGGGCAAGAGAGTCTGGGAAGCAGGACTTGGTGTAGCCCCTATTCCGTTGTCCAAACTGACAGTGACCCAATTCGTTCGCACCGTAAAAACTTTGCTGGAAGGAAACTTCTCACAATCTTCTCTGGATATGCAAAGTCAGATTGCCGAAGAAGACGGGCTAACAGAAGCAGTTAAGATCATCGAACAACCAAGGGATCGATCGCTCATCAAAGCATAATCACCAGAAGCATCTAATCAAACAAATGCCGACAGTTACGGTAAAACAATTTATCTATAAGGTCTTTAGTCCTTTTTTAACTTAATTTTTGCCGAAGTCTCGTTATTATTAGTGTTAGGCAAAATAGGCTTATTAAGAACCTGAGATACATAATCATCTATAATCCATCCTGTCTGACCATCAGCAGTTTTGATATTTAACCAATGTTTTTCCTTAGCTGTATCGAGGACTTGCGCCCAAGTTCCATCTTTAATACGTCCGATAAGACTAGTAGAGGATTTTCTGTGTAGAGGAATTCCTAAATCAGTCTTTGTCTTCAATTTAACTTGTTGTCCTACTTCTAAATCAAAAGCCAATACGGGTAAAGGAGTCAGACACCAGAAAAATGTCAAGATTACTAGAAAAGTAGCAATGAGTTTTTTCATCAGTATTTCACAATGGTTTAAGTAGCAAGATTTATTATTTTCGTGACTTCCTCCCGAGGCTGACCCATAGGGAAAGAGCGCGGGCTTCCCCATATCACTATAAGGCTTTCCTGTTTCTTCGGGATGCTCTAGATACCTTTTTAGAGATATCCCCGATAACATCTTCCTCCACAGGCAGCTTGACCCCCAGTCCGAGGGCTGCAAGTCCACGCTGCTCGACTACCATTGCAGCAGCAACGTCCCTATCAGTTACAAACCCGCAATTAGAACAATTATGCACTCGTTGAGACAAATCTTTTTTGCCAGTAACTACGCCACAATTGGGGCATATTTGACTGGTAAAGTTAGCATCCACTTTTTCAAAATAGACATTTCTATCCTTGGCGACGTGCTTTAAGATTTCTAGAAAACCACCAAACCCTGCATCCAAGGTGTGTTTACATAACATCTCTCTTGACATGGCTTTTAAGTTTAGCTCCTCACCAAAGATCACTTGAGCTTGGTCACAAAGATGATGAGCTATTTGATCATGAAAGTTTTTGCGACTGTTGTCAATATGTTCATGAAGTCTAGCTACTTTTTGAATAGCTTTAAGTCGATTTTTAGACCCCTTTTGTTTTTTAGATAATCTTCTTTGTAGCCATTTAAGCTTACTTTGAAGTGAGATAAAAAACTTAGGTCTGGCAATTAGTTCACCTTGAGAAGTGGCAATAAACTTGGACACTCCCAAATCAATTCCTAAATATTTTCCTTGAGGCTTTGGAGATGGGATTTTGACATCTGACTGAATACAAATAATGGCATACCAACCTGATGCTTTTTTAACTATCTGAACCCGCTTGACAATAAATCCTTGAGAAATAGGACGGTGTAAATTAATTAGAACACTGCTAATAACCAAAATATAACAGCAGATGTATTGACATTCTCCCGCCGTTAAAAATCTTTGATTTTTAACGGGGGATTCTAACACCTCACGATGCTAGTTTCCTGCTTCTTTCCCCACCAACTAGAGCATCGTGACCAATACTCCCCGTCGCAATGAAGTCCACAGACATTTTCTAATACGCTATGCTA